>NZ_JAFNNF010000009.1:0-18966 GCF_026536885.1 Gilliamella sp. B2889 | reverse complement strand
TTGATGAAATATTGGTTGAAGGCGTGTACTTAGTTCCGTCAGAAAGTGTAATACCAAGCAGACCGTTAACATCTACCACACGAGTACGACCACCATCGAAAGTCAAATAAGGTGCACTACCCTGAATCACATTCGAGGTTTTAGAGGTTAATGCATGGCTGAAAAGAGGAAGAAAAATCGCCACGCAAAAAACAATCTGACGGAGTAAATTAGATCGTAAAAAGGATCGAGAAAAAGATCGCGCGAAAATTTGCAAAATTCCCCATAATTGTGTGAAAAAATAAACTTTGGTAAAAAATAAACATTGAGAGCTTAACTTCGACGAATTTAAGTTAGAGGTTGACCAAGTTGTCTTCTGAAAATTATCGAACATGCACAACAATCCTGTTAAGTATATTTTAATTTATTTACTTTTTATTAATGAACATCATCTTTATAAACATTTAAAAATTAGTATTAATAATCCTAAAAAAATTATATTTAAGTATTTGAAATTAGTGATTTTGATAATTTAATAATTTTCAAGTGGAATCTTAAATTTCAAAAACCCCGTTCCTCAACTTTTTTACAGTTAAACACTTTAAAAATACCCCCCCGGTTGAGGGATGATGATGTCCGGAGGGGCTAAACTACAAAATCAATTTTTATCTGAAAACTACCTTAACTCTTCAAGTCAACTATTTCTTAATGACTTAACTACTCCTTTATACCCCTCGACCCTAAGCATTAAAGACGAAGAAATAAATACTAAGGATAGGCACAAACCACGGATAAAGGCATGCTTTCGTGCCAATTCACAATACCGCCGTATGAGTGCACGTCATAGCGGCGATGACGACCAATGCTGTCACTAGTCCTGTAAGAAGATCTTATGAAACCAATGCCTGAATAATCCTCCATTCTGCCCCACTCCGTGAAAAAGCCAGAACCTATATGACGCATATAATGGTCACTATGTGAGGAAGGTGTAGCGCCCAAACTACTAAATCGAGACGAATTTGTTAAATCCTTTACTCGAGGCATTCGATAACCAATACTATTACACCAAGACAAAGCATTAGAATGTTTGGAAGTATCATTACCACGGTTGACGAACCACTGCTTCAAAGTAAAACCATATTTAACAACTGGATTACCTTGACCATCACGACCAACCAACTCGAAGGTCTGAGGCAAAGTAAGTGTTGGAAGACGACCAGGATTGTCTGAATGATGCTGGGATTCGGTAGCGAAAGGACCCGTTAAAGTAACACGAACACTTGTAGCAGTGGAATTAGTCATTGTAACTGTGATGCCACCCTGAGATAAGGGAGACCAAGACAACGCCTGACTACTACCACTAATAAGTAAATCAAAATACAATCCATTAGCACCAGTAGTAGGAAAGTTTTGACCGTAAGAGGATGAGTCATTTGACTGAGTGAGAAAACCGTTAGCAGGATCCCACATCGAAGATGGACCAGCATAATCATCTGTACCCATATACAAATTAGGCCGAGCAAAACAAACTATCGGCGTAGCCTTAGGATTAACGAAATACGTCACAACATTGGCACTGAAATCACTACTATTAGGAACGCCATAACGTGTGGATAATGTGCCGTTAGTACTTGATAACGTAACCCTATAAGGAGAATTACAAATCTCTGGTACAGTGCTACGTGATACCGATTGACTGCTTTTATCGACAATAGACAAACTTACAGAACCTGTGGCAGTAACGTCAGAATCACCATCATCATCCCCCCAATAATTATGATGAGGACCGATAAGTGTACTTAAATCGACTGAATCAGTATTAGTAGGAACAAACATATCTATATCAGCAAAACTCTGACCCGCAACCGGTAACACGATTGGTTTTTCAGGAGATGAAGAATTGGTTGAAAGCGTATATTGTGTACCATCTGATAACATAATACCGAGCAAACCGTTAGAATCATTCACACGAGTACGACCACCATCGAAAGTCAAATACGGCACATTACCGTGAATCACATTTGAGGTTTTAGAGGTTAATGCATGGCTGGAAAAAGAAAGTAAAATAGCCACACATAAAAAAATCTGCCGGAATAAATTAGATCGAAAAGAGGATCGCAAGAAGGATCTAAAGTAGGATCGAAAAAAAGATCGCGAGAAAATTTGCAAAATTCCGCATAATTGCGTGAAAAAATAAACTTTGGTGAAGAATAAACGCTGGGAACTTAACTTTGACGAATTTAAATTAGAGGTTGGCCAAGTTGCCTGTTGCCTGTTGCCTGTTGAAAATTATAGAACATCTGCGACAATCCTGTCAAGTATATTTTTGATTTATTTACGGTTTTGTTTGTATTTTAGCCATCCCGCTAAAACGGTAAAAGAGTATAGTTACTGGAAAAATACGATGCAATTCTTTTTTTGTTTTGGATCGTTAATATTCGTAAAGAAGATCGCAAGAAAGATCTTGAAAGGATCGACTATCTATTGTTTTAATTAAAATCATCTTCCTTACAAACCTTTAAAAAACTATAATTAAGATCCTAAAAAAATTTACCTGAGTGATGAGTAATTTCGATAATTTAATAATTTTTAATCGAAATTTAGCCCCCAAAAACCCCGCTCCTCAACTTTTTTGATATAAAAATAATTAAAACACATCATCATTTAGAGACAAATTATTCATATGACAACATTGCAAGGTGGAATTTTAAACACTAAAACTACTACTGCACAAAAAATCCCCCCCCTGTTGAGGGATGATGATGTACGGGGGAGGCTAAACCACAAAATCGCTTTTTATCGCACGATGGATGATACTAAGGTAAAGTGCAAAGCCCTCCCAAAGTGATATCATAGCCAATATAAGCCCAATGTATATGACCATCCTCAGGGAAAACAACAAACCGATTAAACTCATTGTTGCCAGTAATAACATTGGTCCAGAGCTTGTTAGTACCAAAGTTGGCATCTTTATATAGGCTTGGATTACCCCACTCCGCAATAAAGCCAGCACCAATGCTATGCTGATAATAATCACCAGATGATGAAGGTTCAGCACCAGTCGCTTCATAACGTTTTGCATTAGTTAAATCTTTAACCGTAGGCATACGATAACCAATTTTATTACACCAGGACTCCATACTAGGATAGGTGTAATAGGCTTTACCTCGGTTGACAAACCATTGTTTTAATGTAAAACCATATTTAACGATAGCTTTACCACTACTATCTCGACCAACTAATTCGAATGTCTGGGGCAAAGTAAGCTTAGCAATTAGACCAGGATTGCTGGAATTCCATTGGGACTCAGTTGCAACAGGGCCAGTTAAAGTAACCCGTACACCTTTCGCTGTAGAATTGGTCATAGTCGCAGTGATACCACCTCGCGAGACAGGAGACCAAGACAATGCTTGATTATTACCAGCAAGGCGTAAATTAAAGGACATGTTGTTGGCACCTGTAGTCGGAAAGTTCTTATCATATGAGTCAGTTGACTGAGGAAGAAAACCATACGCAGGGTCCCACATCGAAGCACGAATACCATCATGTGTAAACACATCCTCCGCTGGATCAGCAAAACAAACCTTTGGCTCATTATTAGGATTAGGAGTAACATAATAAGTCACATAACTTGCATTGAAAGTACTACTACTAGGAACCCCATAACGTGTCGATAAAGTACCACCAGTACTATATAAGCTAACCTCATAAGGTGCTGTACAAATCTCTAGCACGGTACTACGTGAATAATATCTAGAACCGGTCCTTAGCCTTATAGAGGAGATAGATACACGTAAAGAACCTGTAGCTGTAACGTCTGAATCGCCATCATAATCCCCCCAGTAATTATAAGGAGGAGCGATAAGAGCACTTAAATCGACTGAATTAGTATCAGTAGGAACGAACATGCCTATATCAGAAAAACTTTGACCAGCAACAGGCAACACGATTGGATTTTCAGGAGATGAAGTATTAGTTGAAGGCGTGTATTGCACACCATTTGATAAAGTAATACTAAGCAGACTATCAGTATCAACCGCTCGCGTGCGACCACCATCGAAAGTCAAATAAGGTGCACTACCCTGAATATAATTCGAGGTTTTAGAGGTTAATGCATGGCTGGTAAAAGAAAGTAAAACAGCTACGCCTAAAAAAATCTGCCGGAATAAATTAGATCGAAAAGAGGATCGCAAGAAGGATCTATAGTAGGATCGAAAAAAAGATCGCGCGAAAATTTGCAAAATTTCGCATAATTGCGTGAAAAAATAAACTTTGGTGAAAAATAAACGCTGGGAGCTTAACTTTGACGAATTTAAATTAGAGGTTGACCAAGTTGTCTTTTGAAAATTATCGAACATGCACAACAATCCTATTAAGTATATTTCTAATTTATTTACTTTTTTCATTAATGAACATCATCTTTATAAACATTTAAAAATTAGTATTAATAATCCATAAAAAATTATATTTAAGTATTCAAAATTAGTGATTTTGATAATTTAATAATTTTCAAGTGGAATCTTGAATTTCAAAAACCCCGTTCCTCAACTTTTTGACAGTTAAACACTTTAAAAATCCCCCCCGGTTGAGGGATGATGATATCCGGAGGGGCTAAACCACAAAATCAATTTTTATCTGAAAACTACCTTGACTCTTCAATTCAAATATTTCTTAATAATTTAACTACTCCTTTATACCCCCAAGTTTTAAGGCTTAAGGAAGAAGAAATAAATACTAAGGATATGAGCAGAGCGAGGCATGGGGGCTGTCGGTGCGCCTATCCACACCACCGTGGAAGGTTTGCACGACATGCCGCAAACTACTACCATTCACGTCACTAGTCCAGTACCAAGAGTCATGGGTGAAGCCAACGCCAAAGTCGCTAAGAGGACCCCACTCATTGAAAAAGCCAGAGCCAATTCTACGTTGGAAATAATTACCAGGTGAGGAAGGTGTGGCGCCGACGAAACCTTCACACCAATCGCCTGAATGTTTACCACGACAAGTTGCATTGGTTAAATCCTTTATGAGAGGCATTCGATAACCAATACTATTACACCAAGATAAGGCAGGAGAATAATCGTCCCACTTAGTACCACGGTTGACGAACCACTGCTTCAATGTAAAACCATATTTAATAACAGGATTACCTTGACCATCACGACCGACCAACTCAAAGGTCTGAGGCAAAATAGGTTTGGAAATAAGACCAGGATTGTCTGAATTATGCTGGAATTCGGTAGCGAAAGGACCCGTTAAAGTAACACGTACGCTTGCAGCAGTTGAATTAGACATTGTAACTGTGATTCCCCCCTGAGATAATGAAGACCAAGACAAAGGTTGACTAACACCTCTAATATCTAAGTCAAAGTACAGTCCATTAGCGCCAGTAGTAGGAAAGTTTGAACCATAACGTGAAGGGTCAGTTGACTGAGGGATAAAACCATTAGCAGGGTCCCACATAAAAGACGGACCAGCATAATCATGATATGGGAACAAAATATCATCACCAAGCTTAGCATTTTTTAAATTAGGTCTGGTGAAACAAACCATCGACGTAGCCTTAGGATTAACGAAATACGTCACAACATTGGCACTGAAATCACTACTATTAGGAACGCCATAACGTGTGGATAATGTGCCGTTAGTACTTGATAACGTAACCCTATAAGGAGAATTACAAATCGTTAATACGGAATTACGTGATACAGCTTGATTGTTATTATCGACGATAGATAAACTTAAAGAACCAGTAACAGTAACGTCATTATCACCATCATCATCCCCCCAATAATTATTAGGAGGACCGATAAGAGAACTTAAAGCGACTGAATCAGTATCAGTTGGAACAAACATGTCTATATCAGCAAAACTTTGCTCTTCATCAGGCAAGACGATTGGCGTTGTAGATGAGGTATTATTTAAAGGCGTGTATTGTGTACCATCAGATAGAGTAATACCAAGCAGCCCATTTGTATCAACAACGCGAGTACGACCACCATCAAAAGTTAAATACGGCGCATTACCGTGAATCACATTCGAGGTTTTAGAGGTTAATGCATGGCTGGAAAAAGAAGGTAAAATAGCCACACCTAAAAAAATCTGCCGGAATAAATTAGATCGAAAAGAGGATCGCAAGAAGGATCTATAGTAGGATCGAAAAAAAGATCGCGAGAAAATTTGCAAAATTCCGCATAATTGCGTGAAAAAATAAACTTTGGTGAAGAATAAACGCTGGGAACTTAACTTTGACGAATTTAAATTAGAGGTTGGCCAAGTTGCCTGTTGCCTGTTGCCTGTTGAAAATTATAGAACATCTGCGACAATCCTGTCAAGTATATTTTTGATTTATTTACGGTTTTGTTTGAATTTTAGCCATCCCGCTAAAACGGTAAAAGAGTATAGTTACTGGAAAAACGCGATGCAATTCTTTTTTTGTTTTGGATCGTTAATATTCGTAAAGAAGATCGTAAGAAAGATCTTGAAAGGATCGACTATCTATTGTTTTAATTAAAATCATCTTCCTTACAAACCTTTAAAAAACTATAATTAAAATCCTGAAAAAATTTACCTGAGTGATGAGTAATTTTGATAATTTGATAATTTTTAATCGAAATTTGGAACCTCAAAAACCCCGCTCCTCAACTTTTTTATCAAAAAATCATCATTTTTATAAAACCCGCTTTCCCTTTGTTTGCTGTTTTTTAGCTGTTATAATCGATTTATCTTTTCATTTTAGGGCAAATAGTTATGTATATTATTTATGGAATTAAGAATTGTGATACCATGAAAAAAGCGTTTACGTGGCTCAATGATCATCAAGTCAGTTACCAATTTCATAATTATAAAACCGATGGTTTGTCGGTTGAGTTGTTAAGTGATTTATTAAAACTTGTTGATTGGCAGAGTTTGTTAAATACTCGTGGTACGACTTGGCGTAAGCTTGACGAAACAGTACGTAATCAAGTTGATAATCAAGATGCCGCTATCAAGATTATGTTAGCTAATCCTTCTATTTTAAAGCGTCCACTACTTGTTGATGGTAAGCGGGCTTTGTTGGGATTTTCTGACGAAAGCTATTCGCAATTTGTTAAACCTAAATCATAAGATCGAGATCACCATGACTGAACCTGTTATTGCACTAACCAAAGCATTGATTGCTGAAAGATCAATAAGCCCCGATGATAAGAACTGCCAGCAGATGATTATCGATCGTCTAAAGCCGTTAGGCTTTGTGATTGAAGAGGTAAATATTGGTAAGACGAAAAACCTTTGGGCCTACCATGGCAGTGGTAAAACCTTGATGTTTGCCGGTCATACTGATGTGGTGCCAGCTGGTGATGAGAGTAAGTGGTGTTACCCACCTTTTGAGCCAACTATTGATGAAAACGGTGTTTTGTATGGTCGTGGCGCAGCCGATATGAAAAGTGGCGTAGCGGCTATGGTTTGTGCCGCTGAGACGTTTGTTAAAAAATATCCTGACCATACTGGTCGGATCGCGTTTTTGCTGACTTCCGATGAGGAAGCAGATGCAACCGATGGCACGGTAAAAGTGGTTGATTTGCTGATTAAACGTCAAGAACAGATCGATTACTGTATTGTTGGTGAGCCTTCAAGTGATAGTGTGCTTGGCGATCAGATTAAGAATGGGCGTCGTGGCTCTTTGACAGCCAATTTAGTGGTACATGGTATTCAGGGACATGTTGCTTATCCTCATCTTGCTGATAATCCGGTGCATAAATTTGCGCCCGCTTTGAATGAACTGGTAACGACGGTTTGGGATAATGGTAATGAATATTTTCCACAAACGACAATGCAAATAGCCAATATTAATGGTGGAACCGGCGCTGAAAATGTAGTTCCTGGTGATTTGTCAGTGCAATTTAATTTTCGTTATAGTAGTGAGTTAACCGATGAGATGATTAAAGCAAAAGTCGAGGCAATTTTGCAAAAACATCATTTAAACTATACGTTAAATTGGCGTTTGTCCGGCCATCCATTTTTAACACCACAAGGCGAGCTAACTGATGCAGCAGCAAGTGCAATTAAGGCCTTTACACAAATTGATACCAAGTTATCAACCAGTGGCGGAACATCCGACGGGCGTTTTATTGCTAAGTTAGGTTGTCAGGTGATTGAGCTTGGTGTGTTAAATAAAACGATTCATAAAGTGAATGAAAATGTAAATTGCCAAGATGTCATTACATTACAAGCTATCTATATCGATATTTTAGAAAAGTTACTATAGATTTTAATATGAGATCATGCTTTGTGCTAAAAACTCAAGGGGATTTAAATGGAGTGGCTTAAAGATTATTGGTGGGTGATTCTTATTATTTTGGTGGGGATCTTTATTAATACAATTAAAGCACTGAATAAACTAA
The DNA here is from genome assembly GCF_026536885.1 of Gilliamella sp. B2889. NCBI lineage: Bacteria > Pseudomonadati > Pseudomonadota > Gammaproteobacteria > Orbales > Orbaceae > Gilliamella > Gilliamella sp. B2889. The sequence goes on along the minus strand of NZ_JAFNNF010000009.1, from coordinate 10,603 downwards.
GCTATAAGCACTATTTAGAAAAAAAGAAAGGGATAAAACCTATCCCTTATTCTGATGATGAGGACGACGATTGGCCAAGTCGTCCTAAGCAAAAATAAATTATCGAAAGTCCTGACTTTTACTTGCAAAAATAGCTTGGTGACGATAGCGATCAACCCACATCGCTGTCGCGCCACAAACCGCAATTGGCATAATAATTAAATTCAATAATGGCACCATGGTAAAGAAGCTGATTAACATACCAAATAGCAGATTGTCAGCGCGATCTTGTCTTAATAATTGGCGCATACGCTCAAAAGAGATTTTGTGGTTATCAAAGGCGTAATCCGCATATTGGATGTTAATCTGCCAAGCAGTAAATAAAAACCACACTATCGGAGTAACCGATTGCCCTATGATGGGAATCAAGTAGGTTAGCAATATCGGAATCGCCCATAATAAATAATAGCCAAATTTTTGTAACTCGCGCTTTAAGATGCGAGGTAAGTCTTTTATTAAACTCAACCAAGAGGTATCAGGCGCAGGTACACCGGTGAGCTGTGCTTCTACCTGTTCGGCCAGCAGACCATTGAAAGGCGCAGCTATAACGTTGGTTATCGTACTGAAAAAATAACAAAATAAAATTGTTAAAGTTAAAATGACAATAGCACTAATGATGTAGCCCAACCAATGCAACCAACTTGGCATAAACGATAAGCCCCAATCCACCATGCCAGTGATTGAAACAAAAAACCAATAAAATAGCGCTGACATAATAACGATATTAGCCAGCAACGGTAAAAATACAAAGCGTTTTAAACCAGGACTAAATGCTAAAGACCAGCCTTGGAAAAAGTATTCTATACCTGATTTAGAATTGGAATGTTGTGATTTATTTTCTAACACAATAGGATCCTTTTATTTAAAATCGGCGTCATTTTAAACGTAGTTTTCATCTGACGGCAACTGACTTTTCATTTTTTGATCGTAAATTAGCTGATCTTTATTTGGTCAGTTTGATAATTTTTCAAGCCATGTTTTTACTTCTTGTTTGATAGCTTGGATCATCTCATTTCGACTTGGTAGTTTATTTATCGATTCACTACTTTGTAATAATAGTGAAGGTATTTTACCATTTGTTGCCTGTTTTAGACGACACAGTGCCGGATAAGTTGCTTCAAACGGTCGATGATAATTACAAAATCCTTGCAGATCCTGAAGATCTTGATGAGTTAATGCCTGCTGATCATCAATGGTGATAAGTTGACTGAAAGGTAAATCGATAATGGCATTAAGCCAATAGCTATTACGCCTTAAATTTTCCGCTAAACGTTGGCTTAGTTCATAACCTTGCTGAGTGATGGGTTTGATTGCCATCATTGAATAACTACCAGAATTGGCTTGTTTATGGCTGGCAATATGGACTAAGGTAAAGCCACAATTGTGCCAAAATTGATAATTAACGGCGCTGTAAGCAAAACTGACAGAGACAAAATCGTTGTGATTTTTCATTGCTTGTTGATAGATATGTTCGACCAACTTCAGGGCAATATGTTGACGTCGATAAGGCTCTATAACCGCAATACGGTTAATTCTGACCGATTTTAGTTTTGCCGCTAGTTTATCACCAGCATGTGCAACCAATGATTGCGCGACAAGATTTCCTTTTGGTCGGCGTGTGCCTTTCCAAACGGCATCGATTAAGTCATCAGTCAAATTACCTTCATCAATCGTAATTGCCCCAGCAATAAGTTGATCACCTTTTTTGGCCTGCCAAACAGCTAAGTTTTGTGCATCAAATAGTCGTCTTAAATCAACCAAGGTTGTTTGATAATGAGCCGTTTTTAATAAATTGTAGATAGACTTAAGTAGGTCGATATCTGTTCTTTCGTTAAGAGAATAGACGGTAGCTTGCTCATAGGTTTGCGATTTTATGACGCCATTAAGCAATAAGTTATCGCAAAGTTGTTCGAGTTGATCGTTATCTTGCCAACGAATAGGCGAATTAAGATAAAATCGCTGGCAAATTTGCCTGTCCAGTAATTTTAATAAAAACCCCTGCCCTGTTCCTTCGTAACCTTCTACCGTTGTGATCAATAGGATTTTAGTCGATGGTGACAGCTTTAGCAGTTGCTCCAACATTGGCAATGGGATCATCGCCGCTTCATCAATGATCAACCACTCAGGAAATGGATGATCGACCATTTCAATTAGTTGATCTGGCGCATAAAACGGTGTTCCTGGTTTAGCAAACTGAAAAAAAGTCGTTAGCGCACTTTTATTCGGTGCTGTTACCCAGCATTCATGATAATGAGTAAATTGCCCAGCTAATGCTGATTTTCCGCGCCCTCGTTTAGCCATTAAGATATTTAAACGACTATTGCTTTTTAGGAGTTGGTTCAGCACTAACTGTTGCTCGGTTAAATCCTTTTGCCCATCATCCTGCTGCGTAAACTCTGGTGGCTTTTCTGTAGCAAATTTTGATAAGGTTTGTTGTAAATGTTGAACAAAATTGGGCACACGAATCGGCTTTGTAGATTCATTCCAACGCAAACTATCTTGGTCCACCCAATTGGTCAAATCATCTGGCAGTAATAAAATTAGCACACTACCTTTGATTAAAGTGCCGGCTAGCATCGCAAAAGCATCTAAATTAAAACCTTCGGTGGCATCGAAAATAGCATGTTTAAACTCTTTGCCAAGTAATGATTTGGTTTGATTGGGATGAATATGATGGTTAATCGCTACGGGCAAATCTGTTTTTGTGGTAACTGTAAGCCAATCGCCCGGGTGCTGTTGAATAATAGCGCTGACTTGATTAAATAATTGGGGATGCGAACCGTTTAACACCCATAGCTTTCTGGTGCTATTAATCATTGATTAACTTTTTCCAATCAATAAGGATAAAATTCCTGCTGCAATCAATGGACCAACCGGTATCCCTTTGAAAAAGGCAACACCAATAAGTGTACCAATAATTAAGCCATTAATTATAGTTGGATGAGCACCAATTAAGGATATGCCACGCGTGCCTAACCATGAGACTAATATGCCAACTAAAATAGCCAGTAACGATTGCCAGGTGGTGAATGATTTTACAATATCGGTAATTTTTAACGAGCCATCCGCTAAAGGAACCATCATAGCCGCCGTTAAAATGACAATGCCAATGGTTAATCCATATTGATTTAAGAACGGAAAATAGGTTGCTAGCGGTGTTAATTTGAATAACAACAGTAGCAATACTGCAAAGGTCACTGTGTTATTATGCGTGATATAACACAGTGCAGCTAAACCTAATAATAAAAAAAAGGAGATATCAAATTGGGCAAACATTAAAGTGGAACACCAATACGTTTGGCTACCTCTTCGTAGGCCTCAATCACACCACCTAAACCTTGACGGAAGCGATCTTTATCCATTTTTTTCAAGGTCTCTTTTTCCCATAAACGGCAACCATCTGGTGAAAACTCATCGCCTAATGTGATTTCGCCATGAAATAGACCAAACTCTAATTTGTAATCAACTAAAATTAATCCGGCTTTATCAAAAAGCTCTGTTAGCACGGTATTTATTTTAAAGCTAAGTTCCTTCATCGTTGCTAACTGCTCATCCGTTGCCCAGCCAAATGCTTTACAGTGTGACTCATTGACCATAGGGTCATGCAGGGCATCATTTTTAAAAAAAAGTTCAAATGTTGGAGGATTAAGGATTTTGCCTTCTTCAACGCCTAAACGTTTTACTAATGAACCAGCAGCTCGATTACGAACGACGCACTCAACTGGCACCATATCAAGTTTTTTAACTAAAACTTCATTATCTGATAATAGGGCTTCAACTTGAGTTGGAATACCTGCTTCACGTAACTTGGTCATAATAAAATAGTTAAATTTATTATTGACCATCCCCTTTCGATCTAACTGCTCAATGCGCAGTCCATCAAATGCCGAGGTGTCGTTACGAAATTCAAGGATTAATAGATCTGGGTTGTCAGTGGTGTAAACCGTTTTTGCTTTACCACGATAAAGCTCAGCCAACTTTTTCATGTTTATAACCTTATATCAAATTGCCAATAAATAATTAAGGAGCTATTCGCCCCTTAATTTCAAATCAAGTACCTTGCCGTTATAAGTGTTAGCTATAAACCGTATTTATAAACTGTAGTCATAAACTTTAGTTATAAACTGTAATTATAAACATTCATTTATATAGCAAAGGTAAGTTACTCCGCTATTGGGTTAAAATCGGCTTTACGCGGTTTTAACTCATTTAGATGAAAGATTATCTAATCGTTAAATTAGCGATCATTTCTGATGCTATCTCTGATACTGTCTTTAAGATCTTCTTTCAGCTCTTTATTTGGATCTGACTTTTTTTCATCTGTTTTAACCGGCACAGTTCGTAGCGATTCAGGTGCGACATCATCCATTATTTGATTAAATAATCCAACTACATAACGCTGAACTTCGATCGGTTGTGACATAAGATTTTCACCACTACGCGTTAATGAACTTAATACGATAGTGATAGTTTCTGTTGCGCCTAAATTTTGGCGGGTAAAGACAAAAGAAGCCTCAACCGGTTGTTGTTCATCTTGGCGAGAAATAATTGCATTATTTGTTTTAATGGTTTTACTATCGCTTGAACTAACCAGTATATTTTGTTTATTCAATGTATTTGGAATATTATTCCATACACCATAACTGACTGGCACGTTGAAGGTAACAGTGTTATGTTCATGATGTACAAAAGATTCTGGGATAGTTGCAATAGCTAATGTTGGTGGACGAATATCAAGTTGTTTACCAACGGCACCATCAATTTTGTTGTTGTCCACATAAAAATCACCAGATTCAACTGGTACAGAAACACCTTCAGGAATAATTAACGCTTTTAAAGCGGGCGAATTGAGGTAATCTTCATTGCCATCAACCTCTCGTTTATAACTCTGATCGCTACTACATCCAACCATAAACATCGATGTAATAACCGATAAAACAGCTAGTTTTTTAAAGGCTTTGCTTTTCAATTCAGTTTTATTCAACATAGATTTCTGCTTTTAAGTAAGGTTATAGTCAATTTTAAATTAATTTAGCATCTTTTAATGCTTGTTCAACTACAGGAATAGAAGCATCACTCAATGGCACTAATGGTAAACGTATAGTACCGTTGGCCATTAAACCTAAACGAGTACACGCCCATTTTGCTGGCGTTGGGTTTGGTTCAATAAATAGATGAGTATGAAGCCCCATTAAAGTATCGTTTAACGTGCGTGCTTGTTGGATTTGGTTATTAAATGCCAATTCACAAACGGTTGCAACTTGTTTTGCAGCTACGTTAGCGGTTACCGAGATAACGCCGTCACCACCTAAAATGATAAAGTCTAAGAAAGTCGCATCATCACCACTTAATAGCTTAAAATCTTCGCCAACTAATTTACGAGTTTTGTAAACGCGAGACAGATCACCCGTTGCATCTTTTAACGCAACAATGTTTTTAATTTTAGCTAATCGACCAACAGTTTCTGGTTTAATGTCACTACAAGTACGACCAGGAACATTATAAATAATTTGAGGTAATGGAGAACTTTCTGCAATAGCTTTGAAGTGTTGGTATAAACCTTCTTGCGTTGGTTTATTGTAGTAAGGCGCTACCGTTAAGCAACCAACTACACCGATATTTTCAACTTGACGAGTTAATTCGATCGCTTCTTTGGTAGCATTTGAACCTGTGCCAGCAATAATATCAATTCGACCATCTGCATAATCAATAGTGCGTTTAATAACATCAATGTGCTCATGATGATCAAGCGTTGCTGATTCGCCAGTAGTTCCTACTGATACAATAGCAGATGTGCCATTTTCAATATGATATTCGACCATTTTTTTTAGGCTTACATGGTCCACATTTCCTTTCGTATCCATTGGAGTAACAAGTGCGACCAGACTTCCTGTAAACATAAAGCGACCTCTCATATTCTGTGTTTATAAAACAACTTAAAGATTAAAAAAACTGCGAATAAGTATGCGATATTTCTTATTTAAATTCAACTTTTGTTATGCAGGATTATCAATATCGATAAAAATAGTTTCTAAGCCATGGTTAGTCGATAACCATTCTCCTAATGTTTTTATACCATATCGCTCTGTGGCATGATGTCCGCAAGCATAAAAATTGATACCGTATTCACGGGCAATGTGAATGGTTCGTTCTGATACTTCTCCAGTAAAAAAAGCATCAAAGCCTTGCTGAGCAGCCGTTTCAATATAATCCTGACCGCCACCACTACACCATGCAACTCGCTTAATCACTGCTGGGGCATTATCACCACAAAATAAAACTGAATGGAGACCATTATGTAGCTTCTGTTCAAGTAGCTGTTTAAATTCAATTGCGGTTAATGGATTCGCTAACGTGCCTTTAAAAAGCAAATCGGTAATATCATCACGCGCATCAACCGTAATATCAAACATTTGCCCAAGCAACACATTATTACCCAATACTGGATGACCATCTAATGGAAGATGATAACTATATAAATTGATATCATGGCTAAGTAACGTCTTCATTCGATGATACTTTATGCCAGTAATTGTCTCTGGCTCATTTTTCCAAAAATAGCCATGATGAACAAGAATCGCATCAGCATTTAGCTCGACCGCTTTATCTAACAATAACTGACAAGCCGTTACCCCTGTCACAATTTTGTTAATCTCCGGACGACCTTGAACTTGCAAACCATTTGGCGCATAGTCACGATATCGTGTCACTTGCAGATGTGTATCAATGATGTGTTGAAGTTCGAAATTATGCACAATGCCCTCGCAAACCTTAGAATTAAACTAAAACAGTCTTAACAAAATGCTTAAGATGACCAAATAAACTTTTCGCCCTTTTGTTTGGCGCTAATTATAGTCGCTTTCTCGTAATATCTCACCCGATATTATGATTAATTAAACAATTATTTTAAGTTTTTTACCATCCTGCTTATTCAAGATTAAGTCTCAAATTTAATCACTCACTTGACTAGTTTAGATTTCGGGACAACATGCTTAATATAGATTTAACGCACAGTAGTAAAATTTGATAGCAAAGCAAAATAGGATAAGTAAGAGGCAAATAACGCCTATAAAGAATAAAACTCAAGAGGATTAACTGGTCATACTAAGTTAAAAACTTAATTGATTTAAGTAGGTAAAACTAGGCGAAAAAAGTAAAAACTGGCATAATACCTCTCATTTTAGATAGATAAGACTAACTATTGTGCCAAAACTTTGTGAACGCTTTCGAGGATTTTATCCCGTGGTTATCGATATAGAAACCTCCGGATTTGATCCAAAACTCAATGCTATTTTAGAAATCGCAGCCATTACGCTTAAAATGACAGATGACGGCTGGCTCGAGCCTGATAAAACATTGCAATTTAATGTCAATCCCTTTGCCGATGCTATTTTAGAGCCAACAGCGCTAGCTTTTAACGGCATTGATCCCAATAATCCGTTACGAGACGCGGTTGATGAGAAAGAGGCAATTGAGGCAATCTTTAAATTAGTTCGCACCGGAATCAAAGCCAATGACTGTACCCGTGCTGTAATAGTGGCACATAATGCGCATTTTGATCACAGTTTTTTGATGACTGCCGCTGAAAGAGTGGGTATTAAACGCAACCCTTTCCACCCTTTTGCGACTTTTGATACGGCATCACTTTGTGGTTTAGTCTTTGGGCAAACAGTTCTGGCTAAAGCCTGCGAAACGGCAAATATCTCGTTCGATCATAAACAAGCACATTCAGCTCTTTATGATACCGAAAAGACTGCTATTTTATTTTGTGAAATCGTTAACCGTTTTAAACGATTAGGTGGCTGGCCTTTAATCGATTCGAAAACAGAAGAATAGTCAAAATATAAAAAAAGAGAGCTTAACGCTCTCTTTCTCAACATTATTAATCATTTTTATGATTTTCTGCAGTCTCTTTGATCAAGGTTTGTAGTTCACCTGTTTGAAACATCTCTAACATAATATCACAACCACCAATCAACTCACCTTCAACCCAAAGTTGTGGAAAGGTCGGCCAGTTAGCAAATTTTGGCAATTCAGCACGAATATCTGGATTTTGTAAAATATCAACATACGCAAACGGCACACCACATTGCGATAACACCTGCACAGCTTGAGCTGAAAAACCACAACTTGGCAATTTTGGCGAACCTTTCATATAAAGAATAATCGGATTTTCGGCAATTTGGCGTTTAATCTTATCAAGCGTTGTCAATTCGGTTGTCATTAGGTTTGTCCTTTAATTTGCGATAAAAAATAAAGTTAGTTATTTTAACGTAGAAAGTTAACTAGGTTATATAGATTTCAGCTTTCACTCTAATAGATAAATTAGATATTTCAGATTGAGGGGGATTTTTAATAAAAATGATAATTCAAAAACCCCGCTCCTCAACTTTTTTGCGATAAAACACCTCAAAAATAAACCCGCCTAAGCGGGTGATTCAAGCGTAACTAAGCCACAAAATCGCTTTTTTATCGCATTGGTTATGACTTCAAGTCTGCTATCGATTAATAACCTTTTTTCTATTCCAATTTCCTTAAAAATTAGGATGTAAAAAATAGTTAAGGTACAACACAAAGCATACCAGCTTTTGTATCATATAATCGCGCCACTTTTGCAAGACCTGTGCCTAAATGCACTACAATCGAATTGCTACCATACTTATTACGAGTCACATACCAATCGTTGTAGAAATTGGCTCCAGAGTATAGGTACACAGTGCCCCACTCTGACAAGAGCCCTGCACCAATTCGTCGCTGAAAATGATTACCTGATGATGATGGGGTAGCACCTAAGCCATCAAAATTTGCATTAGTTAAATCACTTACCGTCACAACTTTATAACCTCCTATTTTTTTACACAATTCACTTAATTCATCCAGTTTATTAACCCCATCACCGTTATTAACAAACCACTTATTTAACACAAAACCATACTTAACAACTTCGTTACCTCGACTGTCACGACCAATTAACTCGAAGGTCTGGGGTAGAGTCGGCTTAGCTATACGATTAGGATTCTTAGAATGCCATTGAGATGGCGGAATTACTGGACCGGTTAATGTAACGCGTAGAGTGGTATTGTTTAAATAGTACATATTCGCGGTTATACCCTCTCGTGAAACAGGCGCCCATGACAGCGGACCCACACCACCAATATCCAAATCAAAGTAAAAACCATGAGCACCCGTTGTAGGAAAATTTAAGTTATAAGATGATGGGGATGTTGACTGAATCCGAAAACCTTTATTACTGTCCCACAACCAATCTGGACCATTGTACTCTCTTCTCTCATGAACCACATTTGGCTTAACAAAACAAATCGCTGGTGGTAAATTAGGTTTAACATAATATGTTACACTTCCAGCACCATAGAAACGGCTATTTGGAACACCATAACGTGAACTCAATGTACTGAATGTATTACTTAATACAATTCGGTAGGGTGCATTACAAATATCCAGTACAGTATAACGTGAAACAGGTTGGTCGTTTTTATCAAAAATAGATAAATTTAAACTGCCTGTCGCAGAAATATCACCATCACCATCATCATCGCCCCAATAATTATATGGCCAACCGATAACGGTACTGAGCGCAACTGAATTGGTATTAGTTGGCACAAACATACTAATATCTGCAAAACTTTGGCCTACTATCGGTAGCACTATTGGAAAATTTGATGAATTATTCGTTGACGGGGTATATCTCATTCCATTTGATAAAGTAATCCCTAGCAAACCGTCGGTATTAGTTGCACGTGTGCGACCGCCATCAAATGTTAAATACGGAACATTACCATTAACAACATTTGATGTTTTAGATGTTAATGCATGGCCAGGAAAAGGATGAAAAGTAACCACCATGAACACTAAAAAGATTTGCCGGGATAATTTGGAACCACGAAAGAAGCATTGAAAAGCACTTCGCAATGAGCGGCAAAGCGTTCTTAAATTTTCGCGGATGAATAAACTGAAATAGAAAAATAAGCGTTGAATGCTTAAATTAAATAAATTTAAATAATAATTTAACCTGTGTTGTCGATATTTGAAATTATAATGCATAGTTGGCATCCTTGCTGATTAATATTCTGATTTATATATTTTTATGCTTACTCATTAACGTAACTAAGGCGAAACGCAAAGCCCGTAGCGAGTGTAGTACTTAAACCAACCCACAGCACCGTTGGATGCAGACACGACAAAGTGGTCTCTATCAATAGGGTCGTTTGTCCAGTAAAAGCTGAACATGAAATTGGCGTTGGCGTAGCCGTACATCTCTCCCCATTCTGTAAAAAAACCTGCACCAATCTGACGCTGGTAATAATTACCCGATGATGAAGGCGTAGCCCCAGATATAGTTTCTCCTTTTGCTGAACTAACAGCATTAGTTAAATCTTTTATCTTAACCATCCGATAACCAAAGCTATTACACCAAGATAATGTATCTGAATAATGGTAAGAGCTAGGGCCTCGATTAACGAACCACTGTTTTAACTCAAATCCATACTTAACGGCTTCATTTCCTTGACTATCTCGTCCGACTAACTCGAAAGTCTGAGGTAAA
>NZ_JAFNNF010000008.1:0-97629 GCF_026536885.1 Gilliamella sp. B2889 | reverse complement strand
TTAAAGTTGTTTTACCATGGTCAACGTGGCCGATTGTACCAACGTTAACGTGGGGTTTTGTACGTTCAAATTTTTCTTTAGACATTTATAGTCCCTCAATGTAATACAAATCGGTGGTGAATCACCACATTAACCAAGTATCATATTTAGTTTTAACATAATACTAATTTAAAATTAGCTTTGCATAATAACAGATAAAGCCATCTAGTGACAAGCTTTAAAGCTATTAAATATAATTTTTTAGAAGTTTAGGAAAGTGACAAGAATGGTGCTGATAGGCAGATTTGAACTGCCGACCTCACCCTTACCAAGGGTGCGCTCTACCAACTGAGCTATATCAGCAATTGGAGCGGGCAGCGGGAATCGAACCCGCATCATCAGCTTGGAAGGCTGAGGTAATAGCCATTATACGATGCCCGCATGTTCAAACTCGGCTACCTAAATGCTTCAATTAGCAATTGCTAATGTTAGATAATGGTGGTGGGGGAAGGATTCGAACCTTCGAAGTGTGACACGGCAGATTTACAGTCTGCTCCCTTTGGCCGCTCGGGAACCCCACCCCGAATCATTATAAACTGTTTACTTAGGAAAATGGTGCCGGCTGCCGGAATCGAACTGGCGACCTACTGATTACAAGTCAGTTGCTCTACCTACTGAGCTAAGCCGGCCTAAGTGCTGCGCATTATGGACTAGAACATTTAACCTTGCAAGCAAAAAAAACATTTTTTTTATTGTTTGCTTAAAAAAAAATCAAAAATATAAAAAAAACCTGAAATATAGACTATTTCAGGTTTTTATTTAATCAAAAATAATGTGTTAAATTATTTCTTTTTTGTCGCTTTTTTAGTCGTTGCTTTTTTCTTAGTTGAAGCAACACCTTTAGCTGCTGTATGTACTGCTACATCTTCGCTGATATCACCTTTATCTTGATATGCACGACCGTAATAAGTATCAAGTAGAATTTGTTTCAATTCTGCAATTAAAGGATAACGAGGGTTAGCACCTGTACATTGATCATCAAATGCATCAACTGCAAGTTGGTCAACTTGAGCTAAGAAAGCTTTTTCATCAATACCAAACTCTTTAATAGAGAATGGAATTTCAAGATCTTTTCTTAATTGATCTAACCAACCAATTAATTTCTCAACTTTCTTCTCGTCTTTGTCTGATGCAGCAGTTAAGCCTAAGTGGTCAGCAATTTCAGCATAACGTCTAACGGCTTGAGGATAACCATATTGGCTAAACGTACCTTGTTTAGTTGGTTTATCTGTTGCATTGAAGCGAACAACATTACTAATCAGCATTGCATTTGCCACACCATGAGGGATATGGAATGCAGCACCAATTTTATGCGCTATTGAGTGACAAACACCTAAAAATGCTTGAGCAAATGCAACACCAGCTAACGTTGCAGCACTATGCACTTTTTCACGAGCAACTGGGTTTTTAGCCCCTTCTTTATAGCTTGTAGGTAGATATGCTTTCAATATGCTCAATGCTTGTAATGCTTGTCCATCAGAGAACTCGCTTGCCATAATTGACACATAAGCTTCTAAGGCATGAGTTACCGCATCATAACCACCTGCAGCACAAAGTGATTTAGGCATATTCATTACTAAGTTAGCATCAACAATTGCCATATTTGGTGTAATTGCATAATCAGCTAATGGATATTTTTGGCCAGTTGCATCATCTGTTACTACCGCAAACGGTGTAACTTCAGAACCAGTACCAGAAGTAGTTGTCACACAAATTAATTTGGCTTTTTTACCCATATTAGGGAAATGACAAGTACGTTTACGGATATCCATAAAGCGCAATGCTAATTCATCAAATTTTGTTTCTGGATGTTCATAAAGTACCCACATAATTTTTGCGGCATCCATTGGAGAACCACCACCTAAAGCAATAACAGTATCCGGTTGGAATGCTATCATTGAGTCAGTACCTTTACGAACAACACTTAATGTTGGGTCTGCTTCAACATCAAAGAAAGTTTCACAAATTACGCCACGTTCTTCAAGTTGATCGGTAATTTGTTTAGAGTAACCATTGTTAAATAAGAATTTATCGGTTACTAAAAATACGCGTTTGGCACCTTGTTCAATTACTTCATTTAAAGCAACTGGAAGTGAGCCACGTTTAAAATAGATAGAACTTGGTAATTTGTGCCATAACATGTTTTCTGCTCTCTTAGCGATTGTTTTCTTGTTGATTAAGTGTTTCGGACCGACATTTTCTGAGACCGAGTTACCCCCCCAAGAACCACATCCTAGTGTTAAAGATGGCGCTAAATCAAAGTTATATAAATCACCAATACCACCATGAGCAGCTGGTTGATTAATTAAAATACGACATGTTTTCATTTTACTACCAAAGTAAGCAATACGATCACGATTGCTATCTTGGTCAGTATAAAGCACAGAGGTATGACCCATACCGCCCATTTCAACTAATTTTTCAGCTTTATCTACTGCTTCATTAAAGTCTTTAGCTTTAAACATAGCTAAAGTTGGAGAAAGTTTTTCATGAGCAAATGGTTCCGATAAGTCAACTTTACTCACTTCACCAACAAGCACTTTTGCACCTGCAGGCGCTTTAAATCCAGCTAATTCAGCAATTTTAGTTGCTGGTTGACCAACGATATTAGCATTTAAGGCTCCTTTATCATTTAAGATAATACCTTGTACTGCTTTGGTTTCCTTAGCATTTAAAATATAAGCGCCATATTGTTTTAATAAATTACGAACTTCGTCATAAACAGAATCAACAACCACAATAGCTTGTTCTGAGGCACAAATCATACCGTTATCAAATGTTTTAGACATCAACACTGATGCAACGGCACGTTTTAAGTCAGCTGTTTCATCAATTATTACAGGAGTATTACCTGCTCCAACACCTAATGCTGGTTTACCAGAACTATAAGCTGCTTTAACCATACCTGGACCACCAGTAGCTAAGATGGCAGACACATTATCATGATGCATCAATGCATTAGATAATTCGATAGATGGTTCATCAATCCAACCAATAATATCTTTTGGAGCACCAGCTTTAATTGCAGCATTTAGCACAATTCGAGCAGCTTCAATGGTAGATTTTTTAGCGCGAGGATGAGGTGAAAATACGATAGCATTACGAGTTTTTAAACTAATTAGTGATTTAAAAATCGCTGTTGATGTTGGGTTTGTAGTTGGAACGATACCACAAATAATCCCTAATGGTTCAGCTACAGTGATAGTGCCATATGGCTCATTTTCAGCAACAACACCACAAGTCTTATCATTGCGATATTTATTAAGAATATACTCAGCAGCAAATAGGTTTTTGATAACTTTATCTTCAACAATTCCCATTCCTGATTCAGCAACAGCTTGCTGTGCAAGAGGGATTCGAGCTGCGGCTGCAGCTGTTGCTGCTGCTACGAAGATTTTATCAACTTGCTCTTGAGTATAAGTAGAATAAGTTTCTTGAGCTTTTTTCACTCGAGTCATTAACTCATTTAACTCATTCATATTGGTTACTGCCATAGATTTCTCCTTGAAAATTAAAAAATAAACTTGGATCGTTTGGCGTCTTCCTTGAACATATTTATAATAGCAAAACGAAATTGTGGAATATCGTAAATCAGTTTTTTACTTAATACAATAAGATATTTAACAAAAAATGAATGTTCTTTAAAAGAACAAAATTTATTATTACTTTAAGCGAATTAAATTTGAAGATTTTAAGAAAATATAATTAATTAGCTAAAGGAAGCAAAATTGTTTCTTTAGCTAAATTAAATTTAAAATCAAACATTAATTAACTTATCTAATACATAACTCACAGCCACAAAACCAAAAGTCGCTGTCACGGTAGTAATAGCGCCAAATCCGGACTGACAATCCATTTTTTTGCTACCTTCAGCTTGGCTTTTAGTGGAACAAACCTGACCATTTTGAGCTGGATAAGTTAACTGCTCAGTCGAAAAGACGCACGCAATGACATACTTACCTTTGCTATCTTTATTGAGTTTATAATCATTTTTTAAGCGCTCACGCAATTTAGCCGCTAGCGGGTCTTGAACGGTTTTGGCTAAATCAGCAATTTTAATTTTGGTCGGATCTTTTTGCCCGCCTGCGCCACCAATGGTGATAACTTTTAATTTATTTCGCTTGCAGTGTGCTAAAAGCGCAGCTTTATCACGCACGCTATCAATGGCATCAATAATAAAGTTGAAGCGAGGTTTTTGTTTCGACCCTAAATAATTTGCAACATTATCCGGACTAATAAAATCATCGATGACATTGACGATGCATTGTGGATTGATCTGTAAAATTCGTTCAGCCATAACAGCAGTTTTAGCTTTACCAATATTGGTATTTAACGCATGAATTTGCCGATTAGTATTGGTGATACACACATCATCCATATCAATTAAGGTAATTTGCCCAATACCACTACGGGCAAGGGATTCGGCCACCCATGACCCAACACCACCAATACCAATGACACAAATATGAGCTTGTGAAAATTGCGTTAATGCCGCTTCACCATAAAGTCTTGCAATACCGCTAAAACGTTGAAAGTAGGATTCTGATTTCATAATTGATTATCGAAGGTGCTTATCGTCAAACACCCAACACTCCAAAAACTTGTTTACCAATAATAAAGACAATTTGCTTTGCTAACTAATTTATATATAAATAATGTCGATATATTCGTTTTCAAGGACTCAAGTTGCAATATATGCTTTGCAATGCACTTTAAATGTACATCCCGATGATGCGCAACCAGTGGGATATTATTTGTCATTAATTGTATTCGTTTCAATTATTTGTTTTTCCTAAAATATAGCTGGTTAATTATGCTTAATAAAGAGGAAAAGCAAATGCGCAAACCTAAAAAATTACTCAACGATCCTAACAATGTCAGGCAAGAAGTGATGCAAGGCTTAGTATATGGATATAATGGCAAACTCACTGCAATTCCAAACTACTTTGCCGTTTATGGTAATCACATCACAGATGATCAAGTTGTGGTTATTTCCGGTGGCGGTAGCGGTCACGAGCCAACTTTTGCCGGCTTTATCGGTGAAGGCAGCATTGACGGCTGTGCACTTGGCGAAGTGTTTACCTCGCCCTCGCCTGATCAAATAATTGAATTGACCAAAGCCACACATCAAGGTCATGGCGCACTATTTTTATATGGTAACTATTCCGGGGACGGGATGAATTTTGATATTGCTGCCGAAATTTTAGCCGAAGAAAATATTACCACCAAAACCATTCGCGCAACCGATGATATTGCTTCTGCTCCGCTTTCTAAAATCTCAGATCGTCGGGGCGTTGCCGGTATTATGTTTCTTTATAAAATAGCCGGCGCAGCAGCGCAATTGGAAAAATATGATCTTGACCAGCTTTATCAAGTCGTAGCAAAAGCCAATAACAACGTACGCACTATCGGTGTAGCGCTCAATGGTTGCGCATTGCCTCAGTCGAATAACTTTAACTTTGAACTGGCAGATAACGAAATTGAAATTGGTATCGGTATTCATGGTGAAGCCGGTTTACGCCGTCAAACAATGACCTCCACCGACGATGTGGTTAAAGAGATGATAGATAGATTGTGTGACGATCTACCTTTTGTGCGTACCGATCGGGTGTGCGTACTGATTAATAACTTAGGTGCAATGAGTAATACCGAACTTTTAATCATTGCCAGAAAAGTCGGTATTGAACTCGATTCACGAGGCATAATCAGCCATGATATTGCCATTGGCCATTTTTGTACCTCATTGGAAATGTCCGGCTTTTCGATCACCTTAATGAAATTAGATCAGCAGTTACAACACCTTTATGACCTACCTTGCCAAACCTTAGGATGGAGAAAATAGAATGAACTTGTCACAACTACGTAAAATGATGTTATTTGTCGCCGAAAAAATGGTGGAAAGTGAGCCAACATTAACCGCTTTAGATCAAATTGTTGGCGACGGCGATCATGGTATTGGTATGAAGCGAGGATTTGCGACATTGATAGTACTGTTACAAGACAATCAGTTTAAGCCAAATGATATTGGTGATTTTTTCAATCAAGTTGGTACAAAATTAATGACCAGTATGGGCGGGGCTTCCGGTGCAATATTTGGCACTTTATTTAGAGCTGGCGGTAAAAGTATTATTGGTGAGGCAGAATTTAATACCAGCACATTAGCAACACTACTTAATCAAGGTTGGCAAGCCGTCTATCAACGAGGCAATGCTAAACCGGGTGATAAGACCATGGTTGATGCTTTAGCAGCTGCGGCAACCAGCGCAAATGAATTATGCCAATTACCCTTGAAAGAGGCGTTACCTAAAATTGCCCAATCAGCAATGGAAGGCGCAGAGCAAACCAAACAGATGATAGCGGTATTTGGTCGAGCTAAAAACTTAGGTGAACGTGCCATTGGTCATATGGATCCGGGCGCTGTTTCAATGGCTTATATTTTAAAATATATGAATGAATATATTCAGATGTCTTAAAAAAATAAATCCGCTAACAGTGTTGGCGGATTTATTAACTTATTTGTTTCTGTCATTTAGGCGTGACTTTTCCTCTCTTTCATTATCCACCTACCCTATTGTTTAAATTTTATTTGGGAAGGATATGCCCAACTTTGTAACTCTTGCGGCGGGAATCCACCCGGATCTTTACCACCATTAATCAACAATGCGTGATAATAAATCTCTGCCATTTCTTCAATGTAGGCCGCTTTTAATACCGCTTCATAGGGATCTTTATCCACCGCAATGGCGCCATGTTTTTCCATTAAAATGGCATCGGCTCGCTTAATTGGCTCAATGACACTAGTTGACAGTTCCGGCGTACCAGGGCGACCATATGGCGCAACCGGAATCACGCCGTCTTTTAAATTCAAAATAGCACACTCATAAACAACTGCCGGAATGGGCTTTGCTAATACCGCAAATGCCGTTGCAAAAATTGAGTGGGTGTGTGAAACGGCAAACACATCCGGACGAGCCTTATAAATTTCCAAATGCATCAAACATTCACTAGTCGGTCTTAATCCGGATTGCGCTTCAATCACATTAGCATCTAGATCCATAACCACAATATCACGTGCGGTTAATAGTTGTTTATCAATGGTTGTTGGGGTAACTAGCACATAGCCGGTCTGTTTGTCCCGAACACTTGAATTACCTGCTTTATGTTTACAAAGTCCCCATTCACTGGATTTCTTAGCCATATCGACAACATATTGTTTTTGAATCTCTAACATTTTAACACTCCTTTTTAGGCAAAATATTCATTGATAGCGGGCAAATAATTCCCAAATTTCTTGATTATTTTTGGCTTGGCGTAAATGGGTTGAACCGTCATGAAGTTCTAATAACTCATTTAATTGCGCCAATGCTTTAAGATGTTTTTGTGGATTGTTGGTCGCTAGCACTACAATTAAATCGGCTTGCATATAGCCACCAATATCGATTTTGTCGGGTAACCTAAGTAGCGACATGGCAACTTGATTGACACCATCATCAATACCGGCATGCGCAATAATTAACCCTTCAACCAGCATAATGTAGGGCTGTTCAAATTGGATTTTATTGATCATTCGTTCCAGATAATAACGTTCAATAAATTGTCCGTTTAATAGTGGTTTAGCCGCTAATTCCAGTGCCTGTTGCCATGAAATATCGGCTGTTTGGGCAAGGTAGATATGCTCTTTTTGCATTAAATCCGCCAACGAAGGGATCTCTTGTTGGTTGATTCGTAGCGGATTGTCATTGAGTTCATCATTATACAGGTAGGCGGTAAGCTCTTTTTGTAGCGCCTTTCTGTCTTTTATATGGGTGAACTTTTCAACAATTAACATCAGTTCTTCAACTTGGATAATGCTTGGGTCAATCCCTTGTAATGTGCCAATAACTTGGTTACGCAATGCGTTTTTATGCAAATTATTTAACGAAGGGTTAACGATAAAGAGCAGTTTATCGGTGGATAAATGTGAGGTTGAAAAAACAATGTCATAATAGTGTTTATACTTTTCAAACTCTCGTTTAGACATGGCATCAGAAAAGTGAAGTTCCGGAAGCAATACCTGTAAAGTCAAATATAAGTAAGTAGAGACTGTGGCGCTATTTTCACAAACAACTATGGCAATTTTCTTTGTTTTAATTTGGTTAATTAGCCCTTCTCGTGTTAACCAGCCGCCTAATAAAACGGTAATAAACGCCACTTCCTCATCCGGCATATTACAATGCAGTATCTTTTCAAACGGCGCTATGGCTTTACGTACCATTTCATGTAAATGACCGAACTCTTGCAAAACAATATCGTAAACACTGTTGATGTTGGTGATATGGTAACGGATGCGATAATAGGCCGGTTTCCAGTGTTGATAAATACGTTCAATTAATTCACTTTTGTCCTGAAAGGTAATACAGCTGATCTGTTCAAAATTATCGATAACTTCAACTGCACTCTCTAATAACACGGCATCGAGATGAAAATATTTGTCTGATAATGTTTGGATATTGGAACTTTGTACCAATACCGTTAAAAAAATCTGCTCATTCAGATCGGTAATGCCAAAGCGTTCAATTAATTTTTTCATTAATTGAAAATCACGACTGTTTGCTACATCGGTATAGTTTTCCGGCAATAACTCTATTTTTTTGTTGGTTTCAATTCGGTGTAGCATAAAACCAATAAAATAGGTTAATTCTTGCAGTTGTTCATCGGTAAAAACAATTTTTAATTTTCGTTCAATTTCACTAAACACTTGTCCGACTTGCTCTAATCGGCCTTGAGTAATAATCTTATTGTGCCGAAAAATTTTATCGGCTATTGGCATATTAATGATGCGATGAATTAGCTTTAATAATAAATAGCGCTTATTAATTTCTGTACCAACAATGCGATAACCATTTTCACGATCATAAGTTACCTGCATATGATATTGATCGAGCAGGGTTTGCACTTTTTTAATGTCATTAATCACCGTATTTTGGCTAACGGTCAGCGCTGAGGAGAGATGAATTAATGACAAGCGCTCAGTTCTGGTTAATAAAAAAAATAGCAGTAGATGCACTCTTTCATCTTCTGAATAGATATATCGACCAATAGAAAGCGAGACGGGTTCGTCTCTAAAGGTTTCAATCACGACTTTAGGAATGCTAAATTTTCCGGTTTTAAATCGTTTAATTAATTCAAGATTTGATGACTCAAGAAAATCATTAATCTTTTTTAAGGTATAACTAAGCTGTTTACGGGTTAACCCAAATTTATTTTGCAGCTCTACGCCACTGACACTTGGATTTTGAATTAATGCATTTAAAACAGCATGAATTCTTTTATCAACAACCATATAATTATTAGCCTCTTGCTCGTTATCTGATGATAACGAGCATTACCATCAGTTTGTACTAATTACCTGTTTACAAATAGTCCAGTTTTACTCATCTATTTTCAGATCAACACTATCTTGTTGTGCCTCTTTTTTCAGCTCACGTGCATAAAAGAAATAGCCAGTGCACCAATAAATAGCCAATATCAATGGAACAAAATAGCCTTGTAAACATTGCCAAATAAATGAAAATGCATAAGTAAAGACAGGTGCATCAATAGAGCTGTTAGAAATAAGTTGGTTGTTTGGAATATCAATCGCCTTAGTGGCTAAGCCTAAATCGGTAATAATTGGCGCAAATTGCGTTCCGACAAACAGAAAAAATGGCACACCGATGATAGCTAAAATCACCATTCTTAATGTATTGCCTTTGGTTAAAATATAAGCTGGCACAACCAGTGCGATATTAATAATGCCGGCAAATGGTAAGATTTTATTGCCGGGTAAAATTACTGCCCAAATTAAGGTGATAGGAATGGCGACAATTAAAGTAAACCAGATTTCACTTGCTCCCCCCATAAACGGCCAATCAAGACCCACAAACAGTTTACGACCAGCAAAGCGTTTATTCATATAATCGCTGATCGCCTCAGAAATCGGGGATAGCGCCTGCATAAATAATTTTGAGATCATCGGGAACAGCATTAAAGCGGTCGCCGCTTGCACTCCTAGCATTAAAATGGCCGCCACATCATAACCAGCAATAATCCCAAAAATGACACCTAATAAAAATCCGATTACGTGATTTTCAGCAAATACCCCTAGTTTAGAACGCAAGGTTGCTGCATCCATTGGCTTATTCAAAGCGGGGATTTTGCGTAATAGAAGATCAAAAGGATAATAAATGGCACTGAAAAATAGCATTCGGTGCGTACAAGTTACGCCCGGAATACCGGTTAACTTTTCGATTCGATGCTGATTAATATCACCGGAATTGAGCTCTAAAATAATTTGCAACGTTGCAACAACAAAAGCCAATATCAGCGCAATTATTCCGCCCACAAGTGGCGTTGCTACGGCAACAACAATAAAGGCAGTAAAAATTTTACCCCATACATTCCATAAATCAGCATTAAACGTATCGGTCTTTTTCAATACCAACATTAAGATATTGACGCCAACTTGCAGGGGAAACATTAAAAAAGCATATGGCCAAGCCCACGAAACATTTGCCATTGTTGTCCAACCACCGTCAACAATACTGAGTTCAATACCGGTTCGCTCCATCATGGTTTGTGCAGCAGCGCCTATTGCGCCAACCATAAAACCAATCAGCATACTCATTCCAACAAACGCAACACCTAAAGTAATAGCGGCCGATGCCCCGTCTCGAAATTTCATACGTACAATTAAGCCCGCAATGAGCATTATGATAGGCACAAATACCGGTGCACCTAAATTCAAAATATAATTTATAACTGTTCCAAGAAAGTCCATAATTACACTCCTATTTGCAGGCATCGATAATTTTTTGCAGTTCTGCATCCATATTTATTCCGGTTAAAAAAGCAATGCCATTAATAACCGGGATAGGATATGTTTTCTCAATTTTGGTAATGGCAATATATGCCGCACTGTTTTTAATGTGAGAATCTACCGACTTAAGATCGACAACTTCCACTTTAATATCATTAAGATTTCTCTCTTTTAATAAGCGTGTCACTTTACTTGCAACCGTTTGTGATGTGGCCACTCCACTCCCACATGCAACAATAACCTTTTTCATAATGCCTCCTTATAAATGGATATTTGACGTCAATAAGTTAAAAACTTCATGTTCTGTTTTTGCCTGATATAGCGCCTCTAAAAAACATGAATTTACCAAGCAGGACATCAATTTTTGTAATAAATCAATATGTCCATCTTTTTGGTTAAATCCCAATAGAAAGATAAAATTAGCATCTAAAACATGATCATTATTTGCCATTTCACACCAAGGGATTGTTCCTTTCACTCGAGTAAAGAAAATGAATGGTCTAATAACATGTTCGATATCGGTATGTGGCATTGCCACCACATAAGGTTTGGTCGGTAAAGCGGTCGGAAATAAAGACTCTCGGTGTTTAATCGCTTCTAAGAATGTTGGATTAACATAACCACCACGTTGTAGAATTGAAAAAGTAAAATCAAAAAATTGATTTGAATTTTGGAAGTCTCTATCTAACACAATCAGATCGTTACAAAACAGCTGGTTATTAGATTCATTTTCCATTTCATCCTCCATCATTATGTCGTTAGTCATTTTTAAATCGGGCTGATTTTGATGACTAACTCATACAGTAATTATTTGATGTCATTGATTTTAGGAAATTAAAACAGCGCAGACTATTGGATTTGATACCAAAAAATATCCATAAAATTGCACATCATAGGGATAAAAGTTATCGCTAAAAAATGCGGGAAATATCTGAGAATAGTTATACCAAGTTAGATAGTTAGGCAATTGTGATTCTGCTATTAGCAATTTAATAGACAGAATCACAATAAGTATTGAAGGTTATTTAATTTTTGAAAGAGTGAATTGGTGCCGGAATTCGTCCGCCACGATGAATGAAATCAAATGAACTGAATTTACTCACCGGCATCACAGGAGCATGACCGAGTAATCCACCAAACTCAATATTATCACCCACCTTTAATCCCACAGCCGGAATAATCCGCACGGCTGTGGTTTTGTGGTTAATTACACCGATTGCCGCTTCGTCAGCAATAATAGCCGAAATCGTTTCAGCGGAGGTATCACCCGGTATGGCTATCATATCAAGACCAACTGAACACACACAGGTCATGGCTTCGAGTTTTTCCAAATTAAGTGCCCCGCAATTAACCGCATCAATCATGCCAGCATCTTCAGAAACAGGTATAAAGGCGCCACTTAAACCACCGACATGACCACACGCCATTACGCCACCTTTTTTAACGGCATCATTTAACATCGCTAAAGCTGCCGTTGTGCCATGTGTGCCGACCACTTCCAGTCCCATTTCTTCTAAAATATGCGCAACCGAATCACCAATTGCCGGCGTCGGTGCGAGCGATAAATCTACGATACCAAATTTCACACCTAAGCGCTCTGATGCTTCTTTTCCAACTAATTGCCCCATACGGGTAATTTTAAATGCAGTTTTTTTAATCGTTTCGGCAACCACATCAAAAGGTTGACCTTTTACTTTCTCAAGCGCACGTTTAACAACGCCAGGTCCACTCACGCCGACATTAATCACACAATCGGCTTCACCAACACCATGAAATGCGCCGGCCATAAAAGGGTTGTCTTCAACTGCATTGGCAAATACAACTAATTTTGCACATGCCATGCTACTATTATCAGCGGTTAACTCTGCCGCTTGTTTGATAATTTGCCCCATTTGCTTAACCGCATCCATATTGATACCGGTTTGAGTTGAGCCAACATTGACCGATGCACACACTCGCTCAGTTTCAGCCAGCGCTTGCGGTATGGATTTAATTAAAATCTCATCACCTTTGTGATAGCCCTTTTGTACTAAGGCAGAAAACCCACCAATAAAATTAACACCAACGGCTTTAGCTGCTCTATCAAGGGTTTTAGCAAAGGCAACATAATCTTTATCATCACTGGCGCCGGCAATTAAAGATATCGGCGTGACGGAAATACGTTTATTGATAATAGGGATGCCAAATTCGGAAGTGATTTGATCCCCAACTTTGACAAGATCTTTAGCCAATGTGGTTATTTTGTCATAAATTTTTTGACGCGCTTTCTCACCATTACTATCGATACAATCAAGGAGAGAAATACCCATGGTTATTGTGCGGATATCAAGTTTTTCTTCCTCAATCATTTTAATTGTTTCGAGGATCTGTTTTGTTTCCATTAGTCCTATCCTTAAGTAAGAAATGTAGAATTAGAATTGAAATTACAAACGATGCATAGCATCGAAAATCTCTTCTCGCTGAATATTTACTTTTACCTTGAGTCTGTCGCCTGTTTGCGTTAACGAAGTTTTAACTTCATCAAACGAGACTTTTATTTTGGATAAATCAAGTAACATAATCATGGTAAAATATTCATCCATAATCGTTTGGCTCACATCTAAGATATTAATATCTAATTCAAACAGCTTTTGACTAATTCCCGCAATTATTCCAGTTTGGTCTTTTCCAATGACAGTTAAGATCGTTTTCATCACATACTCCGCACAAAATTCACACAATTAAAAGATATTTATTGAGTTGATTATAATAACATCTTCAAAAATTATCGAAATAGGAGTAGATTGTTTTTTTCAACAAAAATAAAAATATCATTAGAATAAATTGAAAGGGCGAAGTTATGATAAATTTCCAAAAATCCAATAAATTGGATCATGTCTGTTACGACATTCGTGGACCTATCTTAGATCATGCAAAACGACTTGAAGAAGAAGGTCAAACTATCCTTAAACTCAATATTGGAAATCCCGCCCCTTTTGGTTTTGCCGCCCCAGATGAATTATTGGTTGATGTCATTCGTAATTTACCTTCTGCGCAAGGATATTGCGATTCAAAAGGGCTTTACTCAGCTCGTAAAGCCATTATGCAACACTATCAAGCCAGAGGAATTACCAATTTAGATATTGAAGATATCTATATCGGCAATGGTGTGTCTGAACTGATTGTACAATCGATGCAAGCGCTACTCAATAGTGGGGATGAAGTTTTAGTGCCTATGCCTGATTACCCATTATGGACAGCGGCAATTAGTTTATCCGGTGGCAATGCCGTTCACTATTTATGTGACGAAGAGGCCAACTGGTCACCGGATTTAGAGGATATAAAACGAAAAATCACCCCCAAAACCAAAGGGATTGTGATCATTAATCCTAATAATCCAACCGGTGCAGTTTATAGCAAAGAAGTGTTACTTGAGATTGCCGAAATTGCTCGCCAACATAATTTGCTTATTTTTGCAGACGAGATTTACGATAAGATTTTATACGATGATGCCGTGCATCATTCGATTGCCGCCCTTGCTCCTGACTTATTTGTTGTTACCATGAGCGGCTTATCAAAAACCTATCGAGTAGCAGGCTTCAGACAAGGTTGGATGGCGCTTTGTGGACCTAAACAGCATGTAAAAGGCTATATTGAAGGATTAAATATGCTCGCCTCGATGCGTTTATGCGCCAATGTGCCATTACAACATGCTATTCAAGGTGCACTTGGCGGATATCAAAGCATAAATGAATTTATTGTGCCCGGTGGCCGTTTATATGATCAATGCATGTTAGCTTGGCGGTTGTTAAATGAGGTTCCGGGCGTTTCATGCACCAGACCACAAGGCGCGTTATACCTGTTTCCAAAGCTGGATCAACAAAAGTTTAATATTCACAATGACCAAAAATTAGTATTAGACTTTTTATTACAAGAAAAAGTATTGTTAGTACAAGGCAGTGGCTTTAATTGGCACAAACCCGATCATGTAAGAATTGTTGCACTGCCACATACCGGTGATCTTGAAGATGCCATTAACCGCTTTAGTAACTTTCTATCCAGTTATAAGCAATAATTAGATACAAATAAAAAAAGCGCCAGAATTGGCGCTTTTTATTTAATCAGTAATATGAATTAATTATCTTTTTAATTCAGCTAATTTATTACGGATATTTTGTGCACGTTTAGATGAAGATGGATGGCTACTTAAAATTGATGATTCACCGCCACCTAATTTATCAAATGCTGTTGCAAGACCAGCTGGATTAATTTTTCTCTTGATTAAATAATCAAATGAGAAGTTATCCGCTTCTTGTTCTTGAGCTTGTGAGAATTGAGCATTGATAACTTTTTCTGCTAATTTACCAATACTTGATTTAGATAATTTAGCAACTGTTGCATTACCTGATGCTGCTGCTGCATCACGAGCAATTTCTGTAGCATAAGCAACTTGGATTGCTTTTTTACTATGACCTAAAGCTACGTGACCTAATTCATGACCTAAAACACCTTCGATTTCGTTGTCATTCATCATATCCATTAGACCGCTGTAAACACGTACACAGCCGTTAGCCATTGCCCATGCGTTAACATCTTTAGTAATATATACTTTATAGTTAACTGGTGTACCGTTTATATTATTACCAAGAGCTTTGGCAATTTTATTTAAACGTTTAGCGTAAGCACTTTTAGCTGGAGCAATTTTTGATTGAGCATCCATTTGTGCACATGATTTTTGGCTTAATGCTTTCACATCATTATCACTGAGTGTTGCCGCTTTCAAACCTTTCATGCCAAGACTAGTTAAATCGTTAGCACTCATGTTTTTACAACCAGCTAACGACATAGCTGCAACTAAAGGTAGTGCAACAAGCAAAGTTTTTTGATGTTTTTTCATACTCTTTTCCTTATATTAACAAATTTTACTTTTTTCTAACTTAAAGCTAGATTTTTTGAATTTTAACGCAAATTTAATAATAATCAACAAATAATTACTTGCTTAGTCATTATTAGCACTTTAGACTAGTGCCTCATTTTTTGAGGAACACTAATATGCAACTGTCAGATTTTGATTTTACACTCCCAAAAGAACTGATTGCAAAATACCCATCAGAAACAAGAAGTTCATGCCGATTATTATCACTTAACAGCCGTACAGGTCATATTGAAGATAAAGTATTCACTGATATCACTGATTACATCAATCAGGGGGATTTACTTATTTTTAATAACACAAAAGTGATTCCGGCTCGAATATATGGAAAAAAAGCATCTGGTGGAAAAATTGAAATATTGATTGAACGTTTATTAGAAGATAATCGAGCTCTTGCACATATAAAAGCATCTAAATCACCTAAAGCAGGTGCTGAGCTGATTTTAGGTGAGGAAAATAATATTAGCGTTACCATGCTTGCTCGCCATGATACTTTATTCGAATTACAATTTCCTGATGATGTACTTAAAATTTTGAATGAAATTGGACACATCCCTTTACCACCTTACATAGATAGACCTGATGAAGATCAAGATCGTGAGGTATACCAAACTGTTTATAGTAAAGTGCCTGGTGCAGTTGCTGCGCCAACAGCAGGTCTTCATTTCGATGAGCCTTTATTAGAAAAGCTTAAAAACAAAGGTGTCGAAATGGAATTTGTAACGTTGCATGTCGGTGCAGGTACATTTCAACCAGTAAGAGTTGAAAATATTGAAACGCATATCATGCACGCTGAATATGCAGAAGTACCAGAATCAGTTGTCAAAGCAGTTTTAGAATGCAAAGCCCGAGGAAATAAGGTCATTGCTGTCGGTACAACATCAGTCAGAGCGTTGGAAAGTGCAGCAAAACAATCTGGCAAAATTGCACCTTTTTTTGAAGATACTCAGATATTTATTTATCCAGGTTTTGATTTTAAAGTAATCGATGCACTTATTACTAATTTTCATTTACCTGAATCCACTTTAATAATGTTAGTTTCTGCATTTGCTGGCTATGAAAATACCATGCGAGCTTATCAACATGCAGTAAACGAAAAATATCACTTTTTTAGTTATGGTGATGCCATGCTAATTACTAAATAAGTTATAGCCAATTAAATTTTACCTAAATTTAATTGGCAAAATATAAAAATACTAATAATGCTTTAACTTGTTAGTGATGTTATTAATACGATTTATATTAGTTGGATGGGATGTTGGTTGATTTTTAGCATGAATTGGCATTTTTGTTAACATATTAACCAATCCTTTGGGATCTATTTTTTCCTTAACTAATAAATCAAAAGCATAATTATCTGCTTCAACCTCATATTGATGGGAAATTTCTTCTTTTACCATAATCACTATTTCATTGGATTTATCAGTAATCTCAATATAAGGCGCTTGTCTAAGTAAACTTATTCCGTGTTTTAGTGCAATATGAGCCTGTTCATGAGCAATCACTGCTTGTAACTCATCATCTTCAAGTAATTTCATCAATCCACTATTTATTCGAATACAACCATTAGCTGTAGACCAAGCATTAGGTTCACTATCAAGATAAACTTTGTAACTTAATTCAATATTATTTGTTTTTCTAGGTAACTTATTGTTAAGATTAGATAATCTCTTACTAAGAAAATGATAATCAGGTGCAATAATTGCCTTCTTATCATTTTCAATGCAAGCTTGTTGGCTAATAGCTAATATATCAGAGTCAGATAATGTTTTAATTCGTTCAGATGAAATGATAGTTGGCTGTATTTGATTTTGACATCCAACTAACATTACTACAAATAATAAAATAATATATTTCAAAAGCTCAAAGATCCTTATAGATATTGTCTATTTAGGTTTAGCACGATAAACTACGCACCGCAAAAATAATACGATAACGTATTATATCAATAATTAGCGCCAAACTGTTTATTTGGTCGCAAGAGGTTAACACAAAAAATGAAATTTGAACTAGATAATACTGACGGCTTAGCTCGTCGTGGACGAATGAAGTTCGATCGTCGTGGTGTTGAATATACAGTTGAAACACCCGCATTTATGCCAGTTGGCACTTATGGTACCGTCAAAGGTATGACCCCTGAAGAAGTCGCTGCTACAGGTGCACAAATTTTATTGGGTAATACTTTCCATTTATGGTTAAGACCTGGACAAGAAATTATGCGTAAACACGGTGATTTGCATGATTTTATGCAGTGGCCAGGCCCGATTTTAACCGACTCTGGAGGGTTCCAAGTTTTTAGTCTTGGTGATATTCGAAAAATTAAAGAAGAAGGCGTCTATTTCCGTAACCCTATCAATGGTGATTCAATCTTTTTATCACCTGAAATTTCAATGGAAATCCAATATGATCTTGGTTCTGATATCGTCATGATTTTTGATGAATGTGCGCCGTTTCCTGCCGAGTGGGACTATGTCAAAAAATCAATGGAAATGTCTCTACGCTGGGCAAAACGTAGTCGCCAACGTTTTGACGAATTGGGCAATAAAAATGCCTTATTTGGTATAGTACAAGGCGGTATACATCAAGAATTACGTGATATCTCGATTAAAGGATTAACCGAAATTGGTTTTGACGGCTATGCCGTTGGCGGATTAGCGGTGGGTGAGCCGAAAGCCGATATGCATCGTATCTTAGAAGGAACTTGCCCACAATTACCAGCTGATAAACCACGTTATCTAATGGGTGTTGGTAAACCTGAGGATTTAGTTGAAGGTGTTCGTCGTGGTATTGATATGTTTGATTGCGTGATGCCAACTCGTAACGCACGTAACGGGCATCTGTTTGTTACTAATGGGGTCATTAAAATCCGTAATGCAAAATATAAAGATGACACGACCCCACTCGATCCTGAGTGTGATTGTTACACCTGTAAAAATTACACTAAATCTTATCTTCATCATTTAGACAAATGTGGAGAAATATTAGGGGCACGACTCAATACCATTCATAATTTACGTTATTATCAACGCTTAATGGCTGAAATTCGTGAAGCGGTTGCTAATCAACGTTACGAAGCATTTGTCGCCGAGTTTTACCAAAGAATTGGCAAAACCCCCGCTCCTTTCACAAAATAAAAATTATCATTATAATTTTTAGGCGTAACTATTGACACATCGAGGTTAGCGCAGTATTATGCGCATCCTAACGGCGAGTAGCGCAGCTTGGTAGCGCAACTGGTTTGGGACCAGTGGGTCGGAGGTTCGAATCCTCTCTCGCCGACCAATTTAAATAAAAAAGCCTGCTCATTGAGTAGGCTTTTTTATTATTCACTTCAGTCTAGAGGATGAGAACCGACGGAGGTTAGAGCCGAGCGCAGCGAGACAACGTTGCTTTAGCAACAACCAGAAGAGTTAGTATGAAATGCAAGGAATTCTCTCTCGCCAACCAATTTCATGAAAAGCCCGTTCTCGTTAATAGGCTTTTTTAAAACTAACTTATTTAAATTTAACTTCAAGTTAACTACAACAATCCTTCTTATTATCCTAAATTTTTAAAGCTATAAACTCGCTCTTGAACATATCATTGGTTCTAATGATGGCATGTCTGGGGTTAAATCATCTTCTTTATTTATTAAGTTATTCAGCAATAAACGAGCAATATATTCCCCTTTATTATTTGAAGGCAAAGAAACTGTTGTCAATGTTGGAAAACTCACCTTACTAAATTCGCTATCTCCAAACCCACAAACAGCTAACTGGTATGGAACACGAATATGCCTCCGCTGGCATTCATAAAGAACCCCACAAGCTAATTCATCTGTTGTACAGATTAATGCATCTATTTCTGGCCAATTCAATAGAATGTCTGATAGTAACTCACTTCCTGTCGTAAAGTTGGCTGGTTTGGCTGCATTAATGATTCTGTGTGTGGGTAAATGTTTACTTAACATAACTTTATGCCAGCCATGTAACCTTTGTTGGAATATATGATATTGGTGATTAGCACAAAGTAATCCTATATTTTTGTATCCTTTGTCAATTACATGTTCAGTTAACATTGACATTGCTAGACTATCATCTAATCCGATTTTAATGTTTGAGCATTCTTCATAATGTTTACCTACATTAAAAATAGGAATTGTTTTATTATTAGTAAGAAGTTTTAAGAAATCATCATCTTCAAAATAGAAAAGCAATATAGCTTCAAGATTATGACTATAAAGAATATTTAGCAGTTGAGATTCTCGCTTATAATAAAGATTAGATTCAAATATAAGGATTGTATAACCTTGTTTAGCTAAATATGTTTGTAACGAATTTAATGATATTTGTATAGAATGTTCGAAAATTTTTGTAGTTATAACAGCAATAACTTTATTGGCAGAAGCTGAAGCTAACAAACTGGCAGAAATATTTGGTTTATAACCTAATGTATCGACGGCTAATTGAATTTTTTGGCGAAGTTTATCTGATACCTTATCTGGAGTTCTTAAAGCACGCGAAACTGTCATGGCTCCAACACCTGCGTATTTAGCCACATCAAACAAGGTTGTTTGGCCTGTACCCTTACGTTTTTTTACATCCTGCATACTTAATCTCAAAAGAACAAATCTAATTCATACTATTTATATATTATATCATTTAGGTAATATGAAAAGTTTGTTAGATAAAATGCACTTATTAATATAATATCATTACGTTAAAACAATTAGCTTTTAGCAATATATCAAAAATGCTACCTAAATCACATAATCGAAAAAAAACGCACCAAAAATGATAGCGCTATCACATTTTTATCTTTTTTAAATTTTTATAGTTAGACAATATGTTAATTTTCAATAGAAACATATAGAGATCTATTTCGGAGGTAAAATGTTAAATCAATGGCTAAATTATCAAACCGTCAAAACTATTGATTCTGTACAAGATTGGAAAGAGGCAATAAAAATTTGTGCAGAACCTTTATTAAATAACCATTCAATTTCTTCTAACTATATTGATGCTATTTTTCAACTACATGAATCAATTGGCCCTTACTATGTATTAGCTCCAGGTATTGCAATGCCACATGCTCGTCCAGAACAAGGGGTAAATAAGCTAGGTTTATCTATGTTGCTTGTAAAAAAAGGCGTTAATTTCAATTCAGCAGAAAATGATCCAGTTTATTTAATCACTTTATTAGCCGCTAATGACAGTACTAGTCATATCGAGTTATTAACTCAATTAGCAACATTATTCGCCGAAACAAAAGATATTCAGACAATTTTCAATGCAAAAAGCAGCGATGAAATTTTGTCTGTAATTAATCGTTATTAATCAAATTAAACAAATAAAAGGATAAACAATATGAAAATTATGGCAGTTTGTGGCTCAGGCCTTGGTAGTAGTTTTATGGTTGAAATGAATATCAAAAAAGTACTCAAAAAATTAAACATTGATGCAGAAGTCACTCACGCTGATCTAGCTTCAGCAACACCTGATCAAGCTGATTTGTTCGTGATGACAAAAGATCTCGCTACCAGCTCAGGAATTCCAACTGAAAAATTAGTAGTATTAAATAATATTATTGATATCAACGATTTGGAAAAGAAACTCGTTGAACATTTTGCCAAAAACTAAGCAAACTTTGAGGTGTTACTATGATTCAGGAAATAGTAAAATTTATTGTTGATATCCTAAAAGTTCCAGCGGTACTTGTTGGTTTAATCGCAATGGTAGGATTATTGGCTCAACGTAAATCGTTTGCCGATACGGTTAAAGGAACCATTAAAACTATTTTAGGCTTTTTGGTATTAGGCGGTGGTGCAACAGTGCTTATCAGTGCCATTACCCCTTTAGGCTTAATGTTTGAACAAGCATTTAAACTACAAGGAATTGTTCCCAACAATGAAGCTATTGTTTCAATGGCATTAAATGAGTATGGCACAGCAACTGCTTTAATTATGGCGTTTGGCATGATTGCAAATATTATCGTTGCCCGATTTACTCGTTTAAAATACATCTTTCTAACTGGCCATCATACTTTTTATATGGCTTGTATGATTAGTATTATTTTAACTGTCTCAGGGTTTAAAGATTGGCAATTGGTCTTTACAGGTGCATTAGTTTTAGGGCTTATTATGGCGTTTTTTCCCGCTTTAGCTCAACCACAAATGCGCAAAATTACTGGTAATGACGATGTCGCATTTGGTCACTTTGGTACGCTAGGTTATGTCTTAGCTGGTTGGCTTGGAATGGCAGTTGGTAAAGGATCTCGTTCAACCGAAGAGATGAATTTGCCAAAAAACTTAAGCTTCTTACGTGACAGTTCAATTTCAATCTCGTTAACCATGATGATTATCTACCTTATTTTAGCTGTATTTGCCGGTTCAAATTATGTTGAAAGCAATCTTAGCAATGGTGATAATTATTTAGTTTATGCCATCATTGAAGCGATTACTTTTGCAGCGGGTGTCTTTATCATATTGCAAGGCGTACGTTTAATTCTTGCCGAGATTGTCCCTGCATTTACAGGATTTTCAGAAAAATTAGTCCCGAATGCCAAACCAGCTTTAGATTGTCCTGTCGTATTTCCTTATGCCCCTAATGCCGTATTAATTGGCTTTTTATTCAGCTTTTTAGGTGGATTAGTCGGATTATTTGTCCTAGGTCAACTTAACGCCGTACTGATTTTACCGGGCGTGGTTCCACATTTCTTCTGTGGTGCAACTGCTGGTGTATTTGGTAATGCAATGGGGGGACGTCGAGGCGCAATGCTTGGCGCATTTGCTAATGGTTTATTAGTGACATTCTTACCTGTGGTATTATTACCTGTGTTAGGATCACTTGGTTTTGCCAATACAACGTTTTCTGATGTCGATTTTTGTGGTGTAGGCATTTTACTTGGTAATATGGCAAAATGGTTTAATAAAGATGTTATCATGATGATTATTGTTGGTATCTTCGCTTTATTAGTTGTGTATAACTATGTAGCTAAACCGAAAAGCGATATCCATAATGATTAATAGATAATATTGTATTGATCAAAATCCATCTATTTTGCCAGACTAATCAGTCTGGCAATTTTATAAAAATAGTCATTGTATAGTTGTTTTTTAAAGGAATAAAAAATGGATGATAACCAACAAAATGGAATTTATGTCACTGAAGATATTTATCTAAAAACGGCAACGGCTCATTATGCCAATGCATTATATAAGATTATTGATTCAAATCGTGTTTTGTTCAGTCAATTTATGGCATGGCCAAACTATGTCAAATGCGAGTCAGATACGGCTAACTTTTTAGCAGATTGTTTTAATAAACATCAACGAGATGAAACTAAAACCTATGTTATTTTAAATAATAACATACCAGTTGGATTACTTTCCTTTAACCATATTGATAAAAGCAATAAAACAGCTTATATAGGCTATTGGCTAGATAGCAAAGCACAAGGAAAAGGCTTTATTACGCAAGCCGTCCAAGCACTAACACATTATTATGCTGAAAAAAAATTTATTAAACGCTTTGTAATAAAATGCTCAGTAGCTAATTTAAAAAGCAACCAAGTTGCTCAGCGTTGTGGTTTTGATTATGAAGGAACACTTAAACAAGCAGAATATCTTAATGGCACCTATTATGATCAAAATATTTATAGCTTGATTTCAAGTTATATCTAAGTTTAAAAAAATAAACCGACAATAGTCGGTTTATTGAATGTATTTATTAAGGAATATATTTCAATTGATGATATAACCATACACAATTAATGCAGTTATAACGATTAAAGTTCCACAAGCAATAACGTATTGTGTTTTGACACGATATCTTTTCATTTCACCAAGTGAAAGCTCTTTATTATGATTTTTTCTGTGATAATAGTAGTACAAAGGTAAGCCTATCAATGTCAAACAGATTGAAGCAATACCGTTTACAGTTTGATAAATCAACATACCATAAATAACATAAGCTGCTCCGCTTATAGCCACAATGGGAATAATAGGATAACCGATAACTTTATAAGGCCTAGCGACGTCAGCATATTTTTTTCTGGCAATAATCACGCCAACAAAAGTAAGTAGATAAAATACCCAAATCGCAAACATTGAAATCTCAGATAACCGATCAGCATCTAGTAATATTGAATACAAAAATGAAAAAATGACCAAAACAATAATGGCATTAACCGGAGAACGGCTATCTTCATCAATAGTACTTAAAAAACGTGCTCCAATAATCGTACCTCGTTCCGCCATACTAAACATAGTTCGCGATAACGTCATGATATAACCATTGATACCGCCTAAAATTGAAACCATAATGCCAACTGCAACTAAATTACCACCTAAATGTCCAAACATTCGTTGTGAAGCCACCGCAGATGCATCATGTCCAAGCGTAACCATTTCTTTTACAGGAAATATTTTGAATAATGCAATATTAATACATGCATAAACTATTACTAAAAATATAATGCCGAGAATAATGGCTTTGGGTAACACTCTTGATGGATTACGAATTTCACCAGCAACGGACGCTACTTGCGCCCACCCATCATAAGCAAACAAGGTTGCCAATATTGCTACTGCAAATGGCGCAGTAGTTTCAATCCCTTGACCGCTTGAACTAAATAATGCAACTTGACCATTACCTTTCCATAATCCAAATATTGCTAACAACAAAATTGGAATAAGTTTACAAAAAGTAGCGATTGTTTGCAGATATCCTGCTTGTTTAACCCCTATTGAATTGATACATGCAATGAACCCCAAAACCCCGGCACTAACTGCCAATCGATAAGAATCATTGATATCAAATAATAAACAACAAACTGAGCTAAAATATCCTACTAATGCGCCTACTAATGATGGCGCGAATAAAACGGTTATCATCCAACCATATAGATGTGAAACTTTCGCACCATAAATCTTTTCTAAATAAACCAACATGCCACCTGTTTTCGGGAACATAACGCCCAATTCACAGAGTGTTAAACCACCACAAATAGAAAAAGCACCACCGATTATCCAAGCTAACAATGCAAAATTATAATCCCCAGCTACTTCTAGTACCGCTGGCGGTTTCATAAAGGCACCAGCCCCTAAAACCATTCCAACAACTAGTGATAGTGCAGAAAGTAAACCCAAATCTTTCCGCAAATTATTCTCTAAATTGTGCTCAGACATAAACAACCCCTTAAATCTATCAATTAAGCAAGCAAAATTGGCTTATGATAGGGTTTTATTTATAAAACACAAGAAAGATTATTCTTAATCTAAAAAAAGTCATACAAGTTATAAAATAGTTAACATTCTGTTGAATAAAAAAGTCAGCATAAAGCTGACTTTTAACAATTCAATGATAATGATTATTTTTTCTTCATTTTCATATCGATAACCATGCGACCACGAATTTTACCCGCTTTCATTTCATCAATCATATTATTGATATCTTCAAATGGGCGTTTTTCAACTATTGGCACAACTTTACCTTCAGCGCTAAAACGAAATGCTTCGGCTAAATCTTCACGGGTACCAACTAGTGAACCTAAAACTTGAATGCCATCTAAAACTGTCTTAGGAATACTTAAATCCATTGTTTCAGAAGGGAGACCTAATGCAACAACACGACCTAATGGACGAACAGAACCTATAGCCTGATTAAATGCAGTTTTAGTAACTGAAGTCACAACTGCACCATGAACACCACCACCTGTATGCTCTTTAATATAGGCACCAACATCTTCCACCTTTTTAGGATTAATAACTAAATCAGCACCAAGTTTTTTGCACAATTCTAACTGGCTATCACTGTTACTAATAGCAACAACTTTGTTATTAAAAACATTCTTACCATATTCAATAGCCAACGTTCCAAGACCACCAATTCCAAATACTGCGAGCCATTGACCTGGTTTAGTATCAGCTACCTTAATTCCTTTATAAGTGGTAACCCCCGCACAAGTTACACTTGTTGCTTGAGCTGGATCTAATCCATCAGGGACTTTTACCGCATAATCAGCTTTAACAATACATTGCTCAGCCATACCGCCATCAACAGTATAACCAGAATTTAATGCACTACGGCAAAATGTTTCGTTACCGGAAATACAATATTCACAAGTACCACAACCTGCATGGAACCATGCAATACTGACACGATCACCAACTTTCAAGCTTTTTACATCAGGCGCAATTTTAGTCACGATACCGACACCTTCATGACCAATTACACGACCAGGTTTTTTACCGAAATCTCCAGCTGCAACATGAAGATCGGTATGACAAAGTCCACAATATTCAACCTCAACTAAAGCTTCCCCCGCTTCTAAAGGGCGTACAGGGATATCTTTAATCTCAACTTGACCATCGCACTCTTGTCTAATTACAGCTGCTTTCATTTCTTTCTCCTAAATATTTAAAAATTCAAAACCAAATTGGTTGTATTTTAGACTATTTATTAAAAAAAAATATGCGCTATTTCACAAATATCAATAAAAATGAGAATTATTTTTAATGTTATATCGATTAGCGATATTTACACTAAACATCTAAAAATAATGATGATAATAAAAATTCTACAGGTTACCCTCGCGAGTAAATATATAACTAAAAGTAATATAAATATGCGATATCGGCATTTCTCATCTTTACTAAAAATTTTTATAGTTAAATCCTAAAAATTTTCATAGTTATAAATACCGAAAATATGGTGACAACAAGGAGCATGCATGAAATTATTTAATATCAAACAAACATTTATTATAGGACTACTCTCAATTTTGTTGCCATGTTATTCGATGGCGGATGAAAAAACACCACAACGAGGTGGAACACTAGTTGTCCATTATTCTGGAGAACAAAGAGTTCTCAACCCTG
This sequence comes from Gilliamella sp. B2889, assembly GCF_026536885.1. Classification (NCBI taxonomy): domain Bacteria; kingdom Pseudomonadati; phylum Pseudomonadota; class Gammaproteobacteria; order Orbales; family Orbaceae; genus Gilliamella; species Gilliamella sp. B2889. The sequence goes on along the minus strand of NZ_JAFNNF010000008.1, from coordinate 70,983 downwards.
CTTTACGCGCTTCAACGGGGGTATATGAAGTATCAGGAAAAGTAGTTGAATCATTAGTCGATCTCGATGCAGATGGCCAAATTGTTCCTGTTCTTGCTACATCGTGGACTTCCTCACCGGATGGAAAAACAATAACATTCAAATTACGCGAAGGTGTCAAATGGCACGATGGTAAACCCTTTACATCACAAGATGTAAAATATAACGCATTAGAATTTTGGAAAAAAAGATTAAATTTCTCAACTGCATTACAACTTAATTTAACTTCTGTTGATACACCTGATGACCATACAGTAGTATTCAATTATTCTCGTCCAATGCCATTAGATTTACTATTAAGAGCTTTAGTTGATCTTGGCTATGTTGTTCCCAAACATTTGTACGAAGGCACCGATGTATTAAATAATCCTTATAACACAGCACCCGTAGGGACTGGACCATTCAAGTTCGTTGAATATCAACGAGGACAACATATTATTGTTGAACGCAATGCTGATTATTGGCGAAAAGGATATCCTTATTTAGATAAAATAATCTGGCGCATTATTAACGATAACTCTTCAGCATCAGCTGCACTTGAAAGTGGACAAATTGATTTAAGTGCATACTCAAAATTAAGCCTTGCTGATATTAATCGATTCAAACAAAACTCAAAATTCGAGGTTTTAACAAAAGGTTCTCAAGCAAATATTTTCAATAATACTTTAGAATTTAACTTCCGCAATCCGATCATTGCTAACCTAAATGTTCGCAAAGCAATTGTTCAATCACTCGATATTCCTTTCTTCATCGATGACTTTTTATACGGATTTGGTAAGCCTGCAACAGGTATTATTCCATCATCAAACGTTTTTTACCCTAAAGACAGTAAAATTGTTTACCCTTTTGATAGAGAAAAAGCTGAACAATTATTAGATGAAGCAGGTTATCCACGAAAAGCTGACGGCACTCGTTTTACCTTAAAATTAGTCCATATTAATAATGGTGAAGATGTTCCACTTTTTGCAACATTTATCCAACAATCTTTAGCTGAAGTCGGCATTAATGTGGTTATCGTTAATCTCGACACTGCTGGCGCTTTAAATGCCGTTTATAAACTCCACGATTTTGATATTGCAACAGGGTGGCACCAATATAGAGGCGATCCAGCAGTTTCGACAACTGTTTGGTTACGTTCTGGCAGTCCTGAAGGAGCACCTTGGACAAATCAATATGGCTGGAAATCAGATGCTGTCGACCAATTAATCGATAGTGCCGCAACTGAAATAGATCCAGTCAAACGTAAAGCACTTTATGGTCAACTAGTTGATGTCGTGAATACTGAACTACCACTCTGGTTCGCAACAGAACGTGAATTCATCTCAGTGATTAATAACAAAGTACACAATCATCATAATACAGCACGTTGGCCATCAAGTAGTTGGTTTGATGTATGGATAGAACACTAAGTTAAGGTGAAATGATGACGCATATACTGACTTTAGCACTTAGACGATTATTAACCACGATTCCAGCACTGGTTATCATACTAATTGCGCTATTTTTATTATTACAATTGGCGCCTGGCGATACAGTGGATGCTTTACTTGCTCAAATTGGTGGTGCCGAGTCAAGTGTGATTGATGAAATGCGTCATCAATATGAACTTGACCAATCAACAAGTTCAAGATTAATCAACTATTTATGGCGATTAGTTCATTTAGATTTGGGGCAATCTGCAATATATAATAAGCCAGTTAGCCATATGATCTTAGAACGTTTACCGGCTACATTACTATTGATGGTTTGTGCAATGTTCTTAGCGTTTACCTTCGGAACAATCCTTGGCATTTTATCTGCTCAAAAAGTGAACCGCTGGCAAGATACATTAATTTCAATATTGGGATTAATATTTTATTCCACACCATCTTTTTGGTTAGCGCTGATGGGTATTGTCTTTTTCTCAATCTACTTAAATTGGCTACCACCTAGCGGATTTGGCAGTATCGGAGAATCACTAACAGGCATTTATGCAATTCTCGATATTGCATGGTATTTAATTTTACCAACTACCACCCTAGCTTTAGTTTATCTGGCAATCTATTTACGCATTATGCGCGCTTCATTACTTGAAGTATCGACCTTAGACTTTGTTAAAACAGCTAAAGCGAAAGGATTAAGTCGCCGCCAAATACTGGTTAATCACATACTACGTAACGCCATGTTACCAATGATAACGCTAATCGGTCTACAAGCTGGCACCATGTTAGGCGGTTCGGTGGTTATTGAAACCATTTTTGCCATTCCTGGATTAGGACGACTTGCCTATGATTCTGTAGTACAAAGAGATCTAAACACTTTACTTGGCGTAGTATTTGTTTCAGCAATACTCGTTATCATTATTAATTTTATTGTCGATATGCTTTACGCAAAGCTCGATCCACGCATTACAGGACATTAATGATGGCGATATTAAAAGACTATTTCCGTAGCCCAATTGCTAGAATTGGTACAATTTTACTGTTATTAATTATCATAATTGCATTAAGCGCAGATTGGTTTTTTCCTGGCAATCCGCTTCGCTTAGCTGGCCGCCCCTTACAATGGCCTTTTACAAATCCTAAATTTATTCTTGGAACAGATCAGGCAGGAAGAAATATCGCTGCCCAGCTTTTTCATGGTGCAAAAGTATCACTGATTATCGGACTTATCTCAACATTCATAGCAATTATGATTGGTGTGGTTATTGGTGCCATCTCAGGATTCTACGGAAGATGGGTTGACGACATACTGATGCGCCTTACAGAAGCATTCCAGATTTTACCTAACTTTTTACTATTACTCGTTGCTGTTGCGGTATTTGGTTCAACAATCAATATTGTGGTGATTGCAATTGGTGTTGTTTCTTGGCCACCCGTTGCAAGGTTAACTCGAGCAGAATTTTTATCATTACGCAATCGTGAATTTGTGCAGGCGGGAAAAACCATAGGCATGAGCTCAACTAGACTCATGTTTAAAGAGATTTTACCAAACGCATTACCGCCAGTAATTATGTATGCCAGTGTTATTTTATCAACCGCGATATTAATGGAAAGTGCGCTAGCCTTTTTAAGCCTTTCCGATCCCAATATCTCATCATGGGGAAATCTAGTCGGTAATGGACGACTAGTATTACGTCAACAATGGTATGTTTCAGCTATTCCTGGCATTGCAATATTGCTAACCGTTTTATCTGCATCATTAGTTGGACAAGGAATAAATGATGCACTCAATCCAAGGTTAAAAAAACGATGAATCAAAAAAGACTATCAATTAAAAATTTAACCCTAGATTTGCCTCATGGTTCGGATCGAAAATATGCGGTTAATGATGTGTCACTCGATCTTTATGCTAACGAAATCCTATGTATTGTTGGTGAAAGTGGTTCGGGTAAATCTTTATTATCCAATGCAATCATGGGATTATTACCTGACGGTATTATTGCTTCTCAAGGTGAGATTGATTTCGACGGAAACAACTTACTCACTTACCATGATGAACAAATGCGTAAAATTCGTGGTGCGCATATTGGTATGGTTTTCCAAGACCCGATGACTGCGCTAAATCCATTAAAAACCATCGCTAATCAAATTAGTGAAATGTTCACTATCCACACTAAGTTAACTAAACAAGAGATAAACCAAAAAGTTATCCAATTATTAACGGATGTGCAAATGCCCAATCCGCAGTCTGTTGCTAAAGCTTATCCACATCAACTTTCTGGTGGCCAGCGTCAACGTGCCATGATTGCTATGGCATTAGCATTAGAACCCGCTATTTTGATTGCTGATGAACCAACAACAGCTTTAGATGTCACAACTCAAGCATGCATATTAGAATTGATTCGCGAACTACAATCACGCAAAGGTACCGCAGTATTATTCATTACTCATGATTTTGGTGTAGTTGCTGATATTGCAACTCGTATTGCGGTTATGCAGAAAGGACAACTCGTTGAGCAAGGCTTAGCGAGTGACGTATTAAATTCACCAACACATCCTTATACACAAGCGTTAATAGCCGCTGTCCCTCCCCTTACTCCTGGGGATGTTCGACGTATTAATAAAGAGATTATTCTTGAAGTGAACAACCTATCAAAAACGTATCACAATCATAGCTTTTTTAAGCAAAACCGACGTATAACCTATGCGGTTAATAATGTTAGCTTTAAGTTACATAAAGGTAGTACTTTAGGCGTTGTGGGAGAAAGCGGCTCAGGTAAATCAACGTTAGCCAGATGCATTATTAAATTATTAGAAATAGACAGCGGTCAAATCAACTTTGAAGATGTAGATATTGCCAATTTAAAAGGGAAAAAACTTAAACAATATTCACGCCATATTCAGATGGTCTTTCAAGATCCCTATGCGTCATTAAATCCACGTCGAAAAGTCGGCGATCAAGTTACGATTGGACCAATACTTCACGGAACAAACAAACACGAAGCCATCAAAAGAGCAAAAGCGTTATTCAACATGGTGGGATTGGAAAGCGAGGCATTAAACCGTTATCCTCATGAATTTTCAGGAGGACAAAGGCAACGAATAGGCCTTGCTCGAGCATTAGCATTAGAGCCGAAAATATTGATTGCTGATGAACCGGTATCGGCGCTTGATGTTTCAGTTCAGGCACAAGTTCTTGAACTATTAACGCAATTACAAAAAAAGCTGGATTTAACGGTTCTATTTATCACCCATGACCTGCGAGTTGCTGCACAAATTTGTGATCATATTATTGTAATGAAATCAGGAAACATCGTCGAGCAAGGTATCGCATCACAAGTCTTTCTAAATCCGACAGCATCTTATACCAAAGATCTACTTGATGCGGTTTCTGGTAAAGGATGGAATCCACATCGATTAATTGATATGTCTCCCGCTATTCATATTTAAGGAGTGAATATAATGACAACACTTAGTCCACAAATTGATCATGTTGTAATCACCGTATCAGATCAGCTCGATCAAGCAAATTCTCAATATCAAAAACTGGGATTCACAACAACCCCAAGGGGCCACCATTCACTAGGAACAAGTAACAATTTAGCGATATTTACGACCACATATCTTGAGCTTTTAGGTTTTGAACCTCAAAATGCGGGTAAAGTAGATAAAAGTTGGTGTTTTGCTGACGGGCTAACTGGATTAGTTTTCAAAACCAAAGATGCCAACAAACTTTATCAACAACTTGTTAGCCAAAGTATAAAAGTTGAGGGTGACGGCCCTAAATCCTTTTTTAGACCTGTCGAATTAAATGATGGCACTAAACCTGAAGCGCGTTTTAAAACCGTCAGATTAGACCCTTCCTATACTCCAAATGGACAGATCTTTTTTTGCGACCAACTGACCCCGGAACTCGTTTGGCGTAAAGAGTGGCAAACGCACCCAAATGGTGTAATAAATATTAATCAAGTCATTATTGAAGCTCAAAAACCCCGCTCCTCAATTAAATTGCTTGAAAAAACTTTCCCTTCAGCAAAAATTATCGAAATTGACGGAGGCGTACGTCTAAAAGCTGAAGATAAATTTATTGATTACCTTACACCAAGTGCAATACAGCATCTTTTTGGCTCGTCAGTAAGTAAAGCGAATAACGACCAAGATCGTAAAGTTGCTTTAGGCTTCACAACAAAATCATTAGCGCAAACCCAACAAGCACTAGAAAAAGGAAAAATTAAATACAATTTACAAAATGATACGATTATCGTACCTGCCAGTGAAACATATGGTGTAGTTATGATTTTTAGCCAATTATAAATAGGAACTATGAGTATGAGTAAAATTTTATTTATAGGTAGTGGCCATATGTCTGAAGCGATTATTAGCGCTTTGATAAAAAATAAAACATATGAACCCCAAAATATATTAGTGAACGATATTGTTAAATCTCGCTTAGACTATTTACATTCAACTTATGGCGTTACCCCAACTGACAAAATCGTCAATGCAGATATTATTGTATTGGGTGTTAGACCTCAAGATGCATGGAGTAAGATAGTTCAACAATTGGATGTTAAAGAGACTGTTATCATTTCAATCATTGCTGGAGTAACAATTGCCCAAATAAAACAATCCTTAAAAGTTGATCTTCCTGTTATTAGAACGATTCCAAATACACTTACCGATACAGGTTTTGGTTATTCAGGTATTGCTACCGACGAGAATGATCAGGCTGTTGCAAAACAAAAGTCCGTCACCCAATTCTTCAAAAGTTTTGGTAAACTTGAATATATTGACGAATCACTGCTTGATATTTTTACTGGCTATGCTGTTGCAGGACCGAATTATATTTATTATTTTTATGAATCGTTAGTTGATGCTGGAGTTTTAGTTGGATTGCCCCGAGATATGGCCAAACGTATTGCGATCGAAAATTTACACGGCGCAGCCTCAATGCTTCAATTAAGTCAAAAACATCCAAGACAATTGCTTGATATTAATAACTCGCCAGCTGGAGTTGGAATACATAGTTTGTATGAACTAAATAATAGTGATTTTGCAGCAGGGTTACAACGAAGCGTGAAAGCTGGAGTCATTCGAACTATTGAGCTGGGAAAAAGCAGTAAAATAAGCTAAATATAACTGTTGAGGAACTTAAAAACCCCGCTCCTCAACTTTTTTTTATTATCTATTAAATGTTAAGAGATATCTTTTGCTATATATTTTTGGCTATTATTATTGATTAATAAAAATAGCCCAATCAATGCACCTAACACAAATAATCCAACAACATAAATAGCGGGCGCCATTTTACTCACAAAATCACTAAAAAATGAGATTAGTAATGGCGTTAAGCCACCAGCTATGGCATAAGCCATATTAAATGAGAACGACACACCGCTATAACGCACCTGAGTTGGAAACACTTTAACCATAAAATAAGCAAAAGAACCGACAATTCCAACACTAAAACCTGCTAATGAATAAGTGATAAATAGAAGATTCGGATTATCTAGTGATAGATAAAATATAGCAATCATGATAGCAGCCACGATACAACCAACAACAAGTACTTTGCCCATCGAAAACATATCCATCATCATACCGTAAAACGTACAACTGATAATCAGTCCGATGATAGCCAATATATTCCCTTGCAAAGCTTCAATTGCTGAATAACCAAATTGCTTTTGTAACAAAATTGGCGTCATTAACATTATCACCATAATACCCGCTGACAACACCCAAGTAAGTAGCATCGATAAAATTGTTTGGGGTAAATATTGGGTAATCACAGTAATTACTGGCAACTTTCTTGATAATTCTTGATTTTTACGCTTTTGAATTTCAAGAAAAATCGGCGTTTCTTTTAGCCAACGACGTAGATACATAGCGATTAAACCGAAAATACCGCCGATAATAAATGGAATTCGCCATCCCCACTCATTCATTTGTTCTACCGAGATACTTTTACTCATTATTGTCGATACCAGTGAACCAAGCAGGATACCTAAACTTAATCCACTAGTTAAAATACCACACGCTAGACCTATTTTATTTTTAGGAACATGTTCGGCAACAAATGTCCATGCTCCAGGAACTTCACCACCAACGGCAAGTCCTTGGCATAATCGCATCATTAACAGTAATAATGGCGCAAAAATACCGATATTGGCATAAGTTGGTAGACAGCCAATAAATAATGTTGGTAAAGCCATTAATAGGATGCTAAGTGTAAACATTCTTTTGCGGCCAAATATATCACCAAAATGAGCCATCACAATACCACCAAAAGGGCGAATCAAATACCCGGCAGCAAAAATGCCAAAAGTCTGAACTTGACTTAACCATGTAGGCATATTAGTCGGAAAAAATAAATGGCTAATCGTTATTGAAAAAAAGACAAAAATAATAAAATCATAAAACTCTAATGCGCCACCTAACGCGGAAAGCGCTAAGGTTTTATAATCCTGATTATTTAATGTTCTCACATTTTTGGAAATTGCAGAATTTGGCATAATCATCCTTGTAAATAATTGTTTACAATAAGTCTATTAAATTGTACTACTATACAAGAACTAACTGTTATTTAAAAGAAAATATCTAAAAGCAAACAAAAATCAAAACTAGCACTAAATGATTAATAGTTAGCCATACAAATACCTACAATAACAAAATCTTAACAAATGGAGAGTTCTAAAATGGCAACAAAACGCATTTCTCGTGGAAAATTCAACCGTATGCAACAATTATCTAACCAAGATGGCGTAATTGCAGCATTAGCAATCGATCAGCGTGGTTCAATGGTAAAAATGATGCAAAATGCCGTTGGTCAAGAGCGTTATCACATTGACATGGTTTATGAATTTAAAGAGCTTGTTTCTCAGGAATTAACCAAATATGTTAGTGCCATTTTGCTTGATGAAGAACTTGGTTTCAAAGGTATGGCGGCAAAAAATAAAAATGCTGGCTTAATCATGTCTTATGAAAAAACTGGTTATGATGCCAATACTCCTGGTCGTTTACCCGATATTTTGCCTGAAGATTCACTGCAACGTTTATTGAAAAAAGGTGCTGATGCAGCAAAAGTCCTTGTTTATTATAATCCGGATGATCCTCAAGATATCTTAGATAAAAAACATGCCTTTTTAGAACGTTTAGGCAATGAAGCGAGAGCCGCTGATATTCCGGTATTTGTCGAACCAATTGTCTATGATAATGTGGTGACTGATGATAAAAGCCCTGAATTTGCAAAAATCAAACCTCAAAAAGTGATCAAAACTATTGAGGAGTTTACTAAAGATCACTATTACATCGATATCTTAAAAGTAGAAGTGCCAGTTCTATTTAAAAATGTTGAAGGATTTAACGACAATAATCCTGTGGTATATACCCAAAAACAAGCGGCTGAATATTTTAAACAAGCAAGTGACGCTGCTACACGCCCATTTATCTACTTAAGTGCTGGTGTACCAACCAAAACTTTCCATGAAGAGCTTATTTTTGCTGGCGAACATGGCGCTAAATACAGTGGTATTTTAGGCGGTCGTGCAACTTGGTTTGAAGGCGTAGCAGCATATGCTAACGGCGGTAAAGATGGCTTAAAACGTTGGCTAGATACAACTGGTCGTGAAAATGTTGAGCACCTTAACAAAATCTTAAAACAATACGCAACACCTTGGTATGATGTTTATGGTGGTAAAGACAAGATTGAAATTATTGATCCTGTATTAAGCAATTAATTGATTATTTTTTAAAATTTATAACGAAGATTTAATACAAAAAAGAGTACAAGTTTTCTTCCTACTTGTACTCTTATAATTAGCAATTAATTAGCTGATTACTTTTTGATACTCCTGCAAATATCTCCAATTAGATAGCTTTATCAAAAAATAAATTTACTTTACTTTTTTTAGACATAGATTCTAAATATTCTCTGATTTTAGTCGGAAATTTAAGTCCTTTAACACATGTTAAATTGCGTAATACTGGAAACAAACAAATATCATCCCAAGATAATAAGCCATTACATGCATTAGGTGAAGTAATTAAAGATTCAAGTTGAGTGAATAAATCAGCAACCTTAGCGATTAACGAATCAGTCTGAGCAAAGCATTCATCAAACGATCCCATCTTTTTACTCTTATTTGTGACAAAATTATCAATAGCATCTTGAGTAGCAAATTCAGCTAAACCAAGTTTGATATAACGCGGACACTCTAACTTATAGTCATATTGTTGAAGTTGTTTTATCAATGCCTCAATTTTTGGATTTTTAGGTCCTGTTAAAATAGGGCTACCGCCATAATTGCTATCGATATAAGCAACAATATCCAAACTTTCTGGCATATAGCTACCATCTTCTTTTTGTAAGATGGGCACCATTTTTTCGCCAATCATGCTTTCTGGTGATTTAGCATCATTACTTAGAAAAACATGCTGCTCAACAGGAATATTTTTCAAGCCAAAAATCATTCTTGCGCGGACACAAAAAGGACAGTGTTCATAAATAAATAATTTCATATTCGTCTCCTAAAACAATCAATGCCCCATAATAAAAAAGCCAAGACTAAAAACAGCACAAAAACCAATCCAGAGGAATAAAGCGCTTTAGCGTAACCAACCTTCACTACATTAATAAAAGGATAGGGATATTGATTAGTAAAATAACCTCTTGTGAAGATATAAATACCATAAATTAGCATTGACAAAAACGAGCCAACGATAATCTTGAAATGAATGCGTCGAAATGGCCCCCATATTAACCAACTTAATACGCCAGCAATAGGTAAAACGACATGTAAACTCTCATTAGTAAATTGTAATAATGTACTCGGTGGTTTATGAATACTTCTTAATATTAGATTATAGACAATAGCCGTTATAATTACTCCAACTAAACCATTTAATCGAATCACTTTAAATAAATATCGATTACAGTTTGGATTAAAGGCTAACCACAAACAGCTAAATGCCAACATGAGATTAGACAACACGGTAAAAAAACTGTAATAAAAAACCATTCTCCCGATAGGTGTTCCTGGTTGCCAAGGCCGAAGTCGTGTATGCCAATAAATATAAGTTTCAAGACCTATTACCAAAAAAGCATATAGCACAATAAAAAGATTAATATTTCGTTTCAGCATAACTTATTATAAAAAATAACTGATAATGCAGTATATCGTAGGCTAAAGAAAAGATACAAAAGATTCTTCCAACATAAACTAAAGTGAATAGTTATTAGCAGTTAGTATATAATAGGAAAAATCGTCGAAAAAAGAGTTGGCTTTTAATGTCTGATAAAGAGATATCATCACAAAATAAAATATTAATTGAACAATTTTTAGACTCAATTTGGTTGGAACGAAATCTTTCTGAAAATACTATCGAATCTTATAAACTCGACCTGTTTGCTTTAAGCCAATCACTGCAATCACAACAAGTTAATTTCATCACTGCGCAATCAATTAATTTGCAGGAATTTTTATTGCAACGCGTTAAAGATGGTTATAAAGCAAGTAGTTCAGCTCGTTTACTTAGTGCGACTAAACGTTTTTTTCAATATTTATATCAAGAAAATTATCGTACGGATGATCCATCAGCTATATTATCATCACCCAAATTACCCAAAAAGTTACCCAAAGATCTAACAGAATTACAGGTTGATGCTCTTCTTGAATCACCAAGTATTGATGATCCAATAGAATTGCGAGATAAAGCGATGTTAGAAGTGCTTTATGCAACAGGGCTACGCGTTTCGGAGTTAGTCAATCTGGAGATTAGCGATGTAAGCCTTAGACAAGGAGTAGTTAGAGTCGTTGGTAAAGGAAATAAAGAGCGTTTAGTTCCTTTGGGAGAAGAGGCTATTTATTGGCTTGAATACTATTTCAAATATGCGCGCAACGATCTTTTAAAAAATGGTCCTGTTGATGTTCTTTTTCCAAGTCGATTGGGTAAAAAAATGACACGACAGACTTTCTGGCATAGGATAAAATATTATGCCATACTAACGGGCATTAATATAGAAGCCCTTTCGCCTCATGTACTTAGACACGCTTTTGCAACGCATTTACTTAATCATGGTGCCGATTTGCGTGTTGTACAAATGTTACTTGGGCATAGTAGTTTATCAACTACACAGATTTATACACATGTTGCAACAGAAAGATTAAAACAGTTGCACAGCAAACATCATCCTCGCGCATAGCGGTTCAATAAACTAAGGATAATTGAATGAAAAAATTAGTAATCAGTTTAGGTTTAGCATTGATCTCAACTTCAGTATTAGCCTCTAACGCCGATATTACAAAAACAATGGAAAAGTTAGGTTTTTCTAGCAAAGAAATTACAATCGAAAATAATCCAATACAAGGGCTAAAAAGTGTTACCACACCAGATGGTATCTTTTATGTCACTGATGATGGTAAATTCTTAACTCAAGGGCCAATCTATAATCTTGAAGGCAGTGAACCAGTAAATATTGCCAACAGCAATAACTTAAAATTAATGAAATCAATTGAAAAAGATGCCATTGTTTATCAAGCTCCAAATGAACAATATATTATCTCAGTTTTTACCGATTACACATGCCACTACTGTAAATTATTACACGAAAATATTGAGCAATATTTAAATGCAGGCATCTCAGTTCACTATTTTGCTTTTCCACGAGCAGGAGCAGATAGTGAAGTAGGTAAAAATATGCAATCCATTTGGAGTGTAGTTGATCGCAAAGCCGCTTTTGAAAATGCATATAAAGGTAATAAAATTTCACCTGCTAATAGCATGATCCCTTATGTAACACAACAATTTAACGTTGGTAAAAAACTCGGTATTAGTGGAACACCAGCAATAGTATTACCTGATGGACAACTTGTCTCTGGTTACGTTCCGGCTGATAAATTAATCGAAATTTTAAAAAAGAAATCTAAAAACTAGTACTGTATAATTTATAATCTTTAAATTATAGAATACAAAAAATTGTTAGCGCATACGCGCTAACATTCATCATATGAAAGCAGATAAATTAATACATCGTAAGTTACCCGAAACGCTACCAGAATTATCAAATGACATTCCGTTATTGTTGCAGCGAGTATATGCATTGCGCGGAATAACGTCTATGCAAGAACTAGACTATACCACTCGTAATCTATGTAACTACGACAATCTAGATGGTACCAATAAAGCTGTTGACATTCTTTATTCTGCAATGAAAAACAATGAGCGAATAATGATTGTTGGAGACTTTGATACCGATGGCGCAACCAGTACCGCATTAACGGTAAAAGCGTTAAAAAAAATGGGGTGTCAATTTGTCGATTATATTATTCCAAATCGTTTTGATGATGGATATGGCTTAAGTATTAACGTCGTAAAGAAAGCAATTTTACAAAAAGCGGATCTTATTATTACTGTTGATAACGGTGTTTCTGCTGTTGAGGCGGTCGAATTTGCAAAACAGTCGAATTTAACCGTCATTATTACCGATCACCACTTATGTCCAGAAAAACTACCTCCTGCGGATGCAATTATCAATCCTAATTTACCAAATTGCACTTTTCCTTCAAAACATTTAGCAGGTGTTGGTGTAGCTTTTTATTTTATGTTGGCATTACGGTCAAAATTACGCAAGGAAAACTGGTTCACCACACATAAGTTAGAAGAATTTAATATTGCTAGCTTATTAGACTTAGTTGCCCTTGGCACTATTGCCGATGTGGTAAAACTCGACCTAAATAACCGAATACTAGTCCATCAAGGTGTTAGCCGTATCCGAGCAGGCTATTGTTGTGAAGGAATTAAAGCATTATTAAATATTTCCAGACGAGATCCCCTTACGTTCACCTCAACAGATCTTGCTTATTATATAGCCCCGAGACTAAATGCTGCTGGACGAATGGATAATATGTCTCTGAGCGTAGAATTATTGCTATGTGAAGACTATGATAGTGCAGTCAATCAAGCAGCCGATCTTGATACGCTTAATAGTGATCGAAAATTAATTGAGCAAACGATGTATCAAGAAGCTTTATCCCACGTTGAACAGATACATAAACCTTCTTTACCTAATTCAATAGTGGTACATCATCCTGAGTGGCATCAAGGTGTTATTGGTATAGTCTCAGCACGATTGAAAGACAAATATTATCGTCCTGTGATATGTTTCGCTTCGACAGAAGATGGATTATTGAAAGGTTCTGGAAGATCAATAGATGGTATTCACTTACAAAATGTACTCTATGAATTGAATCAAAGATATCCAGATATTTTGGTTAGCTTTGGTGGTCATGCCATGGCTGCTGGATTAAGTATTCAAGAAAAAGATTTAGATAAATTTAGGGATCTTTTAGAAACAGTGATAACTGAGCAACTTGATTTGAAGGTACTTGAACAAACGATTGAAACCGATGGCGAGATAAATAACGAAGATTTTAATTATTCAATTGCAAAACTACTAAAAGACTCTGGTCCATGGGGTGAAGGATTTATCGAACCTACATTTGATGGCGAATTTATTATTCATCAGCAACGCATATTTGCTGAAAAACACCTTAAATTAGTATTAGAACCCAAAAATGGGGGACCAATAATTGAAGGGATCTGTTTTAATGTTAATTTAACAAAGTGGCCAGACCAAACGATAAAAGAAGCAAAAATTGTTTATCACTTAGATGTAAATGAGTTTCGAGGAAATCAAACCCTAAAATTAATGATAAGACATATTTGGCCTATCGCATAAGCGATTAAGATCGACTATAATTACTAGATTCTGTAAAATCAGATCAGTTAATCATAAAAATAAAATTAGCAATACAATAGTTTTATCATTAGTACATTTTATACAACATTAAGGACAAAAAATGCATATTCATATTCTTGGGATTTGTGGCACATTTATGGGCGGTATTGCATTAATAGCTCGTTCATTAGGTCACAAAGTAACAGGATCAGATAAAAATGTTTACCCACCAATGAGTACGCTGTTACAAAAAGAGCATATTGATATTATTGAAGGAGACGATCCATCACAATTAACACCAACTCCTGATCTAGTTATCATTGGCAATGCTCTATCAAGAGGAAATCCTTGTGTTGAATACATTTTGGACAATAACATTCCTTACGTCTCTGCACCACAATGGTTACATGATAATGTACTAAAAGACCGTTGGGTTATTGCTGTGGCAGGTACACACGGCAAAACAACAACGGCTGGAATGGTTAACTGGATTTTAGAAAAACAAGGCTATAAACAGGGTTTTGTTATTGGTGGTGTTCCGGGTAATTTTGAAGTATCAGCAAGATTAGGTGAAGGTAACTTTTTTGTTATTGAAGCGGATGAGTATGACTGTTCATTTTTCGATAAACGCTCTAAATTTATGCATTATTGTCCCAAAACACTGATTATGAATAATTTGGAATTTGATCATGCAGATATTTTTGATGATCTTAGTTCTATCCAAAAACAGTTCCATCATCTAGTTCGTTTAGTACCAAGTAAAGGATTGATAATTTCTCCTCAAGAAGATGTCAATTTAAAACAAGTATTAGCAAAAGGTTGTTGGAGTAAACAATCTTTTACCGAATCTGAAGACGGTTGGTTAGCGAAAAAGATTGCTAATGATGCCAGCCAGTTTGATGTTTATTACAACAACAAAAAGATGGGTACAGTTAACTATTCTTTAGTTGGTGAACACAATATGCATAATGCCTTAATGGCAATTGCCGCTGCACACAATGTTGGTATAGATCCAGCAGATGCTTGTTTAGCGTTAGGTTCATTTTTAAATGCTAAAAGACGCTTGGAGCTATATGGTGAGGTCAATAACATTGAAATTTATGATGATTTTGCTCATCATCCAACGGCAATTTTAGCAACATTAGAAGCATTACGCAGCAAAATTGGTGCAAATCGACGAATTTTAGCAGTATTAGAGCCTCGTTCTAACACAATGAAGTTAGGGATTTCAAAAGATGAACTCGCTCCATCATTAGGTCGCGCTGATGAAATATATATGTTCCAACCAGAACAACTACCTTGGTTAGTTGCTGATGTAGTCGATGCCTGTATCCAACCGGCTTATTGGACAGCTGATATTGACTTATTAGTTGAAATGATAACAAAATCAGCCAAACCAACCGATGCCATTTTGATTATGAGTAATGGTGGTTTTAGTGGAATTCATAACAAGATTTTAGAAAGCTTAAAAAAACAACAATTAAGAAAACAATTAGATGCATAACGATTAATCGCACTAAATAATTAATTTTCCTAAATGCATCTGCATATTAAAAGATGCAAAAAAGATTGTTGTAATACTTAAATATGCCACTCTTATTTATAATCAGATAATAGTGGCATCGAGTAATAGTGGTAATGTTTTAACAGTGATTATGGTAAGACTTATAACTTAACATTTATCACTCACTAAAGTAACTTCGGTGAGTGATTACTTACATTGTACAGCAAAAAGCTCACATAATTAACTCTTCATTATTAACTACAGTGAACAGTAATTGCTAACCCACCACGTGAAGTCTCTCGGTATTTTGCATTCATATCCTTTCCGGTTTCGTACATAGTTTCAATCACCTTATCAAGCGAAACGATAGCTGCAGTAGTGCGCCTTAATGCCATGCGTGTCGCATTAATTGCTTTAACTGCAGCAATCGCATTACGTTCAATACAAGGAACTTGTACTTGACCATCAACAGGATCACAGGTTAAACCTAAATTATGTTCCATACCAATTTCGGCTGCCATACAAACTTGCTGAGGATTACCCCCCAACAATTCAGCCAGACCAGCAGCCGCCATTGAACAAGCAACACCGACCTCACCCTGACAACCAACTTCAGCACCTGAAATAGATGCATTTTTTTGATAAAGTAAACCAATGGCTCCACAAGTTAAAAAATAGCGAATAAAAATATCGGGCGAGACCGGATCGATAAACTTATCATAATAGGCAAGAACGGCTGGTATTATGCCGCAAGCGCCATTGGTAGGAGCCGTCACTACCCTTCCCCCTGCGGCATTTTCTTCACTGACTGCTAACGCAAACATATTTATCCAATCAATAATAATCATTGGATCATTATTATTTTTGCTAGTCAATAATTGGCGATAAAGTGCATTTGCTCGACGAGGAACCTTAAGCGCACCAGGTAATAATCCTTCAGTATTCATGCCGCGTTTAATACAATTAAGCATTGTTTGTCCAACTAAAGAAAAATAATTTACAACATCATCATAACTATGCAGTTGTAACTCATTTTTTAACACAATACTCGATACCGACAACGAATTATCATCACAATGCTTCAATAATTGCGCTGCTGTTGAAAAAGGATAAGGCACATCAACAGAATTCTGCTGTTGTTGTCCAAACTGCTCCTCTTCAACAATTTTTCCTCCACCCACTGAATAATAGGTTTTCTGGACGATGAGTTCATTATCATGATAAGCGCTTAACGTCATACCATTTTCATGTAATGGTAAAAAAGTTGAATGAAAAATAATGCTTTCGTTTGAAAAATCAATTTGGTATTTACCATTATATATCGGTAATTTACCACATTGGTTCATGGTTTGAATAAAATGGGGAATTTGGTCAATATTAACGGTATCAGGCTTTTCGCCAGATAATCCAAGAATAATTGCAACATCAGTATGATGCCCCTTGCCGGTCAGTGATAAAGAACCATAAACATCTGCCACAATTTTTGTCACTAATGGCATTTGCCCATTATCAATCAGTTGATCAATAAACGCCTTACCCGCTCGCATTGGACCAACTGTATGTGAACTAGAAGGACCTATACCAATTTTAAATATCTCAAAAACTGAACCCATTTTATCCCTTTTATAATCTTTGACATGCACGTAGTTATGAATAAAAAATGACTTATATAATGCTATATTATGGTGATAAGTATTAGCTAATCAAGCTAATAATTGAGATTAAATTTTTATCCTTAAATAAATTAAAAAAAAGTTGAGGAGCGGGGTTTTTGACACCTAATTTTGGTTTAAAAACATATCAAAGTGATTATATAGAATCATAGTAACAATTTTATAATACCCGTAATTTTAATCCATAACAGAGTCGAAGTAACAAATTAACCCCGTATCTATATGTTCAATTTTTAATGTTCCCCCTGTATAAAGCTCCGTTTGAAAATAGCTTGGTTTTTCTATCAAAGTCACCTTACCATAGAGTTCATTATCCAAGAACATGTATCCTTCGTTGTTAATGTAAAAACCATCATCCGGTTCGATTAATCCACCACACGGGCAATCATTACTGCTTACTAAAGCATCATCTTTAGTTTTGCAAGTATCAAAGTGCCAACCGACATTTGAAATTTCATCATAACTCATATCCATTAAATAATATTTGGTAATTTTGAATGGATAGTAAAATAGAACCATGCAAAACAGAATAAGAGCAATACGAGATAAAAATTTCAAAAATATTCAACCTTATTATTTTTCTAATCTTATAATTATCTAAATTTACTCTATATTTTTAATCATAACAACAATAACCAATAAAATTACTTTAGTGTTACGTTAGGTACTGCTAAACTAGCTCACATTTTAGTATATTCATTAGTACATTATTTTTTTCAGGATAAATTTATGCGAACCAGTAAATATCTTCTATCTACATTAAAAGAGACACCCGCTGATGCTGAAGTGATAAGCCATCAATTAATGTTACGTGCCGGCATGATCCGTAAAGTTGCCGCTGGACTATATACTTGGCTACCCACTGGCTATCGTGTACTTAAAAAAGTTGAAAATATTGTTCGGGAAGAGATGAATAAAGCCGGTGCAATTGAAGTATTAATGCCTGTTGTACAGCCTGCTGATATTTGGCAAGAGAGTGGTCGTTGGGAACAATATGGTCCAGAGCTATTACGTATTAAAGACCGTGGTGACCGTGATTTTGTATTAGGCCCAACCCATGAGGAAGTGATCACTGACTTACTTCGTAATGAAGTCAGTTCCTATAAACAATTACCGCTTAATGTTTATCAAATTCAAACCAAATTCCGCGACGAAGTCCGCCCACGATTTGGGGTAATGCGTTCGCGTGAATTTATTATGAAAGATGCTTATTCGTTTCATACTTCACAAGAATCTTTACAAGAAACCTATGATGATATGTATAAGGCTTACAGTGCGGTATTTACTCGTGCAGGCTTAAATTTTAGAGCAGTGCGTGCTGATACGGGTTCTATTGGTGGCAACTGGTCGCATGAGTTCCAAGTATTAGCCGATAGTGGTGAAGATGATATTGTCTTTTCAACTGAATCTGACTACGCTGCTAATATTGAGATGGCACAAGCATTAGCACCAACGCAAAGCCGATCAGGACCAACTAAGGCAATAGAACTGGTTGATACACCTGATGCCAAAACAATTGATGAATTAGTTGCACAATTCAATTTACCGATTGAAAAAACAGTTAAAACACTCATGGTTAAGGCGACTAAAGAGAGTGGGCACCAACTTGTAGCTTTATTAGTCCGTGGTGATCATACGTTGAACGAAATCAAAGCGGAAAAAATTGATATTGTGGCATCACCGCTTGAATTTGCAACTGAAGAAGAAATTCGCGTGGTAGTGAATGCAGGACCTGGCTCTTTAGGACCAGTAAACCTTAATATGCCAATCATCATTGACCGTGATGTGGCAGTAATGAGTGATTTTAGTGCTGGCGCCAACATTGATCATAAACATTATTTCAATATCAATTGGGAAAGAGATGTCGCTTTACCTCGCATTGAAGATATTCGTAATGTGGTTGAAGGCGATATTAGCCCAGATGGTAAAGGGACATTACAAATTAAACGTGGTATTGAAGTTGGGCATATTTTCCAACTTGGTACTAAGTATTCAGAAGCAATGAAAGCAACTGTCCAAGGTGAAGATGGACAAAACCATGTGATGATCATGGGCTGTTATGGAATTGGGGTTAGCCGAATTGTTGCAGCTGCAATTGAACAATGCCATGACGATCGAGGGATTATTTGGCCAGAAGCGATTGCACCATTTAGTGTTGTCATTATTCCAATGAATATGCATAAATCAGAAAAAGTACAAGCCACTGCTGAAAAACTTTATGCCGATCTCCAAGCTCTGGGTATTGAAGTATTATTTGATGATCGTAAAGAGCGTCCTGGTGTTATGTTTGCAGATGCCGAACTTATTGGTATTCCTCATACTATCGTTATTGGTGAACGTAACCTTGATAATGGTGAAGTGGAATACAAACATCGTGCGGGTGGCGATAAAGAATTAATTAAAGTTGATGATATCGTTGAATTTATTAAAAAACGTCAACAATAAATTTAAGAATTAGATTTTAATATTGGAGCACAAATGGCCTGTAATAAAATATCCAAAATAACTAATATTTTCTTATTGTGTTACTTGTGCTTTATCATTAGTGGTTGCCAATCTAATATCAATTCTTTACATCTCCCCGATAATTTTTATCAAGTTTCTAATGATGTCTATCGCTCTGAGCAACCCAGTGTAGAGCAGATAGCGCAGCTTGATAAACTTGGCTTTAAAACCATTATAAATTTACGGCTATTTCACAGCGATCGAGAGTTAGTCGAAAATGCACAGATATCAGAAGTTTGGATTCGAATGCGGGCAGGTGATATTACTGATGAGAAAATGATCCAAGTAATGAAAGCGATTCATACCTCTCCTAAACCGATATTAATCCATTGTTGGCAAGGCAGTGATCGTACCGGCGTCACTATTGCTATGTACCGTTTGGTTTTTGAGAATTGGACTAAATCTCAAGCAATTAATGAGTTAATGCAAACTGAATTTGGTCATCACTACAATGTTTATCCTAACATACGAAAATACATTGAAAACGTTGATGTAGAATATATTCGCCATGCTGTATTTGAATAATTTCATTATTTAATTTAATAAACTAAATAGTCTTTATCAAATAAATAGCTCAATTTGATAAAAAATTCAAAGTGATATTGTCTTTTTTTTAAGCTAAAATGTTTCATAATCAAATTTTTTTATGAGTCATAAATATGTTAAAAAAAGCAATCGCATTGGTACTATCAACATCACTATTCTTACAAAATACACCTATTGTTTATGCAGCAGATAATATAACACTACCTGAGATGGGAACCGCAGCTGCAACCACATTAAGCATCGGGCAAGAAAAAGAGATGGGTGATTATTATGTGCGATTGTTACGAGGCAGTGCTCCTATAGCCAATGACCCTGTCTTAAATCAGTATATTAATAATTTAGGGAAAAAATTAGTTTCTAAATCTGAATCAGTTCAAACCCCTTTCCATTTTTATATAATGAAAAGTAATGTGCTCAATGCCTTTGCTTTTTTTGGCGGTAATGTTGTCATTCATTCAAGAATAATTATGGATACTGATAATGAAAGCCAATTAGCTTCGGTTATGGCTCACGAAATTGGGCATGTTACTCAACGCCATTTAGCTCGCGCTATGGAGGCTCAAAATAAAAATAGTCCTTATGTTTGGGGAGGAGCCTTAGGTTCATTACTATTAACATTAGCTAATCCAGAAGCGGGTATGGCGGCAATGACAACCACCATGGCAAGTTCGACACAGAGCATGATTAGTTTTACTCAATCAAATGAACAAGAAGCCGATAGGGTTGGGCTTAGAACCATAGCAAAAGCCGGATTTGATCCTCATGCATCTTCTGAATTTTTACAAAAACTGGCTGATCAAAGTCGCTTCAGTAGTAAACCGCCTGAAATTTTAATGACTCACCCATTACCGAATAGCCGTTTATCGGATATGCGCAATCGCTCTTTGCAATATTCTAAAAAAAATGTACCTTCCTCATTAAGTTATTATTTAGCTAAGGCCCGAATAGCAATACTTATGGGAAATAATAATACCGCTAAACTATTACTTGATAATTATCGCAAATTGAATACCGATCAAGGTAAAAAGGCGCTAACCTATGCCGTCGCATTAAGTAATTACAAAAGTAAAAATCTTGTTCAAGCAAAAATTCAATTGCAACCGTTATTAGATAATGATCCAGATAATATTTGGTACATTGATTTAATGACAGATATCAATTTAGAAAGTAATAATAATAAAGAAGCCATAGCTCGTTTACAATCTGCCTTAAAACGATCACCGGATAATGCTGTATTACAATTAAATCTTGCTAATGCTTATATAAAAGATGGCCAATATCAGCAAGCGGTGAGTTTATTGCATCGTTATACATTTGATCACAATGATGATACTAATGGTTGGGATTTACTGGTTACCGCTTATGGGGGAATAAAATCGAGAGCTCAAGAAATGAGTGCAAGGGCAGAATCAATCGCGCTTGAAGGACGTTTCCCAGAAGCAATTCAATTATTAACCAATGCTAGAGCTCAAGCTAAAGGTAATCAAACATTAATTTCAAAAATTGACGCAAGAATTAATCAATTAAAACAATTACAAAAACGTTACGCTGCTTATAGCAGAAGGTAGTCTGAATATTACTCGGCTAATAACTTAATTAGCCGAGTATACATGACAAAATTAACGGTAATTAATTGTTTAAATGATCGACATTATTATAAAACTTAACTGAAAATTCCCCTTCAGGCTTATCATCAGTTTGCTTATAGTTAACTACACTTATACTGGTATTTAACACTCGTGGGAAATAATCTTCATCACGATGTCTACGCCAATCTCCACCATTTAAAACACAAAGTAATATTCTTAAAACCGTACCATGTGATACAACTAAAATATTACCTTCATCTTGCGGTGCATTTTTTACGATAACATTTAAAGCTTCTTTCATACGAGAAAGTATATCAAGGTAGTTTTCACCTTGGTTAATAGATGAGTCAAAGTTTTCAGGATCGGTTAAATAAGTCGTGAATTCAGGTATTTCTTTTTTTAATGAAGGAACATGTTTGCCTTCCCAAAGACCAAAATCCATTTCTCTTAGATTATCAAGTTCAAAAGTCGGAATGACATTGTCATTTTCATGAATGATATAATCTCGAGTTTCTTTAGCCCGTTGTTGTGGGCTTGAGTAGGCTTGTATAAAAGGTATATTTTTCAGATGCTTTCCTGTGATTTGAGCGCCTAAAACACCATTTTCTGTCAAAGGCGAATTTTTCGATCCTTGCATTTGATCTTTAATATTCCATTCGGTTTGACCATGTCTAATTAAATATAAATTAAGATCTTTCATTATTGTTGATTACCTTCTCATTTAAATCATTGTTGATATTTATCATTTCTAATCTGGATTAAACAGTTTTGCAATATATTATCCATCGGGGCATGTAATTGCATCTCTTGTAAAGTTTTTGGATGAATAAATTTCACATTAGCTGCATGTAAAAATAATCGATTAAGTTTGCTTTTAGCTAATAATTCATCAAATTGGCTATCTCCGTAACGATCATCAAATGCTATTGGATGATTAACATATTGAGTGTGTACACGAATTTGATGCGTTCGTCCGGTTACGGGGCTAGCTTTTATTAATGTTGCAAAACCAAAGCGTTCTTCCACTTTGAATCGTGTTTCAGATGGCTTACCTTCTGCATTTACCTTAACCACGCGTTCACCACTTTTGAGTACATTTTTTAATAGTGGTGCTTGTACAACTTTACATTCAGAAGGCCAATTACCTTTCACTAAAGCTAAATAATTTTTTTGCATCTGTTTTAAACGAAGTTGTTGATGTAATGCTTTTAGTGCAGAACGTTTCTTAGCAATAAGTAAAACACCAGATGTTTCACGATCGATACGATGTACTAATTCTAAAAATTTGGCTTCAGGTCTTAATGCTCTTAATCCTTCAATAACGCCAAAACTTAAGCCACTTCCACCATGTACGGCAATGCCAGATGGTTTATTAATCGCAAGAATCACATCATCTTCATAAATAATTGATTTTTCTAAATCAGCAACTTTATTCAGTTTTTTTGAAATTTCAGGAACTGTTTTTTCTGAAACACGAATAGGTGGAATTCGAACTTCATCACCAACAGCTAATTTATATTCTGGCTTAATCCGCTTTTTGTTGACACGCACTTCCCCTTTTCTAAGTATGCGATAAATCATACTTTTAGGCACACCCTTAAGGTATGTTATTAAAAAGTTGTCAATTCGTTGTGTCACATTTTCTTCAGTGATTGTGACAAATGAGACTTGTAATTTTGTTTGTTGAACGTTTGAGTCCATAAGAAAAGATTAATCCACCCTTAATAAAAGTCGTTTTACATTACTTAAAAATAAACTACACTAATGGTAAAAAGAATAAGATTGGTTAATTTTAATAACCTTAATATAAAATGATTATAGCGGAATATGGAGGAATAAAATAGTATGTTGTATTTACTCAACCAATACTCTCGAGGAAGATTTGCTTGGTTTTTATTGTTTCTTTCCACCGCTATTTTTGAATTGACCGCTCTCTATTTTCAACATGGTTTAGGCCTAGCTCCTTGTACTTTATGTATTTATCAGCGCTGTGCAATTTACGGTATTATGTTTGGCAGCATCGTTGGACTTATCAACCCCAAAAAATTAATATTTAGACTAGCTGGCATATTAATCTGGCTATTTAGCGCTTTTAAGGGGTTTGAATTAGCAACTTTTCATGCCCATTTGCAGTTCGAACCGGATTTAAGTGATACCTGTGCAATTAATGTCCAATTCCCTTCTTGGTTACCATTAAATGAATGGTTACCAAGCATGTTTAATGCTTATGGTTCTTGTTCAGAAAAAATTTGGTCGTTCTTAACTATTGAAATGTCGCAATGGATGATAATCATTTTTGCTTGCTATCTTTTTGTTAGTTTAATTATACTATTTTGCCAATTGTTTTCAGCTAATAAAAAGTCAATCTGGAGTAAATAAGTTTATTTCAACTGGCACTTTTTACCGAGTTTGTTAGAATGTGTGACAATTTAATTTGACAAATTATCACACTAAATGCTTTTGGAATATCATCCCCCCATTGATCCTTGGTTAACTATTTTATATCAAGATGATCATATTGTTGTGGTTAACAAACAACCTGGTATTTTGTCGGTATCAGGAAATAAACCACAATTTATAGATAGTATTATTCATCGTTTACAACAAAAATATAGTTATGTTGAATCAGTCCATCGTCTAGATATGGCTACGAGTGGCATTATGGTTGCTGCTTTATCTAAATTAGCAGATAGAGAAATTAAAAAGCAGTTTAGAGAGCGTATACCTAAAAAAACATATATTGCTGTGGTCCACGGTCACCTTAAGGATGACGCAGGCCAAGTCGAACTCCCATTAATTTGTGATTGGCCTAATCGCCCAAGACAGATGGTAGATCATGAAAATGGCAAATATGCATTAACACATTATCAAGTTATTTCACGCAATAATGATAATACAACTCGGGTGGCATTGTTTCCATTTACAGGGCGCTCTCATCAATTAAGAGTGCATATGCAAGCTATAGGGCATCCTATTTTAGGCGATAAATTTTATGCTCATCCTGAAGCATTTTCAATGTCAAAAAGGTTATTGTTACATGCTCAACATCTAACAATAAATCATCCTAAAACCGGTGAAACTCTGACATTCCGTTGTGAGCCTGATTTTTAAAATTTAAGCGTACATCTACTTGCTATACTTAATTAACTAATTACGATATAAAACTAATATCATGGAGTCATTAAATGCAGAAAATTGTTTTAGCCACTAATAACCAAGGAAAGGTCAATGAATTACAAACGCTTTTAGCCGATGCTGGATTTGATGTTATAGCCCAAAATAGCTTCAATGTTCCTGATATAGAAGAAACAGGCCTAACATTTATTGAAAATGCCATCTTAAAAGCAAGACATACCGCAAAAGTGACTCAACTACCGGCGATAGCAGATGATTCAGGTTTAGTTGTTCAAGCACTAAACGGGCAACCTGGTATCTATTCCGCTCGTTATGCGGGAGAACATGGTAATGACAAAAGCAATAATGAAAAGCTATTACTTGAATTAAAAGATGTGCCTAAAGAAAAAAGGACAGCATACTTTTATTGCGCACTCGCTTTTATGCGACACGAAAATGATCCTACACCAATCATCTGTTTAGGGAAATGGAATGGATTAATTATGAATGAACCTCATGGAAGTGGTGGTTTTGGTTATGATCCATTATTCTATATTCCTGAGCTTAATTGCAGTGCAGCAGAGTTAACTAAAGAACATAAAAGTCAGATTTCTCATCGTGGACAGGCTTTAAAACAGTTAATAGCTAAAATAAAAACAGATTATTAGAGAATTTATTTAGCTTATTGTTTCTTTTCATGAATTGCACATGTTGAACTAAACAGTATATACTAGTGCACCAATTATTTTGGAGTCGATATTGTGATATTGTTGATAGTAAGTGGCCGTTCTGGTTCAGGAAAATCAATTGCATTACGCGCATTAGAAGATATGGGTTTTTATTGTGTTGATAATATTCCCGTCGCATTATTACCGCAACTTGCAGAATCATTAAAAGATAACAATACACCTGTTGCGGTTAGTATCGATATTCGCAATTTACCAGCTAACTTTAATTTTGATCATGATATTTTTCAGCGATTACCATCCTCTGTTACTCCTGAAATAATCTTTTTTGATTGTAGTCGTAATACTCTGATCCGACGTTATAGCGAAACAAGACGAATACATCCACTAACCAATCAAAAATACTCTTTAGAAGAAGCCATTGATCTTGAAGAGAAGTATTTAGAGCCTTTAAAATCACACGCAAGTTTAGTTATAAATACTGATAATCTTTCAGTTCATGAGTTATCTAATATTCTTCGTTCACGGATTTTAGGAAAAAAAGAGCGGGAATTAACCATGATTTTTGAATCATTTGGCTTTAAACATGGTTTACCTGTCGATGCTGATTTCGTATTTGATGTAAGATTTTTACCTAACCCGCATTGGGATATATCATTACGTCCATTAACTGGCTTAGATGAGCCTGTTAAAAATTTCTTACTAAAACATGATGAAGTTACCAATTTCATTTATCAAACAGCCAATTATTTACAACAGTGGTTACCAATGTTAGAAAAAAATAATCGTAGCTATTTAACGATAGCCATCGGTTGTACAGGCGGGCAACACCGTTCTGTTTTTATTGCAGAACAATTAGCCGGGTTTTTTAAAGCGCAAAATAAACAAGTGCAAATTCGTCATCGAACACTTGAAAAAAAATAATTACTACTACTCTGAAAGTTCAAAATTTGGTAACTCCTCAAATCGTTTTTTATATTTTTCAAAAATATCTTTCAGAGTTAGCTTAGGTTTAGCCGGTTTAATTAATTCACTGACTTTAACTAATTCGATATTGTCAGGCAAATTAGCTAATTTTGCTCTTAAAACATTAACGGTTTGAGGATGTGGATGGCCAATGGCGATAGCATAACCATTTTTTTGCGCAATTTTAACTGCCAGATCAAACTGCTGACTAATAGCACTTTCTATCTGCTTATCATCTAAAAATACATCACGCCCAATTACAGTTATATTATAATCAGTTGCGGCATTTTTTACTTGAGTTTTACCTATCGTTTTACTATCCAAAAAAAACATTGAGTGATGACTTAATGCTTTCATAACATTGTGCATACCATTGAAATTTGATGTCATCAAACTGCCCATATGATTATTTACACCTATTGCATATGGAACTAGGGATACTGCATCATCAACAATTCTTTTTACTTCTGCTTCATCCATATAAGGAAATAGAGTATCTTTTTCTAGAGGTTGTTTCCCCATAGGAGCCATAGGTAAGTGAATAATCACATCATTACCATGTTGATGAGCAAAGGTTGCGATATGTTTGGCATTTGGTGAATGTGGTAAAACAGCAATTGTAATGTTGGGTGAAAATAAAATAATCTGTTCTTCATTATGTTGACGATAACCAAAATCATCAATCACTAACGCTAGTTTCGCAGCATATGCACTATTTACATTTAATAATAATATCCCTATATATAATATACGTTTAATCATTTTAACCAACCACTAGGATCTAATGCTTTACCATCTCGGCGAATTTCAAAATAAAGCCCAGGAGTATTTTGACCTCCGCTTGAACCAACAATTGCAATCGGCTGATCTGTCCTAACATTATCACCGACTTCTACTAAAACACGTTGGTTATAGCCATATAAACTCATATCGCCTTTACCGTGCTCAAGCGCAACCACAAAACCATAACCTTGCAGCCAGCTGGCTAGGATAACTCGACCATCAGTAATTGCTTTGACTTGTGTGCCATCTTTGGCATTTATCACCATTCCCTTCCAACGAAGTTCACCTTGCAAAGCCTCACCAAATCGATGAGCAATACTACCATTTACAGGCCAAAGAAATTGATTCTGTGGTTTACCAATACCACTAACTCGAGCCATTAATGCACGTTCATCCGCGTTAGGTGTATAATTTGTATTCTTTTGTTTTTCTTGGATATTTTTGGCTTGTCTTGCTTCTTCTTCCGCAATTCGACGGTTTTCTCTTTCTGCTTGAGCAATCTTAGCCTGTAATTTCGCTTCATTATCTTTAAGTTGAGCTAATTTTTGTTGATTTTTTTGCATTGATGATTCAAGAGAATTGATAGTTTTTTGGCGTTTTTGGTGATTTTTTTCTAAGGCTATTTGCTCTTGTTTTTGCTTGTTATGTAGTGTTTTTTGAGTGGCTTGCTTTTTTTGCAAAGCATTTTTCTTTTCATTGAGTTGTAATTGCGTTTCACGAAGCTTATTTATTTGTTGTTGTCTTGCTTCATTAATATAACGAAAATAAGTAATAAGGCGTTCATTACGCTCACTTTGTTCGCTAGCAAAGATCAACTTAAAATTGGTATTTTTTCCTAATTTAAATGCGCTTTCAAGCTGTTTGGATAACTCATCTCGTTGTTGATTTTGTTTAATGGTTAATTCATCAATTTGCTTGATTAAATTAGTAATTTCCCCATCTAATTTTTTTAGAGTAAGACCATTTTTTTCAATCGATGTAAGTAAATTAGCAATTTCAGTTTCTTGGTTTTTAAGATCATTGACCAATTGAGTCCGTTCTTTTGTTTGTTCTGCTAGGCGCTTTTCATGCTCTTTAATTGAACGACGCAATGATTCTAATTGTTGATTATCATCAGCATACACAAAATGTGTATTCATTAATCCAATAAATAAAATAATCAATAGATTACGATAAATAGACATGGCCTTTTTATTTATGATTTATTACCAAGCAATAAAGATAACTTTACTATACCTACAAATGTGTAAAGATGCAAAATGAAAACTATATTATGTAACTTTATTAATAAAAGTAATTAGGCATTTCACAAGCACTAATAAAAAGTATAAAATGTAGCACTATTTAATTTGTAGTAAAAATTAATTTAACCACAAAGATAACATCATGCAAAAGTTTAATGTCAAAACCTTTCAGGGTTTAATACTTACGTTACAAGATTATTGGGCTAATCAAGGTTGTACAGTGATTCAGCCATTAGATATGGAAGTCGGCGCAGGTACTTCTCATCCAATGACCTGTTTAAGAGCACTTGGTCCTGAACCGATTAATGCTGCTTACGTTCAACCTTCTCGTCGCCCTACTGATGGTCGTTATGGTGAAAATCCTAATAGGTTACAACATTATTACCAATTCCAAGTTATCTTAAAACCATCACCAGATAATATCCAAGAACTTTACTTAGGATCACTAAAAGAGCTTGGTCTTGATCCAACTGTTAACGATATCCGTTTTGTAGAAGACAATTGGGAAAATCCAACATTAGGTGCATGGGGATTAGGTTGGGAAGTTTGGTTAAACGGTATGGAAGTGACCCAATTTACCTATTTCCAACAAGTTGGTGGTCTTGAGTGTAAACCGGTGACTGGAGAGATTACTTATGGTTTAGAACGCCTTGCTATGTATATTCAAGGTGTAGATAGCGTTTATGATTTAATCTGGAGTGATGGCGCATTTGGTAAAACCACTTATGGTGATGTTTTTCACCAAAACGAAGTTGAACAATCCACTTATAATTTCGAGTACGCTAATATTGATTTCTTATTTTATTGTTTTGAACAACATGAAAAAGAAGCAAAAATGTTACTTGAATTAGAAAAACCTCTACCGCTACCTGCTTATGAACGTATTTTAAAAGCAGCTCACTGCTTCAATTTACTTGATGCCCGCAAAGCTATTTCAGTAACTGAGCGACAACGTTACATATTGCGTATCAGAACATTAACAAAAATGGTTGCTGAAGCATATTACGCCTCTCGTGAAGCACTTGGATTTCCAATGTGCCAAAATAAACGTTCTAACCAAAATGCATCAAAGTAGGAATTGATATATTATGCAAAAAACATTTCTAGTAGAAATCGGTACTGAAGAGTTACCACCGAAATCACTCCGCACTTTGGCTGAAAGCTTTGCAGCTAATTTTATTGAACAACTTGATAATGCTAACTTAGAACATGGTGAGGTACTTTGGTTTGCATCGCCGCGCCGTTTAGCTTTAAAAGTATTGAATTTAAATGACACTCAACCAGATAGCCAAGTTGTTAAACGCGGTCCTGCGGTAAGTGCCGCATTTGATGCAAATGGTAAACCAACAAAAGCAGCAGAAGGCTGGGCTAGAGGATGTGGCATCGATATCTCTCAAGCAGAGCGCATTCAAACAGATAAAGGCGAATGGTTATCTTATACTCATAATCAAAAAGGACAGCCTGTTGTTAATTTATTATGTGATATGGTTAAAAATGCATTAAATAAATTACCTATTCCTAAACCTATGCGCTGGGCAGCTCGCCAAGTTGAATTTATCAGACCAAGCCATACTGTAACTATGCTATATGGTGATCAACTTGTACCGGGCGTCATTTTAGACATTCAATCAGATCGTATTATTCGCGGACACCGCTTTATGGGTGAACAAGAATTTACCATTGATAATGCTGACCAATATCCTGAAATCCTTGAACAACGAGGCAAAGTTATTGCTGACTATAACAAGCGAAAATCAATCATTAAGCAGCAAGCTCAAGAAGCTGCTGAAAAACTTAATGGTAAAGCAGATTTAACTGAAAGCTTACTTGAAGAAGTTTCATCATTGGTTGAATGGCCTGTAGTATTAACAGCAAAATTTGAAGAAAGATTTTTAGAAGTTCCAGCCGAGTCATTGGTATATACGATGAAAGGCGATCAAAAATATTTCCCTGTCTATGATAAACAAGGAAAACTATTACCAAACTTCATCTTCGTTGCAAATATTGAATCAAAAGATCCTCAAGTTGTTATTTCTGGTAATGAAAAAGTGGTTCGTCCTCGTTTAGCTGATGCCGAATTTTTCTATAGAACAGACTTAAAACAACGTTTGGAAGATCGCCTTCCTCGCCTTGAGACGGTTTTATTTCAACAACAACTTGGTACAGTTAAAGATAAAGCACTTCGTATTGAAGCCTTATCTGGCTTCATCGCCGAAAAAATTGGTGCTGACACTGAACAAGCCAAACGTGCAGGGAAATTAACTAAATGTGATTTAGTTACTAACACGGTGTTTGAATTTCCTGAAACACAAGGCATCATAGGTCGATATATAGCGATTAAAGATGGTGAAAGTATTGAAGTCGCTACCGCTATTGAAGAACAATATAAACCTCGTTTTTCAGGCGATGAACTACCAAGTACTCCTGTGTCTAGTGCGGTATCTATTGCCGAAAAAATGGATACATTAGCCGGTATTTTTGGTATTGGTCAACATCCTAAAGGTGATAAAGATCCATTTGCACTTCGCCGTGCAGCTATTGGTGTATTACGTATTATTGTTGAAAAAAGCTTACCTCTTGATTTAGTTGAGCTAGCAAGTTTTGCCACATCTTTATATGGAAATAAATTAACCAACAACAATGTTGTTATAGATATTGTTAATTTTATGCAAGGTCGATTCCGAGCATGGTATCAAGAAAAAGGATTTGCGATAGATACCATTCAGGCTGTCTTGGCAATTAATCCAACCAAGCCTGCAGATTTTGATACCCGCGTTAATGCGGTAACACATTTTAGAACGTTACCTGAAGCTTCTTCATTAGCAGAAGCAAATAAACGTGTATCAAATATTTTGTCTAAATCTGAAAACGCTATCCCTGAAAATATTAACGCTTCACTTCTTGAAACGGGAGCAGAAAGCGAATTAGCTATGCAAATAGCAATATTGACAGATAAGTTAGCACCTTACTTTACTGAAGGTCGATATCAAGATGCCTTAATTGAATTAGCATCACTTAAAGCACCTATTGATACATTTTTTGAGAAAGTAATGGTAATGGTTGATGACGAAAAAATTAAACTAAACCGATTGGCTCTTTTGAAAAAATTACAAAATTTATTTTTGAAGGTTGCCGATATTTCTATACTACAATCATAACTTTTGAATTAAATATAAAGACCGTGGTAATACTAGTATTACCACCCATAAGGAAAA
The DNA here is from genome assembly GCF_026536885.1 of Gilliamella sp. B2889. Classification (NCBI taxonomy): domain Bacteria; kingdom Pseudomonadati; phylum Pseudomonadota; class Gammaproteobacteria; order Orbales; family Orbaceae; genus Gilliamella; species Gilliamella sp. B2889. Next base: position 38,959 of record NZ_JAFNNF010000008.1, on the reverse strand, counting down.
ACGATGGACTCACAAAACAATTTATCATTTTTAGTTACTTTTGAAAAAACAGTTAACTTTATTCGCAATAGATTCCCAATAATCGCAATCGCAAGCGTAGTGCTTGCATTAGCTAATTCAGTATTATCGTATATTATTTTTGATCCAGCTGCTCTTGCAGCAAGCATGGTCTATTACGCAAATCCAGCTCAAGTTCTTAGTTCATTATTTGGAAAAGTATTGCTTTTATCAATTGTCTTTCTCTTTATTGCTGCCGTGACAATTGGTATTATTTATAATTTAACTACTAGTGACAAATTTGATATGAAATTAGTGTCACAACGCATATTACCTGCTTTTCTAAATCTTGCAGGATTTACCGCTATTTATTTTATTATTTTAATTATAGGAATAATTTTGCTTTCTTTAATTATGTGGATTATCGGAATGATATTACCCCAACAGTTAATTGCTTTATTAACTTTATTGATAGCTTTTGTTATATTTCTTGTATTAAGCATCATTGCGAATTACTTTAGTGCTTCATTAATCGTTCCTGATTCAATGGGATTTTTTCAAAGATTTGTTGGTAGCCATAAATTAGCTGTAACAAAATGGAAAGCACCTTTACTAATGATATTAATTTCTTGTGGTATTACTATCGTTCTAGGGCTTATTAATTACTTATTGGGTAATAATATTATTGTAACGACTATTACTTCAATAGTATCTATGTTTGTTAGTTTCTTTGTATGTAGCTTCTTCTATCGCTTGTACAACGCATCTAATAATGTTGAATTACCGAAACTAGATGATAATAATCAAAACAATCAACAAATCATCTCTTAATTTTTTTAATGTAGTATAGTTTAGTTTAATCCTAAAAATCCCTATTAATGGCAATTAATAGGGATCATCATTCTCACTTATAATAATTCTTACTATTATGACGCCAGCCATTAGATTGCTCAAAAAGCATAAAATTAAATTTAATATCCATCAATATCAACATGACGCACAACAAACCCATTATGGACAAGAAGCTGCGGATAAACTTGGATTAGAACTAAATGTTGTTTCAGGTCAGATATTTAAAACACTGATTGTATGCATAAATGGGGACAATAAATCATTAGCAGTCTGTGTATTACCGGTTGATTGTACATTGGATCTTAAACAAGCCGCTAAAATTCTTGATTGCAAAAAAGTAGCATTAGCTGACCCGAATCTAGCACAAAAAACAACAGGTTATTTAGTCGGTGGGATAAGTCCTCTCGGGCAAAAAAAGCTATTACCTACACTTATTGATGATAGTGCTAAACAATATGCAACGATGATGGTATCAGGGGGTAAAAGAGGATTAGAAATCGAAATATCACCGCAAGATTTAGCTGATCAATTAAATGCTAAATTTGCTAAATTAACGGTTTAGATAATAAGTAAAATCGTTTCTAAAAACTCAAGAAAAAATAGATTAAAAAGTTGGAGTTAAAAATAAAGCCATAACGATTAGTTATGGCCTTAAAAAATTCTCTAATAGAAAGCAATAAAATTATTTGATTGCTTCTTTTAAGCTTTTACCAGAAACAAATGCTGGTACTTTGCTTGCTGCAATTTTGATTTCTTTACCAGTTTTTGGGTTACGACCAGTACGAGCTTTACGAGCATTAACTTTAAATGTACCGAAACCAACTAATTGAACTGGCTCACCAGATTTTAATGATTCAGTGATAGAAGCTAAAGTTGCTTCTAAAGCAGTTTTTGCTGCAACTTTAGTAATATTAGCTTTGCTAGCAATAGCATCTACAAGTTCTGTTTTATTCATGGAATATCCTTACATATTTATTTTATTGTTAAAGTTAACATTAATAAACAAAGTTAAAACCCAACTTTGCTTCTGTAAACGTGATTTAGATTACATTGTTGTTAAATGTAGTCTATATTTGCCTAATGTTAAAGAAAAATTTAATAAAAATTAAAAAAATCACGCTTTAACCGCTTTAATTGCTCAAAAAAACACCAATATTGCTAGTTTCTGCAGACCGAATGTCCATTTTCAAGCCTTTAATCAAGTCTAACATTTCATTATTTTCATCACTCAATAAGCGAAAAATTTCCCACTGCAAATCAAATTCCTCAATTACACTAGGCAAAGTTACTTGTTCATCTTCTGAAAGTTCAATATTATCTTTTGTCATTTCAAATTCAGCTACAGTAGTTGCGGAAATAGAGCTAACTTTGGCTGAGTGTTCATCTATTTCACCACTTATATAAGAGTGTAGAATTTCACTAAGAGCCTGACAAGCATCAATAGCAGGGTAAACCATATATGGGCTATCTTCCTTAATGACTGGAATTAACGATTCAAGTTTCTCAAGTTGTAAATCAAAATTAATTTTCACATTCTCAACCAATAGTGATTCCCAAATAAGATCTAGAATTTTTTTATATCCTACTGCTGATTGTTCATCTTGTTGTAAATTGCAATAATAAATAAAGTTTGTATACATTCGTTCGCATAGACAAACCATAAATAAACGCTGCTTCCAAACTGGCAATTTTGCTATTCTTAATTGAATAGGATTTTTAATCATGAATGAAACCTTTTTGACCGTGTGTGTACTGATTCAACTAAATATTGTACATGCTCAATGGGAATATCTTGGTGAATACCATGACCTAAATTAAAGACATGACCATTATGATAGCCAAATTCACTTAGAACTGACTCAACGTTAGACTCAATCGTTTCCTTATTGGCATACAATATAGAAGGATCTAAATTACCTTGTATGGCAATCTTACCTTTTTGTTCTATCTGATTCAAATCCACTGTCCAATCAACACCGATGGCATCAGCCCCTGATTTAGAAATAGTATCGAGCCATAAACCGCCACCTTTTGTAAATAGCGTCACAGGAACATAAGAAGTGATATTCTGGCTTTTCTTACCCCTTTTTAGTTGAGATAAGATAAGTTCCATATAATGCAAAGAAAACGCTCGATAACTTTCATGGCTAAGCACCCCGCCCCAAGTATCAAATATCATAATCGATTGGGCGCCAGCTTCAATTTGAGCATTTAAATACAATATTACACTGTTAGCTAATTTTTCTAGCAGCAAATGTAATGCTTTAGGTTCACAATAAAGCATCTTTTTTATTTTAGTAAAGGTTTTACTACTACCGCCTTCAACCATATAAGTTGCCAAAGTCCATGGACTACCAGAAAAGCCAATTAATGGAACTTTGCCACCTAACTCTTTTTTCGTTAACCCAATAGCATCCATTACATATTTGAGAGATTGTCCTGGATCAGGTATAGGCAATTGTGCAATATCATCTAAACAAGAAATCGTTTTTTTAAATTTAGGCCCTTCGCCTGTTTCAAAATATAAACCAAGTCCCATTGCATCGGGAATGGTTAAAATATCTGAAAAAATAATGGCAGCATCAAGATCAAATCGCCGAATGGGTTGTAAAGTTGCTTCACAGGCAAGTTCTGGTGTTTGGCACATCGTCATAAAATCACCAGCTTTAGCCCTAAGCTGCCGATATTCAGGTAAGTATCGACCGGCTTGGCGCATCATCCAAATTGGCGTGTAATCCACAGGTAAACATTGTAATGCACGTAAATAACGATCGTTTTTCAATTGGCTCATCTTTTTAGCTCTATAAATTGTGAGATAGGGTAAATGGGACAGTTCTACATTTAGCTCAAAATAGCTAATTTGACAATTATTTCCGATCTTGAGGCTGCGACAATATACGTTGAGCGTAACAAATCAATGTTTCAGAAATATTTTGCATCACGCTACTTTCTGGAGCAAAGCGATGCCAATACAGCATACGTCTTTGAAATAAGCCTTCCGTTAAATTAACCAATTCACCATTTTTTAACTCTTGTTCAACTTGTAACATTGGTATCATACAACATGCAGAACCTTGTTTAGCCAATTGGACAAAAGCTTCAGATGAACTAGTAATATGACAAATAACACTACCTGGTGTAAGATTAAAATTTTCTTGCAAAAAGGCTTGGTGCATATCATCCAAATGGTCAAATGCCACTGCAGGCGCTTTTAAAAGCGATGACCGAGTAACACCATTAGGAAAGTATTTTTTAGCAAACTCAGGAGAAGCAACAAAAATATAATCCAATGCACCTAATAAATCAGATAAACATCCCGGTAAAGGATTGGGTTGAATGCTAATTGCAGCAACGACAGTACCTAAGCGTAGAAGTTCTAACGTATGCTCTTCATCTTTGACTTGAATATCAAAGCGTAAAATATTTTTATCTAAAACTGGTTTTAAAGCGGGTAAAAACCAAGTTGCTAAAGAGTCAGCATTAATTGCAATTGATAATGACAATGGCGTAGTATTTTGCTCATTGTCACCTAACCATTGTTGTTCTAATAATTCAACTTGATGCAATAATCCTAAAAGATGTTCACCTTGTTTAGTCGCTTTTGGAGGAATCGTTCTTACTAATAGTTGCTGACCAAAAAAGCTTTCTAATTGCTTAATGCGTTGCGATACTGCTGGTTGCGTAATACACAATTTGTCAGCTGCTCGTTCAAATCCTCGTTCTTTTATCACTGCATCTAATGCTTGTAATGCTCTATAATCTGGACGCTTCATAATCTCTTTACTAATGATTTGATCTTCGCTTGGTCATTCAAGCTATTTTAATTTTGCAAAAAATTTGAAATAGATCTAAAACCTTATAGATTTTCTTAAAATACTAATGATTTTTGCTTCCCAATTGGGTACTATGCCATATCTTAAACAATTTTGCTTTTAAAATTTTAATTTTTTGATCAAAATTATATTTACACACGGTGATATCATGACACAAGATGAACTAAAAAAAGCAGTAGGTTGGTCAGCCCTTAAATTTGTTAAACCAGATTCATTAGTAGGCGTAGGCACAGGTTCTACTGCGGCTCACTTTATTGATGCTCTTGCAACAATAAAAGATCAGATAAAAGGAACTGTCTCTAGTTCAGAAGCGTCAACCCAAAAATTAAAAAGCTATGGTATTCCAGTTTTAGACTGTAATGACGTTGATAGCTTAGATATTTATGTCGATGGAGCAGATGAAATTAATCATAATATGCAAATGATTAAAGGCGGGGGAGCCGCGTTAACACGTGAAAAAATAGTATCGGCTCTGGCAAAACAATTTATCTGTATCGTTGATGAGTCAAAAGTGGTCGATGTTCTCGGGAAATTTCCACTTCCAGTAGAAGTCATTCCGATGGCCCGTTCTTATGTTGCTCGAGAATTATTCAAACTTGGCGGCAAACCTATCTATCGTCAAGGAGTGGTTACTGACAATGGCAATGTTATTTTAGATGTTCACGACCTTGTAATTGCAAAACCAATGGAATTAGAAGATAGGATTAATAGTATCGCCGGTGTAGTCACAGTAGGGTTATTCGCTAATAAAGGCGCGGATATCGCTTTAGTAGGCACGAGTTCTGGTGTGAAAGAAATAAAAAAATAATAAATGACTTTTTTAATTGATAACTTTGCATGACAAATTGTTTTAAATATTAAAGATAGAGAGGAAGAAATGGTTGTTCAAGCGTTAACCAAAGATGAAAACAAGTTTCTATTACTTGAAGGTGTCCACCCTAGCGCGATTGAAACACTTAAATCGGCAGGCTTTAACAACATTGAATATCATAAAGGTGCGCTATCCAAATCCGAACTTGAAGCGGCAATTAAAGATGCAAGATTTATTGGTATTCGCTCAAGAACACATTTAACAAAAGATATAATCGATGCTGCCCCAAAACTTGCAGGAATTGGTTGTTTCTGTATTGGAACCAATCAAGTTGAACTTGATGCTGCAACCGTTAAAGGAATTCCTGTTTTTAATGCACCGTTTTCTAATACGCGTTCTGTTGCAGAGCTAGTATTGGCTGAAGCGATTTTATTACTTCGCCGAGTACCTGAAGCTAATGCCAAAGCTCACCAGGGGAAATGGAATAAATTAGCCACAGGTTCTCATGAAGCGCGTGGTAAAAATTTAGGTATCATTGGTTATGGCCATATCGGTAGTCAATTAAGCGTATTGGCTGAATCATTAGGCATGAATGTTTATTTTTATGATATCGAAACTAAATTACCATTAGGCAATGCCAAACAAATTTCATCCATGAAAGAATTACTTGCCATGAGTGATATTGTAAGTATGCATGTTCCAGAAAACTCAACCACAATTAAAATGATTGGCAAATCAGAAATCGACATGATGAAATCAGGCTCTATATTGATTAATGCCTCTCGCGGTAGTGTGATTGATATTGAAGCCTTAACTCAAGCGTTGGAAAACAATAAACTTAGTGGTGCTGCTATTGACGTTTTCCCTAGTGAACCGGCAACTAATAGCGATCCATTCGAATCACCACTGTGTAAATTTGATAATGTCATTATTACCCCACATATCGGCGGTTCAACTACTGAAGCTCAAGAAAATATCGGTATTGAAGTTGCAACCAAGTTGGCAAAATATTCTGATACAGGCGCAACACTTTCAGCGGTTAACTTCCCTGAAGCATCATTACCGATTCCGGCAAAAGGATCTAGTCGATTTATTAATATTCATCACAATCAACCCGGCGTGTTGACTGCAATAAATACGCTATTTGCAGAACAAGGTCTAAACATTTCAGCTCAGTATTTACAGACTGATTCTAAAATTGGTTATGTTGTGATTGATATTGATAGAGTAGAACAAAATAAAGCAGAAGAGTTATTAGTTAAACTAAAAAATGTCGCTGGTACAATTCGAGCAAGATTATTGTTCTAATCCACTTTGCTAAGGCGTTCGGGCAATTATTTCCATGTCCGAACGCATAATATTAGGTTTAGAAATTATTCGAGTGTTTCAGATAGATCGTTAATATCAAACCAATTTTAATAAAATTACCACTATTATTAACGTCAAAAACCCCGTTCCTCAACTTTTTTTATATTTTAATGTCTTTTTACTTATCTAAAGGTTTTACTTTTATAACTTTAATACCTTTTTGAATTAATGCGTCGTAATATTTATCATCTAAATTATTGTCTGTAATAATCGTATCAACTGATTCTATATCACAAACGACATTTGGGCTACGCCGCCCAAATTTAGTTGAGTCAACGAGTAAAATCAATTTTGCAGCGGCTTTACTCATCGCCACACTACCATGATAGCTTTCGTTGAATGTTGTCACACCACCAACTACATCAACACCATCAGCACCCATAAATAATTTATCAAAAGTATAAGATTCAAAGGCCGCAATTGCTGATGCATGATTACTATGGAAGGAGGCTGATTTTCGGCGAAAAGTGCCACCTGTTAAAATAATGGTTTGATCGTTATCATTAGCTACCAGTTCATTAACCATATGTAAACTATTGGTCATAATAGTTAAATTATTAAACTGGGCTAACATTGGAATCATCTGTGCGACAGTACTGCCTGCATCGAAAATAATTGAATCACCTTCATGGATCAATTTAGCGGCTTCTTGAGCAATCGCTTTTTTAGCAGCAGTATTAATGTAGGTTTTATGATCAATAGCTCTGTCACCGATTTCTCGATTTAGCATTGCTCCACCATAAGTCCTTAAAACTAATCCACTCTCATTAAGTTGAGTAAGATCTTTCCTTATAGTGGTTCCAGTAGTCCGAAAATGTGCGACTAATTCATCTACACTAACCTGTCCATGATTTTGTAAATATTCTAAAATTGCGGTTTGCCTTTGTTTAACTTTCATGCCAAGATTCCATTATTTTCACAGTAAATAAGATCATTTACTTTGCAAGATAGTATACTTCAATATAAAAGAAAATACTTTTCAAAATAAAAGTTAAATACTATTTATTGCTCGCGGTTAACGCAACTGATAATGCACTTCGCGAAGCAGGATCGTTTGGGTAAATCGTTTCAGGTATAATCTCTTTTGCATTAAGTCCATGTAATTGAGGAATAGTCTTAGGTAATGCAAATACTGTAATGCCCTTCATTTTTACTGAATCAATTACATTTTGGTTTTCATCTAATGAGATAGCAATTAAGACTCTTGGCTTAAACCATTTAGTTTGACTACGACCAACCCCCAAATATCGCCCTTTTTTCATCGCTAAAAAGGCTTGATTAAATCGGCGAATTTGCAACCAACTAAATATGATTTGGACACACCAAGCCATAAGCGCAAAAATAATTAAAGTTGTCGTCATGTTCATGGCTATCTCCATTAATAATTTAGGCTAAATAAAAATGCGAAAGTGATAACAAACACTTTCGCACTTTATTTTAATTAGAACATTACTTGGCCACCAGTAATATTAATTGATTGTCCAGTACAATATGAAGCCTTATCACTTGCATAAAATAATAAGACATTAAGCACATCTTGATAATCACAACCACGTTTAAGTGGCACCTTATCAATATAAACTTGCTCAACTTCGTTTTCTGGAATACCTAATTTTTTAGCGTATTGAGGAATTAATGATTGGAACATTGGTGATTTTAATAAATTACCTAACATTAATGAATTTACAGTAATACCATAATCTGCAAGATCAAGTGCTAATGATTGAGTTAAACCAACACCACCAAATTTAGCAGCACTATAACCAGAATTATGTTTACTACCAACTTTACCTGATTTTGAATTTATTTGAATAATTCGTCCAGCCGTTTTATGTTTGAGCATTAATTTAGCAAACTCACGAGCACACAAAAAGTAACCAGTAAGATTAACATTTACTGATAATTGAAAATCGCTTAAAGCAAAGTTTGTAATAGGAGCTGCTTTAGCAACACCTGCACTATAAACCATTAAATCAGCTCGGTTAAATGTATTATCAACATCTTGTGCAAGCTTAATCACACTCTCTTCATTTGTTGCATCAACACCAAAGCCTTTTGCGGTACCGGCTCCATGTTTCTGATTGATAGCATCTGCTACTTTATTTGCATTTTCAATATTTAAATCAGCAACAGCTACATTATAACCAGCATCAGCAATCCCTTTACATAAGAATTCACCTAAAGTTTGACCACCACCTACAACAACTGCAACTTTTTTCATTCTCTATTCCTTAATTAGTTAAAATTTTAATTTCATCACCCACAAAAAGTTGATTTGGAATGTCACCTTTTACATGGATAGTTCCCGGTAATTCTGCTTGGCTACTGCCGTCAAACCTTAATGTGATATGCCCTAATTCACGAAAATTGGTGCTAGCAACATCGCCAACGGAGGTAATTTGAAAAGTATGTTTGCCAATTTGAAATACTTGCCCTACTCGTAGATCTTGTTTTAAATCATCATGACTATGTACAAAACAGTAATCAGCTAAGTCTGATGGTGCGCCATTTTTAAATAGTATTAGCATGCCATCAGCCAATGCATCTGGGGCAAACTCACCAATTTGATTAATTTTTGATTGATAGATAACATTCGACATCGTTAACCTTCTTTAATTTTTAGTTGAAGCGAAATTTTCAAATTTCACTGTTTGCTAAAGAGGGATGATGTTCATCCCTAAATACTTAAATATGTCTATTGATAGATAAATAATGACACTGCCCAAGCGATTAATACGGTTGGTGCACCAGTTAAAAATCGACTTACTAGAACCGAAGGAACACCTACACGAACAGTATCTTGTTTTGCTTCTGCTAGTGATAAACCGACAGGGATAAAGTCACATGCAGCTTGAGCATTTATGGCAAACAATGCTGGTAGTGCTAAATGAGGTGGAATATTACCTAACCCAATTTGTACACCAACTAATGTACCGATAACTTGCGCGATTACCGCGCCAGGACCTAAGAACGGTGAAAGTAATGGGAAAGAACAAATTAATGCTAATATCACTAAACCAAGTGGATTATCTGCTAAAGGGACTAATCCATGGGCAATGAAGTCACCTAATCCAGATGCAATAATGATCCCGATTAAGGCTGAAACAAATGCCATGAAAGGTAAAATCGTTTTGAGAACAGTATCAATAGTATCTCGGCCAGCTTGGAAAAAAACTGCTACACCAGACCCCATACCGATACCAATTTTGGCTAATAAGCCATCACTTTGTTCAGTGATTTTTTTACTACTGTCATAATCTTTAAATTCTGACGCTTTAGTATTTGCTTGAGCTGTTTCTCCTACAACATCACCTTCCTTTTCAATTAGTTTGATATTGTTTGGCTTAACAGCAGAAACATAAATGTCTTCGACAATATATTGTGCAAGTGGTCCTGATTTACCAGTTGCGTGGATGTTGATAGTTGGTATTCGATTTTTTGGATAAATACCACAACGGAGAGTACCACCACAGTCAATTACAGCAACGCCTATTTCGTCTTTTGGTGGTTCACCTTCTTTAAAACCATCAATTGCTTCCCAACCAGTTAGTTCAACTAAAGTATCGACTATTGCTGGTCTAGTACCAGCTGCAATGTAAACAATTTTTTTACCAGCAACGATTGGAAGCTCTAATGGACCACCCCAACCTGCTTCACCTTTTTCAATATGAATATATTTAGCCATTTTATTTTCCTTATATCGTGATAGATAATTGTTATAAATGAACTTTTCTATCTAGTTTAATTCCCATTTTTTTCTCAAAAATGGCTGTACAAAAGTCTGTAATCCAACCTCTAAAGAAGTTAGTAACTAAACCGACAAGGAAATAACTAACAGCTAATGGACCTAATGGTAAATTTAATGTAGTTAATCCAGCAGCAACCCCTAAATAAACAAAAAGTTCGCCAGGATTTACATGTGGAAATAAACCATTCATTGAGTGGCAGCTATAAGAGGATGCTGCATAATAGCTAGGTTTGTAAAACTCTGGCATAAAGCGACCTAAGCTTAGTGTCATCGGATTACAAAATACAAATGTACCAATTAAAGGAAGTAATAAATAACGTGAAACAGGGTTACCCGCACAAGCTTGAGCTAAACGTTCAATACGATCTTGTCCAATAAATTTAATGACCGCATTCATAACTACTAACAATGAAATTAATAAAGGTAAAATCGAGGTGACCATCCCGACTAACACTTTACCGCCTCCTTGGAATAAACCGATAAACCACTCGGCTCCAAATGAAATTGTATCAATCATATTTTCTCCTATTGATTTAAATTGCAAAGAAATATTAACAATTATGAAATCAAAAAAACTTTAACTGGATCACAATTTGAAATATTTTCTTTTATTTTGAAAGAAATATTTTAAACAATAGAAAAAAATAGGGTAATTAATCATTCATAGATAGTTGATATAGCAGTAATAGTTAAAAATAGCTCATTTTGATTGGACTTTAATAAAGAGTTGGCGTAATTTGGTGATGTTAAATAATCATTTAATTCACCTATAGGAGAATATTACATGGCTAAAAGTACTACTAAAAAAAGCACAACGACTTCGAAATCATCAACAGCTCCAAAAGTTTTAAAAAATGTAAGTTCTGCCAAAAGATTACAGCAATCTGCAATTTTATTTCCAACTGATTTAGGCCAAAAAGCTTCAAAAGATATTTCTGGCGCAATGAACTCTGTATTAGCAGATGTGTTTGCTCTATATTTAAAAACTAAAAACTTCCACTGGCATGTCAGCGGTCCACATTTCCGTGATTATCATTTAATGTTAGATGACCATGGAGAAGAACTATTTGCAATGACAGATCCAATTGCTGAACGTGTACGTAAATTAGGTGGAACGACTTTACGTTCAATTGGTCATATTTCTAAATTACAAAGTATTTCAGACAACAATGCTGATTTTGTTGAACCATCAGATATGCTTGCTGAACTTTGTCAAGATAACATCAAACTTACAGAACGTATGCGCGTAGCACATGATATCTGTGACAAATATAACGATACCGCAACAGCTAGTTTAATTGAAGAGTGGATTGATCAAACTGAAAGACGCGCATGGTTCCTATTTGAAACAGGTCGTAGAATGGACTCATCAGGACACTAAAGCTCTGTGAAGTTCTGTAATTATCATAAATAAGAGACACTCATGGTGTCTCTTATTTTCAATTTAAGAGGAACCAAAAATGAGTAAAAAAATTGCAGTACTTGTTGGTAGTTTACGTAAAGATTCCTATAACTTAAAAGTAGCCAAAGTTTTTCAACAAATTGCGCCATCATCACTTTCACTAAATATCATCCAAATCGGTGATTTACCTTTATATAACGAAGATATTGATACTGATACACCGCCACAATCCTATAATCGTTTTCGCCAAGAAATTGCCAATTGTGATGGTGTGATTTTTGTTACACCAGAATACAATCGCGGATTACCCGCTGTCATAAAAAATGCACTTGATGTTGGATCACGCCCTTATGGTAAAAGTGTTTGGTCTAAAAAGCCAGCCGCTGTGGTTTCAGTATCACAAGGCGCTATTGGTGGCTTTGGTGCTAATCATCATTTACGACAATCTTTAGTTTTTCTTGATATGCCTACCCTACAACAACCGGAAGCTTATATCGGTAATATTGGTACAGCTTTTGATGAAAGTGGCAATATTAACGAAAAAACCAAGTCTTTTCTTTCATCAATCATTGAAAGTTATGCTAAATGGGTTGAACAGCTAAGTTAATAATGATTTATTTTAATATCCACAACCAATATAATTGATTGTGGATATTATTAAATTTATTCGAAACAGATGCTAAACTTTTATCCTTCTAATGAACAAGAGTTATTGAGTCGAGCAGAAATGGCCGCTGGCTATAGCTTTGCTGAGATAGCTCAATATGTCAATATTCCTATCCCTGCTAATCTTAATAAACAAAAAGGATGGGTAGGCAATCTGATTGAAACTTATCTTGGTGCGAATGCCGGCAGTAAAGCAGAACAAGACTTTTCTAATTTAGGCATTGAACTAAAAACAATTCCAGTCAATAAAAAAGGTAAACCATTAGAAACTACTTTTGTTAGTGTTATTCCTTTAATGGCAAATCACGGTGTGATTTGGGAAACCAGCCATGTTAAATACAAGCTTAGCAAAGTACTTTGGATCCCGATTGAAGGGGAAAGAAGTATACCTCTTGCAGAAAGAAAAGTTGGAAAACCAATACTTTGGACACCAACTTTAGAACAAGAGCAACAACTTAAACAAGATTGGCAAGAATTAATGGATATGATAGCACTTGGTCAAGTTGAAAAAATCACCGCGCGTTATGGCACCTATTTACAGATCAGACCTAAAGCTGCCAATGGAAAAGCTTTAACTGAAGCCATTGGTGAAAATGGCGAGATTATTTTAACTCGCCCAAGAGGGTTCTATCTTAAAAAGTCATTTACTTCACAAATCCTACAGAATTCCATTGATCATTTAAGTTAAGAAGAAATGATCATTTAATTTCAATCACCCTTATTTTTTTAGCCTTACAAAATACTCCTTTTTTCGTTAAGAAAAAAACCATTTCTTTTATTTTGCAAGAAAATCAAATCTACGTCACATTTTTGCACATTAGTGATTTACTTTGAGCATTTGTGCATATAAATTCATTTAAACATTTGTGAAGCAACAAGAGAATTTGTGAAAGAGGTGTGAGATGAACTTTATATTAGCGGGTCATGGAAACATTGCCGTGGAAATGAAAAATAGCATTGAAATGATAGCTGGTGAGTACCCAAATGTACGGGCTATCACTTTTCAGTTAGGTGATGGTATTGAGACATTAAAAGACAAATATCTAAAAATTATTAATCAATCAACTGAGCAACCATTCATCATTATTACTGATATTTTTTCAGGTAGCCCTTATAACGCAGCGGCAATGTTGGCAATGCAATCAGAAAACATCGAAGTCATCAGTGGTTTATCTTTACCACTTTGTTTAGCGTTATTACATCTTGATTACTCTTCAATTAGCCTTGAAGAAACTTTTGAACAACTTAATGACATGAAATCCGATTTCATCAAATCTTTCAAAAAAATAGCTAAAAATATCGCTGAAGAAGAGGAACTTTAAATGATTATAAATTTAGTACGCATTGATGACCGTTTAATACATGGTCAAGTCACAACAGTTTGGACCAAAGAAGCAAAAGCAGAAAGAATCATTGTTGTTAGTGATGAAGTTGCTAATGACGAAATCCGAGCCACATTAGTTAAACAAGCTGCACCTCCTGGAATTAAAGTTTCTGTTGTGAGTATTGAAAAAGCGGCAGCGGTTTATAAAAACCCAAAATATGAAAACGATACCGTGTTTTATCTTTTTACCAATCCAACCGATATTCTGCGATTAATCGAACAAGGTGTACCAATTAAGAGTATCAATATTGGTGGTATGTCTTTCAAAGCAGGTAAAAAGCAGATTACTAAAGCGGTGTCAGTGGATGAAAACGATGTATCGGCATTTAGAAAGATGCATGAGATGGGAGTTGATCTTTGCTTAAAAGTGGTAATTACCGATCCTAACGTCGATTTTATCAAGCTACTTGAACAAGAATTCCCTATTAATTAATAGGAATAAACAAGGAGGCAAAAAATGGAAATTTCATTATTTCAAATTGTATTAATATTCATCTTCTCTTGTATAGCAGGTATGGGAAGTGTGCTTGATGAGTTTCAAACTCATCGCCCATTAATTGCCTGTACCGTCATAGGCTTAATATTAGGTGATATAAAAACAGGTATCATTTTAGGTGGTACGCTTGAATTGATTGCATTAGGCTGGATGAATATTGGTGCGGCACAATCACCTGATTCAGCACTGGCTAGTGTTATATCCGCGATATTAGTTGTAGTAGGTAAACAAGATATTCAAACTGGAATCGCAATCGCCCTCCCCGTTGCAGCAGCAGGTCAAGTTCTAACGGTATTTGCAAGAACAATCACGGTTGTCTTCCAACATGAAGCTGATAATGCCGCAGAAAAAGTTCAATTCAAAAAAATAGAACTTTTACATTATAGCGCGCTTTTTGTACAAGCTTTACGAGTAGCAATACCGGCAACATTGGTCGCCATTTATGTTGATGCCAATACCGTTAACACCTTATTAAGCATGTTGCCAGATATTGTTACTGGTGGTCTTGCTGTTGCGGGTGGATTTATTGTGGTAGTTGGTTATGCAATGGTATTAAACATGATGATGGTTAAATATTTAGCACCTTTCTTCTATTTAGGCTTTGTTCTTGGAGGTTACTTAAACTTCAGTTTACTCTCATTCGGTATTTTAGGCGTTATTTTTGCCACCATTTATGTCCAATTAAATTCAAAGTTTAACACGACTAAAAATAGCGAAAAAAGTATTGTGGCAAATTCAATCATTGCTGATGACGAGTTAGACGATTAATAAATAAGGATTCTATTATGAAAGAAATGTTAAATACCATTCAAAAGAAAGATATTGTTAGTACATTTATTCGATCTAATTTTCAACAAGCATCTTTCAACTATGAACGAATTCATGCCTTAGCTTTTTGTGTGGATATGATTCCTACAATCAAACGAGTATACAAAACCAAAGAGGAGCAACGTGAAGCATTAAAAAGACATCTAACGTTTTTCAATACGACTCCAGCAATGTGTGGACCCGTTATAGGCGTTACCATGGCAATGGAAGAAGCTAGAGCAAATGGTGCTGATATCTCTGATGGCACAATTAACAGTTTAAAAGTTGGTTTAATGGGACCGTTAGCGGGAGTGGGTGATCCATTAGTTTGGGGAACCTTACGCCCAATAACTGCAGCGCTTGGGGCATCACTAGCACTAACCGGAAATATAGCTGGGCCATTACTGTTTTTTGTCTTATTTAACTTAATTCGACTTGCCATGAAATGGTATGGATTAACGTATGGGTTATCTAAAGGAATCGGAATTGTTAAAGATCTTTCAGGTAATATTCTTCCAAAATTAACAGAAGGCGCAACAATTTTAGGCCTATTTATCATGGGTGTCTTAGTCACAAAATGGACCTCCATAAATGTCCCACTTATTGTATCCCAAACGACCGGCATGAATGGAGAAGAGGTCATTATGACAGTACAAGGCATTCTCAATGACCTTGTACCAGGATTATTGCCATTAGCGTTAACACTTTTGATGATGAAATTGTTAAGAAAAAAAGTCAGTCCAATAATTTTAATCTTTGCATTATTTGCGGTAGGTATTATTGGCTATGGTTTAGGTATTCTTGCTAAAGGTTAAAGAGTTAAAGAAATAAAAAATTGACCGTTGAAAATGAATAAAAAGGTTTAAAGCAATTACCGAGAACTTTATTAATAGTAATTTGATTTTTTGAAATAAAAACGCTTTAAACCTTTTCCTAAATAAATTTAACCAAATTAGAGAATTAGAGGAATATATGAAAACTCAAGCAGTTAGACTGTATGGAAAAAATGATTTGCGATTGGAGTCATTTCAACTTCCTGAAATTACTGATGATGAAATTCTAGTTACAGTCATTGTAGATAGTATGTGTATGTCTTCATTAAAATTAGTCAATCAAGGTGAAAATCATAAGAAAACGCCACCCGACTTAAAAAATAATCCCATTATTATTGGGCACGAATGCTGCGGTGAAATTATACAAGTGGGTAAAAAATGGCAACATAAATTCAAACCAGGACAAAAATATGTCGTTCAGGCCAATTTACAACTTTCTGATAGCCCATATTGCGTAGGTTATTCTTATCCTTATACTGGTGGTTGTGCAACTTACATGATAATTAACCATGATGTACTAAAACAAGACTGTTTGATTCCTTATGATGGACAAACTTATTTCGAAGGTGCGTTAATTGAACCATTGTCGTGTATCATTGGGGCATTCAATGCCAATTTTCATTTAAAGCCAAATAGTTATGAACATATTATGGGCATTAAGCCTAATGGTAATCTGATTATTTTAGGTGGTACGGGCCCTATGGGTATGCTAGCAATAGATTATGCATTAGGGGGACCCATCGCACCTAAAAAGGTTGTCGTAACTGGTCGTAGCAAAGAGAAAATAGAACATCTAAAAACCCTTTATCAATCTCGTAATGGTATTGAATTAGAATTTGTGGATATTTCTAATGTCGATGATCAAGCGAAATTATTAAAAGATAAATCCACCACAGGAAGTTTTGATGATGTTTTTGTTTTCTTACCTTCTCAAGAGTTAATTCAACTCGCCTCTCAACTATTAGCGATTGACGGTTGCCTTAACTTTTTTGCTGGCCCCCAAGATAAAAACTTTTCGGCTGAAATTAATTTCTACGATGTTCATTATAACTTTACCCATATCGTTGGCACTTCAGGCGGTAATACTAATGATATGCGAGAAGCGGTGAAACTAATCGAATCAGGTTCGGTAGATGTGGCAAAAATCGTAACTCACATTATGGGTATAGACCAAGCAAGTAAAGTCACTCAAATACAGGATCAGATTAAAGGTGGAAAAAAATTAGTTTATACCCACAAAAAGTTTGATCTTAAATGCATAGAATCATTAGATAAAAATGCGGATGATATTACTTTACAAAAAATACTCTCTAAAAATAATGGTATTTGGTCAAAAGAAGCTGAAGATTATGTTTTAAATTATTTTCCTGATATTGATTCTTGATTTATACTCTATTCAAATCAAGATGACATTTATTTGTGACATCTTGATTTGAATAAAAATATGGAGTTTTTTAATAACTAAAGATAATAAGATAACGCTACTATGATTAATCAAAATTTTAGCAACGACGAGTTTGAACAGCATAAGATGTTAATTAAGATTGCTCAATTGTATTATGAAGAGAATAAAACACAGTCCGAAATAGCAAAAATAGTTAACATACATCGCTCAAGCATTAGTCGAATGTTAAAAACAATACGCGAGCTAGGCATTGTTTCAATTTCGATTAATTATAATCTGTTGCCTGATATAGCGTTAGAAGAAAAAATTTGTAATAAATATCATTTAAAACAAGTCATTGTTGTACCCGTCAACACTGATATAGACAATGAAAGTAAAAATCAGATTGTTTGTAATGTGGCAGCAAGTGTCCTACTCAAAAATATTACCGATAATGATGTGATTGGTGTGTCCTGGGGACGCTCGATCAATTATATTGTGAATAGTTTAAAAAATGATAATGCTACATTTGAAAATGTTACCATCGTACCAATGATTGGTGGCCCTTCTGGCAAGATCGAAACAAAATACCACGTAAATAATATAGCTTGTAAACTTTCCGATAAACTTAAAAGTAAAGCAATATTAATTGATTACCCCGCTATCGTTGATACCGCTAATTTAAAAACTGAAATTGAAAAAACTCAACACATGAAAGAACTCAATGATTGGTGGAATAAGATCACAGTTGCTTTATTTAGTATTGGTTGTCCAGCTATATCCAAAAGCTCAATTTGGTATGGTTTTTATGGTGAACTTTTTCAAAAAATTACTAACAGAAAAATTGTCGGCGACATTTTATCGCGATTTTATGACAAAAATGGTAAAGAATTACAAACGCCATTCCATGATCAAATTATTGGCGTGACGTTAGAAAATTTAAAAAAAATCCCTCTAAAAATATGTGCAAGTGGCGACGCTGAAAAACTTAACAGTTTAATCGCTGCATTAAATGCAAATTATATTGATGTGTTAGTCATTAGTGATGAAATGGCAAATCAATTAGTTAATTGATCTCATAAAAAAGCTGACACTTGCGTAAATTAAAACATCATTTCAATTTTTATAAATTATTTTTTAAATTTGTGACTCTATTAACAGATTCTTAGACTATTAACCTAGATAATCATTTTATACTTCATCTTTTTTATTCTTCATTAAGGAAAAAACATGTATCGTTTAATTATAAAAAATGGATTATCTATTAGTTTACTCACGCTTACCGCTAGTTTCGCTGTGATAGCTTCACCACCATTTGTTCCAGTTACTTTGGACAAACTTAATATTCCTAATAAACAATGTAATGTTAGAGATTATGGCGCTGAAGCAACAGGTATTTGGTATGATACAAAAGCATTTCAAACCGCTATTAATGATTGTGCGCAAAATGGCGGTGGTAAAGTTATTGTTCCTGCGGGTTATTACCTATCTGAACCTCTATTTTTAAAAAGTAATATTGAATTTCATTTAGAAAAAGGGGCGGTAGTACAAGCTTCAGCAGAGGAAAGTGCATATCATCCTTCAGAAGAACAAAAAAAATGGTCATCATCAGCTGAATCATTACCACTAACAAAACAATGGATTGGGTTTATTAATATTGCAGAAGAAAAAAATATTGCTATCACCGGTGAAGGAATTATTGATGGGCAAGGTTCAACGCTTTTAGAAAAATACCGCGCCGAGACTCGTCAAGCCGGAAAAAAGGGACCAACAAATCGCCCACGTCTACTTTTATTTAAAAACGCTAACAATATTTTAGTTGAAGGCGTCACAATACAAAATTCGCCAAGTTTTCATATTGTTTTTAAAAATGTGGAAGATATTACAATTAATAAAACAACAATATCCGCTCCAGCTTGGTGGCAAAACACGGATGCCATTGATCCAATGGATAGTAGAAGAGTCAGTATTACAAAAAACACAATAAGTGTGGGTGATGACCATGTTGCCATTAAATCAACGGTAAACAACCTTAGCCATGATTTTTATATTGCAGATAATAACTTTATGCTCGGTCGTGGATTATCTATTGGTTCAGAAACATATGGCGGTGTGAGCAATTTACTGGCAGAAAATAATACCTTTACCGATGCGATGTATGGTATTCGAATCAAATCGCCAAGAGGCAAAGGTGGTGAAGTTAAAGATATTGAGTATAACAATACAACAATGGTCAATGTAAAAACGCCAATTGTTTTGTCAGCTTATTATAAAGGCGGCCCAACAACAAAAGATGCAAAAATTAAAGCGTTACAAGAAGGTGAATTTGCTGGTGGATTTATGTTAGGCGATCAGATTTATCCTGCGGATACTGAACAACCAAAAGAGCATAAACAAACCCCATACTTCAATAACATTAGCTTCAATAATCTTACTGTAAAAGGTAAAAGTAATTACGCTGGTTTTATTATTGGAACACCAGAAAAGCCATTTGATAATATTAGATTTTCAAACATCAATATTGAAGCGGAAAACGGTTTTAAAATTCGTAACGCATCAGTTGAGTTTAGTCACACTAAAATTAATGTAGAAAAAGGATCAGATATTATAAAAGAAAAAGGAAGTCATATTACTCATCAATAGTAATTTGGTGGCTCAGATTTGAGCTAATAAAAAATTCACAAACTAGAGCGTTACCAATTGAAACTGTCAAACCGACAAACAAAATAGGTAACGCTTATATTTCTGACTCAAAATTAACGCAATAAATAGTCTTATTAAATTTACTTGAAGAACTACAGAATATTTCATTGATCTTCGCTAAAAAGTGCATTATCTATCATTAATTTCCGTGAAATCAAAATCGACTAAGCACAAGCAAGACATCACACTCTTGTTCATTATGCTGTTTTTTAATTTTTCTTTTTACCACAACGTGATCTCTCATTAATTGTTTTGACTTTAAAAGCTCGCCTCTAAAATGATTTTTATCCGTTCAATGTAAATTAAGTAATTCAATATAGAACTCAAAACTTAATGAAATGGTATAGACTCCTCAATTATTTTTACAAATAAACATCAATCAACCCAGAAAATCATCAACTAAAAAGTTTAATTAATGTTCCATAATCAAGATCAATAATTTGCTACCAATTGATTATTTGCATATTTCATTTGTTAATTTGTGATCCAAAACACAATTTGGAACGCTGTTTTAATTATAATGATCTTTAGTTTTGTTATTAAAATTGGAGCAAAAACATGGATCTTTTTCTAAATATATTTGGTCAGCCTGCTATCATTATTGCATTAGTTGCGTTCATAGGATTGGTACTACAGAGAGCAAAACTTTCTAAAATTATTACTGGCACCCTACTTTCATTTATTGGTTTTGTGTTAATTAAAACGGGTGGAAAAATCTTAGGTGGCGTGTTAATTATGTTCAGTAACATGTTTACTCATGCATTTGGAATGCATGGGGTCGTACCAAGTAATGAAGCCATTACCGCATTGACGATGGAATCACTTGGTACTAGTGCCGCCTTTATCCTCTTTTTTGCGATGATAATTAATCTACTATTAGCAAGATTTACCCGCTTTAAATCGATTTATTTATCATTGCATTTAGTGCTATTCATGGCATTTTCATTTACCGCAGTTTTACAAGGTATGGGATATAATGGCTATATCATTGTTGCAACTGGCGCAATGATTATTGGCCTTTATATGGCGATATTTCCAACTTTACTCTCTAAATTTAGCCGTACAATAATAGGGAATAATGATTATTGTATTGCCCATGCTGGTACAGTTTCATACTTATTAGGTTCCTATTTAGGTAAATGGCTAGGAAATAAAAAAAATGATATCGAAAAGATTAAAATAAATGATCGTTTTAGCTTTTTAAGGCAATCAGATGTTGCGACTTTTATTACCATGTTTGTTTTACTATGCTTATCCGGTGCTTTTTCATCCGCTGAGTATTTGAATGAGATACTTAAAAACAATACGTTTATTATTTTTGCGTTGGAACAATCAGCTATTTTTGCCGGAGGACTCTATATTGCCAAAAAAGGGATCGCTATTTTTACTGAAGAAATCATCCCAGCTTTTAAAGGATTTGCCCAAGTTGTCGCACCTGGTTGTGTGCCGGCGGTCGATCCAATGGTGTTATTTGATAAAGCACCAAATTGTGTATTAGTTGGTTTTATTGTGAGTTTCTTTACTGAAATAGCTTGTGTGGTCGTTTTCCCTTTTATTGGTTTACCTATTATCATTCCCGGAATTATGGCAAGCTTCATCACTGGTGGAACAGCAGCAATATTTGGTAACTCAACAGGTGGAGCAAGAGGAGCGGTTATTGCCTCTTTCGTTAATGGTTTACTTTTATGTGTGTTGCCAGCCCTCGCATTACCTCTCTTCAAATTTTTAGGTGTTGAAGGTGTAACCTTTGCTGATCCTGATTTCACATCCTTATCGTTAATCACTGAATTTATTGTTAAGCTATTTAGTTAATCAAAAAGTCCGTTGCTATAACGGACTTTTTCTCGATAAATTTAAATTAAATCAAACATTAATATTTTTGAATTTCTTTGATAATTATAGAGTTGTTTCTTTTTAATCGGTAGATCATCCACTTCAGCTGGATTAAAACCTTTTTCACGAAACCAATGAATGCTTCGAGTGGTAAGCACAAAGATTTTTTCTAATCCTAAATTATTAGCACTTTCTGAAATTTTTTCTAATAATAAATCACCGCGTGATGAGTTTCTATATTGTGGATGAATCGCCAAACAAGCCATTTCACCCATTTTTTCTTCTGGATAAGGGTAAAGCGCAGCACAGCCAATTGTCATATTATCACGTTCAATAATAGTGAATTTATCAATTTCCATCTCTAATTGTTCTCGTGAACGTTTAACTAAGATACCCTGCTCTTCAAGTGGTCGAATCAGCTCCAATATTCCACCTATATCATTGATTGTTGCCAAGCGAACTTGCTCTGAATGTTCCATAGCAACTTGTGTACCAATACCATCACGAGAAAACAGTTCTTGCAAAATAGAGCCATCTACTAAATAGCTAACTAAATGGCTACGACGGACGCCATTACGACATGCTTTGGATGCCGCACGCAAAAAACGAGCCTCACTAGATAGGTGTTTACCACATTCTTCTTTGCGATTAACATAATTATCAGCATCCACTGGGAACAGATCAGTTATTACATGATTTTGTTCATCAAGTACACCTTGTTCTGCACAAAAACTGATTAGTTTATCGGCTTTAAGTCGAATAGCTACTTCGGCTGCAACATCTTCTGACGATAAATTAAAACTTTCACCTGTAACTGACACACCTACAGGACCTAATAGTACAATCGAACCACGATTTAATTGCTCATCTATTGCTTCGTTATTAATTCGACGTATTTTACCTGTATGGCAATAATCTACACCATCATCAACACCTAATGGTTGTGCTATAACAAAATTACCACTAACCACATTAATATGTGCGCCTTGCAAAGGTGTATTATTTAAGCTCATTGATAAGCTGGCGGTAATATTAAGTTGTAATAACCCTGTTACCTGTTTAACTACATCTAGAGTTGGGCCATCAGTGATCCGAGTATTTTTATGGTATTTAGGTTTAATATTATGATTTTTCAGTGATTCATCTATTTGGTTACGCGCACCATTAACAATGACCAGTTTAATACCCAAGCTATGTAATAAACCAATGTCACTAATGATACTTGCATAATTATTACTTTTTAAAACTGCACCAGTTAATAAAATAACGAATGTTTTGCCTTGATGTGCATTAATATAAGGTACTGAATGCCTTAAACCATCAACGAGTTCAGTTGTTCTTTCTTTCATCGCACCACCATCCAAAATGAATATTTATTCAGATTTTTTGTATTTTTATTTATTTTTTATCCAATGGCAAGTCTTTTTTGAAAAATTCAAGAACGTAAAATAGATAAAACTATTTTATAAAAATAGCTTAGCGAATAGTTAATGGAAGGAAATGAAAGAAGTAGAGTTAATGATTTTTCAGTTTCTCAATTATTTGATTTAGAATTAAATTTTCATCTTGATCAACATCTACAATATGATTAGCAGCATCATGATATAAAGGTAAACGTTCAGCAAGAACTTTCTCCATTTCATCAGAAATTGATAAACCCGTTAATGATGGTCGTTGAGCAATATTAGGATCTTTCATCAAACGAGCTGCTAATATTTCAGCAGGCGCAGATAGAAATATGACGACACCATTTTGCTTCATAAACTGTCGATTTTTTTCAGCTAATACCATACCGCCCCCAGTTGCAATAACGCGATTTGGCTTAGCGGTATCAATAAGGACTTGGCTTTCTCTAGCACGAAAACCTTCCCAACCTTCTTTTTCTACAATCTCAGCAACCGTTTTTTGAGTGGTTTCAAGTAAATGACAATCTGTATCGATAAAAGAAAATGATAACTCTTTGGCTAACATTTTACCCATTGTTGTTTTGCCAGCAGCTCTTGCGCCAACTAAAAAAATTATTTTTTTCATTTTGGGCCCTTCTTGATATACAGATCTTAAAATAAGTTATTTATGTATGCTAGTGATTCATTTTTATTTTTGCAATATTTTTTTACAATTTGATTTTATTATCCATATGATTTAATGAATAATAATATCCAAAAAAGTGTAAATAATTTAATGCAATTTACCTAGCATTCTTTAAACATAATCTAGCGTTGAGCATAACAATCAACACAACTTTTCTAAACCTCTAAAATAAAGTTCAGTAGCAATCGATTGATGCAATCGCCATTGAATCACATCTAATTCAGGATTCACTTTTTTAAACTCTTGGTATGTCATGAAATATCGAATGGTATTACTTCCAACACGATCATTAATACTATTGATAATCAGTTTTATTTTTTCACTACGAAGATTTTTTAATTCTTTCATTGTAGTTGCGACATTTTCAGGAACCGGTAAAACTCCGTTTTCCCAATCATGCCAAGTTTTTACGTCCGTTTTACCGATATACTCACTTGCCTCTGATACTTTTAGCATCAGAAAACGGCGAAATGCTTGTAACTCTAAATTAGTCATAAATACTCCCTTTTAATCACATTTTAAATTTATTAATCACTTTAACAGTCTTAGTCGATTTAATAAATTTTTAAGATGAAGATTAAATATTCAGTCACCATCCCAATTGAATGAGATGGTTAATTTTTAGCTTTTATTTACCAGATAAAGCATCAATCACAGCTTGTTTTGCTCTATCTGAAAGCTCTTTTCCTGTCCAAATTTTAAATTGAGCATTTGCTTGACCAATAAACATCTCACGTCCAGAAATCGATTCCCATCCTGCTTTTTCAGCTTCTTGTCTAAACTTCGTGTTATATGGTGTGTACACAATATCGTAAGCTATGCCTTTACCTTTAAACCATGCTTGTTCATAAGGCGTTTGATCTTCAAATTTACCTTGCATACCTAATGGAGTAGAGTTGACAATAATTTGTGCTTCAACTTTATCTCTATCTGCCCAAGCTACCGTTTTAAGATTAAATTCTTTAGCTAATGCTTCGGGTAAATCAGAGACAATATCGGTAACTGTTATATCACTATATCCAAGATCTTGTAATCCAACAACCGCCGCACGTGCTGCACCGCCCGCCCCAAGTATTAACACTTTTTTATATTCAGCTGGTAATTTTTTTTGCGCTAGTGGTTGCATAAAACCAATAATATCGGTGTTATCGCCACAAAGCTTATCGCCATCCCAATAAACTAAATTAGCTGCACCCGCTTTTTTAACATGATCAGTGACTTCATCTAAATAAGGAATAATAGTTTGTTTGTGAGGGATAGTAACGCACAAACCACGGATATTTAGTAATCGTACTGATTTAAAAAGTGTCGCAATTTCCTCTGGTGGTGTAGGAAAAGGTACCAGTACGGCAGGAATACCATAATCTTGGAAAGATGTAGTATGAATAAGTGGGCTCATACTATGCCCCAAAGGATAACCGATAATGCCATAGATGCTATATGGCGTAAACTGACTCATACTATCTCCTTGAAAGTAAATAAATTCAGACTAATAGATGAAATTTAAAATCCATAGTATTAAAACACAGTTATTATAAGATTAAATCGTTTTATATTGAACAAAAACAATCTAAATTATGAGATAATTATTTCGTCATAATAATCAATTTAGAATTACTAATCTTTTTCAATTAAAAACTTATTTTTAAGCTTAGATAAGATAATGCTTGAGAATTTACCTGTAAAAGCGTATACTTCGCTACCTCATTATTATGGGTGTAGTGTGAGAGGTTAGACTGCTTCTCAAATAGAACTGCAGCAAACTAAAAGCCTGACGAGGTTAATTCCATTAACATATTACGCCCAAGGCTTAAGCATAGAAATTTCGGAGAATTATTGACATGTCACGAGTATGCCAAGTAACAGGAAAAGGTCCTTTAGTGGGAAATAATCGTTCTCATGCGATGAATGCTACTAAACGTCGTTTTCTACCAAATCTTCAAACTCACCGTTTTTGGGTTGAGAGTGAAAAACGTTTTGTAAAATTACGTATATCTGCTAAAGGTATGCGAACTATCGATAAAAAGGGTATTGATGCAGTTTTAGCTGAACTTCGTGCCCGTGGTGAAAAGTACTAATAAGGAAACCATATCATGGCTAAAGGTGTACGTGAGAAAATTAGATTAGTTTCTTCTGCTGGTACCGGTCATTTTTATACCACTAGCAAAAATAAAAGAACAATGCCTGAAAAGATGGAGATCAAAAAATACGATCCTGTTGTTCGTCAGCACGTTGTTTATAAAGAAGCTAAAATTAAATAATTTTACTTTTAAATAAAAAACCCAGCTTAGCTGGGTTTTTTTATATCTATGATTGTGATAATTAGATTAAATTAATAAAAAAGCTCCAGTTTCAACTGAAGCTTTATAAATTAAATGATGTCTTATTTTAAATATTCTTGCTCATATGCTCTTGCTTTTTTATCATCAAAAGCATGTTCCCAGCGGGCTATAACGATAGCAGCCAATGCATTACCCACAACATTAACTACTGTTCTACCCATATCTAAAATACGCTCAACACCCATAATATAACCAATACCCTCGATTGGAATACCAACACTACCAAGTGTAGCTGATAACACTAAAATTGAAGCACCAGGTACACCAGCGATCCCTTTTGATGCTATCATCAATGTTATAACAATGATAATTTGATCCAGAATGCTTAAATCCATACCAAATAATTGCGCGAGAAAAATAACAGTTATACTTTGATATAGTGTTGAACCATCAAGATTAAATGAATATCCAGTAGGGATAACAAAACTCGTGATTGCTTTCGGTGCACCATAAGCTTCCATTTTTTCAATGATCTTAGGCAAAGCTGTTTCAGAGCTTGCAGTTGAAAACGCAATGACGAGTTCTTCTTTCAATATTTTTAATAAGGTAAAAATATTAAATCGGCACAATTTACAAACTAAACCTAATATGACCAAGGTAAATATAATCATTGCTGAATAAACGGTTAAAATCAATTTCAGTAATGGCAATAATGAAGCGAATCCATATTTGGCAACAGTTACCGTGATTAATGCAAATACCCCAATAGGTGCGTAACGCATAATCATATTAGTGACTTTAAACATTGTATCTGATACCACTTTTAACAAGAATAAAAATGGATCACGCTGTTTATCCGGTAGCGACATTAAGCCTAAGCCAAAAAAGACACAGAAGAAGATAACAGGTAAAACTGCACCATCAGACATTGCTTTAAAGATATTAGCTGGAATCATGTCTAAAATCATAACAATTAAACCGTGAGGTTTACCGCTAAGTTCTTCAGCTGCTTTAGTATATTTACTAATATCTGCTGAGGCTAACGTTGAAGAATCAATTCCCGCGCCAGGTGCAAAGAAATTTCCCCAAAAAAGACCTAATAAAATGGCAATAGTGGTAATAATTTCAAAATAAAGAATAGTTTTAAAACCAAGCATTCCTAAACGTTTTGAACCACCAATGCCTGCTATACCTAACGTTAAAGTACTAAGAATAATTGGTAATACAATCATCTTAATTAAGCGGATAAAGATATCACCTGCTGGTTGGAAAATATTAACAATTGCAAATTGATAATATGAATGTAATTCATGATTAGGATCAGCTAATTCATATAGAAAAGCACCTGCCACTACACCTAAGACCAAGGCAATTAAAATTTGCCAAGCAAGATTAGTTACAACTTTTTTTATAGAGAAAGACATGTAATTCTATTCCTTGTCGTGGTTTTCGAAAACAAAAAAGGATTAGTCTGTGTGGCTAATCCTTTTTTATAATTAAAAATTATTCTTCGGATTCTTGAGCGGAATCATCACTATCATAAGCCTCTTGGGACAATTCCGATTCATCATCATCTTCCGTTTCAGCAATTCGTTGTAATCCGACCACTTTTTCGTTTTCGGCTGTTCGAATTAAGGTTACCCCTTGAGTGTTTCGACCAACAATGCTTACTTCAGATACACGAGTACGTACTAAGGTACCCGCATCAGTAATAAGCATGATTTGGTCAGTTTCTTCAACTTGTACTGCACCAACTACTGCACCGTTTCGTTCACTCACTTTAATAGAGATAACCCCTTTTGTAGCGCGTGATTTAGTTGGATATAATTCTTGTTCAGTACGTTTTCCATAACCATTTTGAGTTGCAGTTAAGATTGCACCATTTCCTCGAGGAACAATTAATGATACAACTTTATCATCACCTTCTAATTTAATACCTCGAACACCTGTCGCTGTTCGTCCCATGCAACGAACTTTATTCGCTGGGAATCGAACCACTTTACCATTAGCAGAGAATAACATAATGTCTTCGGTATTAGAAATTTGAGAGACTTCATCATCACTATCTGTCTCTTCAACAACCACATCATCGTTTAGTTCTTCATCATCAACGATATCAGATGTTTCATTACTTGTTAAATCAACACCAATAAGTTCATCATCATCACGTAAGTTAATAGCAATTATGCCACCGCTTCGAGGACGACTAAATTCAATTAGAGAGGTTTTCTTAACCGTACCTTGTGCTGTTGCCATGAATACACAATGTTCATCATCAAATTCACGAACAGGTAGAATTGCTGTAATGCGTTCATCAGCTTCTAGCGGTAATAAATTAATAATTGGACGACCTCGAGAACCTCGGCTGGCTTCTGGTAATTGATACACTTTCATCCAATATAAACGGCCACGGCTAGAGAAACAAAGTATAGTATCGTGAGTATTCGCAACTAATAACTTCTCAACAAAATCTTCTTCTTTAATTTTTGTTGCCGATTTACCTTTACCACCTCGACGTTGCGCTTCATAATCAGATAGCGGTTGATATTTCACATAACCTTGATGAGAAAGTGTAACTACAACATCTTCCTGAGCGATTAAATCTTCAATATTGATATCAGCGCTGCTTGCAGTAATTTCTGTTCTTCTTGCATCTTGGAATTGATCGCGAACCGCTTCAAGCTCTTCACGAATAACTTCCATTAATCTTTCAGGGCTTGCAAGAATATGGAGTAAACCACTAATTTGAATTAATAACTCTTTATATTCATCAAGAATTTTTTCGTGTTCAAGTCCGGTTAATCGATGTAAACGAAGATCTAAGATAGCTTGAGCTTGAGCTTCTGAAAGATAATAATGGCCATCTCGAATACCAAACTCTGGCGCTAAATCTTCCGGTCGAGCAGCATCATTACCAGCTTTTTCAAGCATTGCAGCAACATTACCTAGTTGCCAAGCTTGCGATAATAGTTTAGCTTTAGCTTCCGAAGGCGTAGCCGCGGCACGGATTAATTCAATTACAGGATCTATATTAGCTAATGCAATAGCTAAACCTTCCAATACATGCGCACGTTCACGAGCTTTACGAAGTTCATAAATAGTTCGACGCGTTACCACTTCACGGCGGTGAAGAACAAACGCTTCGATCATTTCTCTTAAATTTAATAGTTTTGGTTGGCCTTTATGTAAAGCCACCATATTAATACCAAAAGAAACTTGTAGTTGAGTTAATGAAAAAAGATTATTTAGAACAACTTCACCAACGGCATCGCGTTTAATCTCAATAACAATACGCATACCATCTTTGTCTGATTCATCGCGCAGTGCTGAAATGCCTTCAATTTTTTTATCTTTGACTAACTCTGCAATCTTCTCGATTAATTTTTTCTTATTAACTTGATAAGGAATTTCATTAACAATAATCGTTTCACGACCAGTGTGATCATCAACTTCAACCGTTGCTTTAGAACGAATATAAATGATACCACGACCAGTTCGATAGGCATTTTCAATACCTTTACGCCCATTAATTAATGCTGCGGTAGGAAAATCTGGACCTTTAATATACTCCATTAAACCATCGACAGAGATATTTTCATCTTCAATGAATGCCAAGCAGCCATTAATCACTTCAGCTAAATTATGAGGAGGAATATTAGTTGCCATACCAACTGCAATACCCGATGAACCGTTAATGAGTAAATTAGGAATTCGAGTTGGAAGAACATCAGGGATCATTTCTGATCCATCATAGTTTGGCGAAAAGTCTACGGTTTCTTTGTCAAGATCTGTCAACAATGCCCCTGCAAATTTTTGCATACGAATTTCGGTATAACGCATTGCAGCAGCAGAGTCGCCGTCAACAGAACCAAAGTTACCTTGACCATCAACAAGCATATAACGTAATGAGAATGGTTGTGCCATACGAACGATAGTGTCATAAACAGCAGAATCACCATGTGGATGATATTTACCGATTACATCCCCGACAACACGAGCAGATTTTCGGTAAGGTTTATTCCAGTCGTATCCAGCTTCATGCATAGCAAATAAAACTCGTCTGTGGACGGGTTTTAGTCCGTCACGTACATCAGGCAAAGCACGCCCGACGATAACAGACATTGCATAATCAAGATAAGAGGATTTTAATTCGTCTTCAATATTGACGGGAGTTATTTCTTTGGCTAGTTCGGTCATAACACCATGTTCTCTTATTAATTTAAATCTTAAAATAGCTTATAATTATAGCACAAAAATAGCTATTAATGCAGAACTAAACTGTTTTTATTTCAACTTATTCTGTATGAATAAACAAAGTATTTTCAATTAATTGGCATAAACAGTTCAAAATCATTGTGTGCATTTCGTAGGCCATCACCTTTTTGTAAGATGGAATTCTGATTTCAATATCATTCTGACCAAGCAATCCGATTACTTCACCGCCATCAAATGCGGTTAATGCAACAATTTTCATATCTTTTATCACAGCTTCTTGGACGGCACGAATAATTGAACGACTATTACCTTCACAAGTGGATATAATCAAAATATCACCTTGTTGCCCTAAAGCTTGAATTTGCCGCGCATATATCTCTTCATGATTTGATATCGCACTTAACAAAACATTATCCGAAACTAAAGCAATAGCAGGAATACTTGGCCTTTCAATGTCAAGACTTGTAATTAAGCGTGAAGTAAAGCTTTGTACATTCGCTGCCGCAGCCCCATTACCACATCCCATAATTTTATTACCATTAAGTAATCCACCAACAATAATATTAGCTGCTTTTTCAATTGAAGAGCCTAGTGATTCCGCCATCACTATTTGAGTTTGAATACTTT
Organism: Gilliamella sp. B2889; assembly: GCF_026536885.1. NCBI lineage: Bacteria > Pseudomonadati > Pseudomonadota > Gammaproteobacteria > Orbales > Orbaceae > Gilliamella > Gilliamella sp. B2889. The sequence continues at coordinate 7,627 of NZ_JAFNNF010000008.1, read as the reverse complement.
CAGTAAAATAATTTTTTATTAAATCTTGCACGTTTTTTCACCTAACCATTAAAACGCATTAACTATCCATTTTTGATCTTCGCCCGTTATGGCAAAAACATCAAATCTAAACTCTGTTTCTTCAATATTAAAGTTATTTTCTAACATCCAAAGTTGTGCAGCTTGTTTAATTTTAGATTGTTTATTAAACGATATTGTCATTTCAGCTTCACCAAAATGGGCATTTTTTCGATATCTAACTTCAATAAAGACCAAGCAGGTTTTGTCTCGCATAATTAAATCAATTTCACCAATTTGGTATAGGCTATTTTGTTCCAATAATACAAGTCCTTGCTTGGTTAAAAATTGGCAAGCTAATTGTTCATAATACTTACCAATTTTTTTACTATTCGCTTTGCTGTGAGGACTGATCAGATGCTTCATAAACATATTCTTGCCAAGAAAGTGATCGCGTTACTTCGCATTGATTACTTGTTGACAATTTACCGGTCATACCATCTAAAAAATTAGGTTGATAAGAATCCAATTGATTGAAACGATTAGCGAGTCTCCATGCATCAATACCCATAGCGTATAATCGAGTTAAAGAATAATCTTTTTGAATATTGCCAGGGATAAGGGAAGACATTCTATCAGATGACTGAATAATCAATGGAATATCAGCATACTCAGTTTTATTCATATCATAGTTAAAATCATTTGAAGCGCTTGCTACATGGCTTTTAGAACTAGAATAAAGCGTAACTGATGATGACCCATTACCAATAGTTTTGCCCGCTCCCAAATCAAGCATTGGTTTTATTAACGTTAATTCATCATATGATGCATAAACATAAATCGCGTCAAAACCAGCGGAACTTGATGATGTTGTAGCACTACCATCATCAAAAGAGACTGGACGGCCAGTTAAACTTATTCCACTATTATGATTCATATTGCCCCTCAAAGTACCGATACTACCGACATATTGGACATAAGCTTGAGAACCATTAGCAATTTGTGACCATTGTTTAGCAAAACTTTTAGCAACTCGTCTACCTAAATCAGTTTGTGGAACAATTAATAGTGGTTTTTGCTTATTTTGAGCAAAAATATGGTCAGCCGAATCTTTTGCTTCATCTTCAGGAGATAATGCGAAGAAACACATCTTATTAGAGGAAACAGTACCATCATCCACTTTATTTAATGCTAAAACAGGAATAGACGGTGCTAACTGTTTTATTTTAATGACTTCTTCTTTCAACAATGGACCAACAATTAATTCAACATTTTGTGCTTGAGCTTGTTCAATTAAGCTTTCCATTGGCAATGATGTGGTATCTAAGACAACAACATTTTGTTGCGGTTCTTGTGGATAAAATTTAACTGCATCAACATAACCTTGACGAATTGTATTACCAAATATACGAGAAGAGCCATTTAAAGGTAATAATAAAGCAACTGTTTTCGTATTTACATTATCAACAGAAAGCTTTTGGCCACCTACTAGCGCCGAAACAATCTCTTGGGCTGGATGATTTGGATATCTTGATGACCAATCTTCAATAGCTTGTTTTAATTGTGCACTTTGACTACTATTTGTTGCATCAACAACATCAGTACTATCACCTGACTGAGCTAATGCTTTTTTATTATTACTTTTATATGTATAACTTAAATCAATCCAACCCCTTAATATTACTTCATTATCAGCAGCAGAAATTTGACTTATTTGACTTGCAGATAGTTTGCTAAAGAATTTCCAAGTATTATTTAATATCTGCTTTTGATGTTTCTCAGGGGCAAATTTTTGTAAAGATAAATAATCATGAGCTTGTTCATTTATATTTCTAGCTTTGCGATCTAAAGCTAATTTTATTGAATAATAACGATATGATTGTGAATCATTTAATTTATCAGCAGATAGTTGATTAATATTAAATGGCTGTCCTTTTCTGACCGCTATTTCGCCTTGAGATAACAATTGGTCTTTTTGTTGTTCAGCATTAAGATTCGCAGGAAGCTCAGATAATAATTTGTTTGCTTGAGACAATTTATTCTCATTTATTAAAGCCCGCACGGCTAACAATTGCCAATCGATTTTGGCATTTCCTGAACTTGATTCAGCTTGCGACAAATAATAATTGGAATCTCTAGTCTCATCATATTTACCACTTTTCGATAAGCTGAGATTACAGCCAATTAAAAGCGAAAATAATGCTAACATAACAATAGCATAAAAGGATTGTTTTAATTTCATACCCATTCTCTTATAAATTTTCATCCCCAAATTCGTTGCACATGAACAGTAACTTCCTCACGATCGTGATAAAGCTGCTTAGCCTGAATTTGTACATTGATTTGATTATTATTTAGTTCTTTTATTAGTAATTGTAAATTTTGTTTTACTTCTTCATAACGTTTTTTCATTGGCAACTTGAGATTAAAAATTGTCTCTCGGCACCAACCATTAATAAGCCACTTGGCAATTAATTCTGTTACTTTGGCTGGTTTTTCAACCATATCACACACTAGCCAATAAATATTATGCTTTTTAGGTATAAATTTGAAGCCATCTTCACGATAATGTTTAACTTGCCCTGACTCCATAAGTTTTTCATTCATCGGACCATTATCTATAGCATATACCATCATGCTTTTTTTGACTAATTGATAAGTCCATCCTCCAGGACACGCACCTAAATCAACTGCATTTAAACCACCTTTTAGTCGTTCATCCCACTCTTCATAAGGAATAAAAATATGAAAAGCTTCTTCTAGTTTTAACGTGGAACGGCTTGGGGCATCAGCAGGAAATTTTAATCTTGGTATTCCCATATAAAAAGGCGAATTATTTTGACTTAAGGAATATCCTACATAACAACTATTATTGTTAATGAATAATAGATGAATTACTGGCCGTGATGGATTTTGAACTTTTAAAAGGATGCGCTTATTTCGTAAAGCTTGTCGAAGAGGAACTGTAAATTTCCGACAAAATCCTGCTAATTGTTTACCTTCATTCGTATCAGCAACTTCGACACGCAAATCACCTGCTTTATCAACAATACCAGATAATGCCTCGATTATAGGAGTGATACGATCTTCTGTTGGTAAATTATCTAATAAATCACCTGCAACAAACATTTGTCTGGCAAAAATCAGTGTTCGAAATGAAATTTCTTTAATCAATAATTGAGCATCACCATCTTGGTAACATTCAAATATTATATAACCACTATTTTCTTTAACTTTCGCAAATCCAAATATCTCTTTTTGTGCGGCCCTATCTGTTATTTCTGCCGCACATTCTTTTTCGAATCCAGGCCGGCAATACAAAATTATTTTATTTAGTTTTTGCATATCGTATCTTATCGTTTTTCACAATCGAATTTGTTAAATTAATCTGATTGAACTTTATCAGTATATAAAGGTGCATCCCCTTTGGGACGAGTTTTAAATCGTCGATGCAACCACATATATTGTTCTGGTGCTTTAAGAATTTCCTGTTCAATTGCTTTATTCATAAACGTGGCTGCTTGAACATCATCATCGATAGGATATCCCTTAAGTTCAGGAGTCACATAAACGGTATAATGACCTTTTGTTTCACGTTTAGGAGTGAAAGGTATAATTGCTGGTTGGCCTAATTTAACTAAAATTCGAGTCCCTATTGTGGTTGCGGCTTTTTCGACAGCAAAAAGTGGAGCAAATACACTATTTTTAGGTCCATAATCATGATCAGGAGCATACCATAACAATTCACCATTTTTTAGTGCTCTAATCATGCCTTTAGTATTATGGCGATCCAACATATATTTGTTGGATTTTAAACGTCCTTTTAATTGAATATAATCCATAACCGGATTATCGTTTGGTCGATAAACACCAACACCAGGATGACTCATTCCTAAAATACGTGCACCTAGCTCTAACGTTAAAAAATGAATCCCAATTAATAGAACACCTTGTCCAGATTGTTGTATGCGAGTGATATGCGAATCACCTACAATTGAAGAGTGTTTAGCAAGTCTTTTATCTGACCAAAACCAAGCCATACCCGTTTCAAATATAGCAAGTCCAGTTGAAATAAAATTATCTCTTAATATTTTATCGCGTTCTTGATCGGTTTTTTCAGGAAAACATAGTTTCAAGTTCTGTTTTGCGGTTTCTTTACGCTTACCGATTAACTTCATTGAAAGCAATCCTAAGCCTTTTCCTATTTGATAAATTATTGGATATGGCAACAATACGATTAGATATAAAACACTAATACCAAACCACGTTAACCAGTAACGAGGATGTAATAACCGTTTTGTAAAAGTAGGATGAATTTCTTGACTCATATTAAGATTAAATAACAATTTAAACAAAGTGAATTATTATATACCAATCTTGAATTAAGCGGCAGAAAAATAAAATAATTAAGCATGGTGGAACATCATTTTATTAATAGATTTTTTTGTAAAGATAATGTTTTAAAAAAGATGTTAGGGATTAAATTGATTAATCCCTATTCTATAATTTTTAGTAATTGTTAAATTGAAACATGCTCAAAAAGGCCGCTCCTCAACTTTTTTTAATTTTAAATAGCTACTGGCGCTTTAATTGCAGGATAAGGGTCATAGCCAACAATTTCGAAATCTTCAAACTCATAATCAAAAATTGTAGGTGGCTTACGTTTAATAACCAGTTTAGGCAATGGTTTCGGCTCACGACTTAATTGTAAATGGGTCTGTTCCATATGATTAGAATAAAGATGTGTGTCTCCACCAGTCCAAACAAAATCACCGACTTCTAAATCACACTGCTGAGCTATCATATGAACGATTAACGAATAACTGGCAATGTTAAATGGTAATCCTAAAAATACATCACATGAACGCTGGTAGAGTTGACACGATAGTTTACCTTGAGCAACATAAAACTGAAAAAAAGCATGACATGGCGCTAATGCCATCTGATCAAGTTCGCCAACATTCCATGCAGAAACGATCATTCGTCTTGAATCAGGATCATGTTTAATTTGTTCAATTACTTGAGAGATTTGATCTATCTGACGACCATCGGCGGCTCCCCAAGCACGCCATTGTTTACCATAAACTGGGCCAAGATCACCATTTTCATCCGCCCATTCATCCCATATCGTTACTTTATTATCTTTTAAATAATTAATATTGGTATCACCTTTAAGAAACCAAAGCAATTCATAGATAATTGAACGTAAATGACATTTTTTTGTTGTTACCAACGGAAAGCCATCTTGCAAATTAAATCGCATTTGATGACCAAAGATCGATAATGTACCTGTCCCTGTTCGATCTGATTTAGGTGTTCCCTCATCTAAAATTTTTTGCATTAATGCTAAATATTGTTTCATTTTGAGATAACCTTATTGTTAAATCTATATGCATATAAAAGGATCAAAATTCCACCGATAATCATTGGTAGACAGAGAATTTGCCCCATACTAATAAAATTCAAAAATAATCCTAACTGTTCATCTGGTTGTCTGAAGAACTCTATGATGAATCTGAATATTCCATAGCAAACCAAAAATAGCCCTGACACAGCACCTGTTGGACGTGGTTTACGGATAAAAAGGTTCAAGATAATAAATAAGACTATACCTTCAAATACCATTTCATAAAGTTGTGATGGGTGTCTTGGTAAAACACCATTTAATTGGCTATATAAAGAAAACCATTCGGGATGTGATTGTACAAACATAAAGTCGGCATGAGTCGAAGTCGGAAATAACATACCAATTGATGAGTTAGTTACACGTCCCCAAAGTTCACCGTTGATAAAATTACCAAAACGACCAAACATCAAACCGATCGGAACTAACGGTGCAACAAAATCGGCTACTTGCATAAATGTTTTTTGGTTCTTTTTAGCAAATATAGCAATAACGCAAATTGCACCAATCAATCCACCATGGAAAGACATGCCGCCTTCCCAAACTCGAAATAAGATTGCAGGCTCATCAATAAAAGCATCAAAGTTATAAAATAATATATAGCCTAATCGTCCACCAATGAAGAGACCTAAAAATCCCCAGAAGAGTAAATTTTCAACTTGTTGCGATGTCCAATTACTATTTGGTTTGTTTGCTCGTCGCTTAGCTAAATATAAGGCGCCAAGTATGCCAAATAAATACATTGCACCGTACCAGTGTAAGGAAATAGGTCCGATTGAAAAAGCAATTGGATCAAAATTGGGGAATTGTAAAAATTGATTCATTTTTTAACACGCTGTTTATTTTTTCGTTTATGAGTAAAGAAGTTAAATCGTTTTTTCTTAGAAAGATTTGTTATAGGATCTTCTATGTCAGATTGTATAGTAAAAACAGGCAAAGAAAACTCTTTCATCGCCTTACGATATACATCACGCTTAAAAGCAATAACCTGCCTTATAGGATACCAATAACTTACCCACTTCCAATCATCAAATTCTGGCGTTGGTGAAATATTTAAGTTTATTACCGATGTATCAGAAATTAATTCTAATAAAAACCACTTCTGCTTTTGGCCGATACATACAGGCTGATTATCCCAACGAATCATTCGTTTAGGTAGTTTATACCTTAGCCAGCCATTGGTAACCGACAAAATTCTTACATCTTTGGGTTGTAATCCTACTTCTTCATTAAGTTCACGAAACATTGCTTGTTCAGGTGTTTCGTTTAGTTTTATTCCGCCCTGAGGAAATTGCCAAGAGTTTTGCCCATAACGTCGAGCCCAAAGTACTTGACCATACCTGTTACAAATAACGATTCCTACATTTGGACGGTAGCCATCATTATCGATCACTGACTACCTCAAAAATTTATTTTTTTATATAGCTGAATTGTTTCATACATACACTAATAAATAAATAGGAAAATGATATTAATCGTCTAAATCTAATATTATATGCGAGATTTTTGGGATAATTTAATAATAGTAATAATATTAATTAGCGCAAATGTAATCTCTATCGCTAGGCTTCCTAAAGAGCCTATCCATAAACTATAAATGATCCATAAAGCACTACTCAATAATATAAGTAATCGCATCTTTTGTTGTTCAAATCGAAATAGTGCAATGGTTACTAATGTCGTTCCAATAACCGAGAAATAATTAATGAATTGCTTCCAATCCGGCGTTGTAAAAAAATAAAATATCCACATCAATGCAATAAAGAAAAACATTGCTAAAAAATTCTTAGTATAAGTAGAAGTCACATTCCTAAAAATATTTACAATATTGAGTATAGCAGCAGGATAGGATTCAGGACCTAATAAATAAAAATGCAGCGTCATAATGACGTTAACAATCGTTAATTGCCATCGGAACGCATTATCATTACGTTGCAAAAAGGCACTAACACCGACAAGATAACCTAATATACCAATTAGTTGAGGAACTGTTGTGTATTTTTCAATAAAATCTGAACCAAAAAATTGATATAAAAAGTTTAGATTATCCACTGTTTACTCCTTAGACAAATGGATCTGAATAATAAATGATTCATGAATATACTTTTACTAATTGTAGAATGCAAAAAAGCCCAGCATTACTGCTGGGCTTTCGCTCTAATTTAAAAGTCTGGCGGCACCCTACTCTCACATGGGTAATACCCACACTACCATCGGCACTACGGC
>NZ_JAFNNF010000007.1:0-99317 GCF_026536885.1 Gilliamella sp. B2889 | reverse complement strand
CCTGAAAAATTTTATCTTAGCATTTAGAATTAATGATGTTGATCATTAAATAGTTCTGAAGTGGAATTTAGAAGATCAAAAACCCTGTTCCTCAACTTTTTTGCTACTAAATACCTCGAAAATAAACCCGCCTAGGCGGGTGATTAAAACATCGCTAAGCCGCTTAATCGCTTATTATGATTTCTTCGACTATTTAATTTTTAAATACATATCCTCTCCCTTTACGAAAGGATTTTATGCAATAACTTATCTGATCATATTTCATCCATTCGTAAGTCTGAATTTTTTCTATATGATAGTTATGATCTCTTACTACATTTCTATTTTAATTAGTTTTTAATAGTTTTATAATCAATCCCCTCAACTTATTAAAATCTTCGATTTTTAATAAAAACAATGTGTTAATTAAGAGTAAATTTTCAACGCAAGGGAGTATTAACATGAATGATGGGTTAAAACTAGAAAAAATAAAAGCCTTATTTGAAAAACTTGAATTACCCGATTTTAATAGCTCATCAGTAATTTATGGTTCTATCCACCCAAAACTTTGGAAATTTGCACTTTTTCCGCGCGCAGCCGCTTTTGATATTAAACACTACCTTATTTATTTTAATTCCGATGAAATTATTTTAATTGGCTTAACTCTCGGTGCAGATTTAACGAATGATGTTATTCGAATACCAATGACATCAATTTCAAATTTCAAGTTCAAGAAAGGCTGGATTACCAGTAAATTTGAATTTACTATGGCTGGAAACAAAAGGTATCCATTTATAGTACCTAATTTTGTGTTCATCGCAAAATGGCAAAAGCCAAATTTAACCCATATTGTTTCCTCCTATTTTAATCAATAATTAACTCAATTATCTTTTACCTATATGATGAAGCATAATTACCTAATATATTGTATTATTGGGTAATTTAATTTCATTTTTTACGTTTAATGTGTGATGCAGTCCTTGCCCGCATCGGAAATCCGTGAATTTGATTATAGTGCTTAGCGCTTTATAAAAAGTCCGAATATGTTCTAACTTGCATATTTCTGTTTTCTAGTTTAATTTATCGTCACTAACCCATTCACTTTTTGAGATGAGACATGACGATATCATTTAAAGAGCAGCAACAACGGATCAATTTTGTTAAACAATTTTTTGCTGAGCAATTAGCTAATAATTTATCACTAATTGAAGTTCAAGCCCCACTTTTAAGTCAAATTGGTGATGGTGTTCAGGATAATTTATCTGGGACTGAGAAGGCGGTACAGGTTAATATTAAGAGTATTCCTGATGCACAATTTGAAGTGGTTCATTCACTCGCTAAATGGAAACGCAAAATATTGAGCCAACATAATTTTCCAATTGGTGAAGGTATTTATTCCAATATGAAAGCGCTTCGCCCTGATGAAGATAAGCTCTCCCCTATTCACTCTGTTTATGTCGATCAATGGGATTGGGAAAAAGTGATTCGTCCTGAAGATCGGAATCTTGCTTATTTGAAACAGACGGTAGAGAAGATTTATAGTGCTATTAAGGCTACAGAAAAAGTGGTTTCAGAAAAATATCATCTTTCTTGTTTTTTACCAGAGTCGATCACTTTTATGGATAGTGAACAGTTATTAAAACGTTATCCTAATTTGTCACCAAAAGAGCGCGAAAATGCGATTACTAAGGAGTTAGGCGCAGTATTTTTAATCGGTATTGGTGGTGATTTGTCAAATAAAGAAAAACACGATGTGCGCGCCCCTGATTATGATGATTGGAGTAGCGATAATGAGATGGGGTCTAAAGGATTAAATGGTGATATTTTAGTTTGGAATCCAGTTTTAAATAGTGGTTTTGAAATTTCGTCAATGGGTATTCGCGTCGATCCTGAGACGTTAAAGCGTCAATTAAAATTAACCAATAATGAAGATCGTCTCCAATATGCTTGGCATAAGGCATTAGCTAATGGTGATTTTTTACAGACAATTGGTGGCGGGATTGGACAATCTCGACTAACTATGTTGCTTTTACAACAACATCATATTGGGCAAGTCCAAGCAAGTGTTTGGGATGATGTAACCAAGCAAAACTATCAACAACTTTTATAATTCATGCTCAGCATGTTTTATCTAAAATGGTAAAACATGCTGTTTACTAGTCACTTTTATCCAATGCCATTTGCCAAAAATTTATTTCCAATTGCGTCGCTTGCTTAAATATTTGGCTTAATTGTTTAAATCGGTTTTCACTAATATTAAGTAATTGTCCTTCTATCCAAGCAATCTCTTTTTGTACTGCTTGTTGAAACTCCTTACTAGCATACATCTCAATCCAAGAGCGATATGGGTTGTTTTCGTCCCAACCTTGAATCCAATTGGCAATCATGCCATACCCAATTAAACAGGGTGCCATTGCTATGTGTATATCTAATATATCGCCGTGTAATCCTATATCAAGCACATAACGTGTATAATCGCTATTGGCTTTGGCTTCCTTTAATGTGCTTAGTTCATATTCAGATATGTGCCATTTTCTGCAATATTCAATATGCAGATCGAGTTCAACTTCAACAATGATTTTTAAACTCTCTAATGATTGACGAATTTGAGCAATGTCGTGACTTTTATATACTGCAAGTCCCCAAGCTCGGGAAAAGTTGATTAAAAAAAGATAATCTTGTTTAAGGTAGTATTGAAAGCAGGTTAAGTCTAATGTGCCTTTTCCTAATTGTTGAACAAAATCATGTTGAATATAGTGTTTCCACTCGCTTGATTCAATCAGTGAGTTAAATGATGGCATAATGACTCCTTTTTGACAAATTCGCTATAAGGAGTTAAACAGATTTCTATAATAGACGTGTTTTAAACTCCCTTCGTCGGTATTAACCGAATCAGGTTCAACGGGTATAATCTCAGCCTATAGCACCCCGGTTAAACAAATTATAAAATTTATAAAATGGTTACTTAAATTTTCGTTTATTCTGCTTTTTGTTCAGTTTCCTGAGATTCTGTAGAAGTCGGCTCTGGAGTTTGAACTTTTTCTACTGGTGCCGAAGCTGGCGTTTGAACTGGAGCGTTACTAGGGCTGTAGCACTCGACGGGTTGTGGTGTGATTTCAACAGGTGTTTCAGGCTCATCTTTAACTGATTTTGATGATGGTGTACGAATATAAACAATGCTTTGTTTACCTCGATCACATGATCCAACGATTTTACCTTCAATATTTTGTTCATCTTGAGGAACAAGTTTTAATTGGAAGCTATTTTCATTAACACCGTTATTTTTAATTTTTTCGGCGATATTTGCACTAATTTCGTCACAATTGGACGCAGATGCAATAACTGGGAGACCTAATAATAACACTACTGCTAACTTTTTCATGATCTTTCCTTAAGATTATCGAGTAACTGATGCATTATAAAACGATTGTTTAAACTGTCCATATCGTTTTGAATAACGCTGCAAATAAATTTTATCAATAGATTTGAAAAAGCTAGCTTAGTATAGATTTTTTAGTTAATTCTGCTCTTGGTGTTGGTTTTCAAGTAATTTTAATTTATCTAGAACCCATGAGCGAATATCGGATAATTCGGCTTCAGATAATTGATTTACAAAGTCTCTTTTTGCGTGGAGTTGTTTGCGATCTTCTTCAGTCAAAACCACACCTTTTAAATTTAATAATACCTCTTTACGGTACATTGAGTAGATAAAATCTTTTATCAAATCATCGGAAAGATTAATATCAGCCATGGTGATTTCCTTATTTTATAAAACTCATTTGTTAATCATCAAATTTAGTTAATCTTTGTATAAATAACATTCTGATAGATTTTGAAGATGAATCCAGCCTAAAAAATAGGCTGACTTTTACTATAGTCTAATCACTATTAGATAACAATAGTAAATCGATAAATTAGATTAATCGATTAGATTAATCGATTAAATTATTCACTTTATTATTTGATAAGTATTTAACAAACCTGTTGATAACTCCATAACAATATAATAATTAATAAGTTATATGCAAGGTTAATTTTTAATCTTCTCTGATTTCTCAATTTTTGAGTAACAATTATCTAGCCTATTTCACAAGAATTGTGAATATAAAAAAATACAGCATATATTATGCTGTATAAAGAAAATATAAGGGAGTTAAAACAAGAATTTATAAAGCAGTAATAAACGCGGTTAAACCAAATAATACCCCTGGAAAATTAGCTATTGCAATTGGCCAATCCTTTTTTTGTCGTAATAAGCCATAACAGACCCATAATGAGCAGTTAATTGCTGCCGCTAAAGGTTGAGTTGGATTAGCTTTAAATCCATGAAGATTGTCGATAATTTGTGGGATATACGATACGTACATTCCTAATGATGCAAGTGTTGCGATAACACCCAAATAGTGAAAAGCTTTTGGAGAAAGATTCAAAATCAGCCTACCTGCTTATATATGAAAGGAGCAAATAATCTAACATATATAACAAGTGAGTTAAATATTAGTGTACCGTGGTTTCAGATAATATTTTGTAAATAAAATGATAAGATTTTTTATGTGAATCTATTTTAAGTAATCGGATATGGTTTTTAATAATAAATGTTATTGCTACGAATGCCTTATATCAAACGCAAATTGTTATATCATATAATGTAGCTAATAAGGCATAAAAACCGCGATTTTTTGATAGTTTTGTGATTATTTAGCTGAGATTCAATCCAATAATGAGATTTGAAGTTTACCGATTAACCCTGCCTGTTTGTCTGAGCAGTTATGATCTATTTATTAACGCCAAATACCTGTTAGAACAATCAATAAAAACTTAGTTCGCTTTATCTCATCAAATCTTTTGCAAAATGACCATAACTTAAACGTATAGCGCCAACTCGATCCCCAAAGTCAGTGCCTTGTGACACTATTATATGCTTTGCTAGTAATTGATTTAAAATAGCCAACTCCTGCGCCTGACTGCTAACGGGCAAATGGGCATATAGATGAAAACCGCCTGTGGGTATCTGGTAATTGATGTCACCTTTAAAATAGTCATCAAGCCAATCTATTAGTTGGTTAGCCTTTTGTTTTAATTGCTGGCGTAACCATTCTTGATGGGATTGGTAGTGATGAGTCAAATATTCTTCAGCTAAAAGTTGCGGTAATATACTTAATCCTGAGTCAATGTGATGCCTTATATTGGCTAGTTTTTCGATAATTTCTTTCGGTGCAATCATCCAACCAATACGTATGTTGCGACCAATATATTTGGATAATGATCCTAAATAGATAACTTGATTACTGGTATCATATTTTTTTATCGGGTCGATTTGACTCTTTTGATCAAAAGTTAACCCACTATAAGCATCATCCTCAACAATACCAATACACTGCTTTCGACAAAATGCCAATATCTGTTTTTTTCGATGATTACTCATCACACATCCCGTTGGATTTTGAAATATTGGATTTAGAAATAACCATTTAATTTGCCGTTCTAAACTGACTTTTTGTAAACTCTCTAAGGTTATCCCTTCAGCATCACACTCAATACCATATAACCGCAAGCCTGCTGCTTGAAATAGTGGTAATGAATAGAAATATGAAGGTGATTCAATGCCTATTGCATCGCCAGGTTTTAATAATCCTTGAGTAATTAAAAAGAGGGATTGCTGCGTTCCTGAGGTTATTAAAATTTGATCGGTATCAACCATCATACCAAATTGGTTCAACATATAATTGGCGATCTGCACTTTGAGTGTAGGTAGACCCAATTGCAATATGTCGCTTTGCTTTTCATAAGCAACCATTTCATGAGAGGTGATATTGGGTAACATTAATTTGGGCATCATATGAGTTGGTAAATCACCATTAGCCAAATCACAGATGTTCGCCATTTGCTGACGAGTCTGAAATACTTTTTGTTGATATACACTTTTGCGATTTTGATAGAAATGGGCTGGCAGTCGCCAGTTAATGGTGGAGTAAGCTTGAAGCCCCCATTTTTGATCATTAATAAAGGTTCCACTACCCTGCTTACGAACCAATACATTACGTTCAGTTAAGATATCTAGCGCATGGACAATAGTGGAGCGGTTAACGTGCAGATTTTTAGCCAACTCTCGCTCTGATGGTAATCTCTCACCCGCTATTAATACCCCTTGTTCAATGTAATTTTCAATCAACTGGATCACTTTTTTAAATAGTGCTCCGTCAAAAGCCGCTAATTTTTGTTTATTCCACATCGTTTATCAGTTTTTTGATTTATGCATAATTGGATGGGTTAATTATAGTCCAATTGGCTGTTTATTGTAGCAATTTTATTTTGAATAATACTTTATTTAATTAGGAGTAATCATGAAAACAGGTACACAAACAGTAAAACGTGGCATGGCACAGATGCAAAAAGGCGGTGTGATTATGGATGTAGTTAATGCCGAACAAGCAAAAATTGCTGAGCAAGCAGGTGCAGTGGCTGTAATGGCTTTAGAACGTGTTCCCTCTGATATACGCGCTGCTGGAGGCGTAGCACGAATGGCTGATCCAACAATCGTTGAAGAAGTGATGAAAGCAGTTACCATACCTGTTATGGCAAAAGCGCGAATCGGTCATATCGTTGAGGCACGCATTTTGGAGTCCATGGGCGTAGATTATATTGATGAAAGCGAAGTGCTGACACCAGCGGATGAACAATATCATTTATTGAAAGATGAATTTACCGTACCTTTTGTTTGTGGTTGTCGTGACTTAGGCGAAGCACTGCGTCGAATTGGTGAAGGAGCTTCGATGCTACGCACCAAAGGTGAACCAGGAACAGGTAATATTGTAGAAGCAGTAAGGCATATGCGCCGAGTAAATGAACAAATTCGTTTAGTTGTTGGTAAATCAAAAGATGAGTTGATGACATTTGCTAAAGAGATTGGTGCACCTTATGAGTTGATATTACAAATCAAACAACTGGGTAAACTACCGGTTGTTAATTTTGCTGCTGGTGGCATTGCTACGCCTGCTGATGCTGCATTGATGATGCAACTTGGTGCCGATGGTGTGTTTGTTGGTTCAGGTATTTTTAAATCGCAAAATCCGGAAAAATTTGCTAAAGCAATCGTTCAAGCAACAACATATTTTGACGATTATCCAAGATTAGCTGAACTTTCAAAAGGATTAGGTGAAGCGATGAAAGGTATCGAAATCAGTAAATTAAGCGAATCTGAAAGAATGCAGGAGCGAGGTTGGTAATGAGCTCAAAAGCAAGTAAAACCATTGGTGTGCTTAATTTACAAGGCGCAGTGACTGAACATTTAAATATGCTTGCAACTATTGATTTAGTCATCCCAATTGCAGTAAAAAAGGCCGAGGAATTGCGTCAAGTTGATGGTTTAATTATTCCGGGTGGTGAATCAACTGCAATAAGTCGTTTAATTCGGCAAAATGGCTTATTTGAACCAATCCAAGAGTTTGCCAAGCAAGGTAAAGGGATTTTTGGTACCTGCGCGGGTTTGGTGCTTTGCGGTAATGAAACAAGCCATAGCGAAGTTGAACAACTGGGTTTGATGGATATTGTGGTTGAACGTAATGGATTTGGTCGGCAAATTGCTAGCTTTGAGACGATGTTAGATATTGCACCTATTGGCAAGCAAGTTCCAGCCGTTTTTATCCGAGCGCCCTATATTGCTAAGGCGGGCAAGCAAGTCACACAACTTGCTTTTATTGATAATCATTGCGTAATGGCAGAGCAGAATAATATTTTAGTCTGCTCATTCCATCCCGAACTAACGACCGATAATCGCATAATGCGCTATTTTATTGAAAAATGCTGACCGTTTTTCTCTTATATAAAAAGGTATTCGATTATAGGCACTAATTATTGGTGCCTTTTTCTCCTCAAAAACCCCGCTCCTCAACTTTTTTTCTATTTTTTAAATTATTTCCAACTTATTTCTGATTTTAATGTATTTGAAGGGAATAAATCGGATAAATAAAAAAGTAAATTTAGTTTATTTGATTATTTGCACTAATTATTGGTGCTTTTTTTCCTCAAAAACCCCGCTCCTCAACTTTTTTTATCTATTTTTTAAATTACTTGTAACTTATTTTTATCTGTCTTTATAATGTGTTAACAAATGATAAATAAAAAAGGTAAATAAATTATGATGACAGGAAGTTGTTTATGTGGCGAGGTTGTCTATCAACTAAATAATGAGATTAAAACAATTGTGTATTGTCATTGCTCGCGTTGTCGCAAACAAACAGGTTCAGCTTTTAATGCTGCAACAGCCATTAACAAGGAAGATTTAACTTTTATTAAGGGCGAAGAAAAGATAAAAATTTTTTCATGCTCAGGCGTTAATCGCCATTTTTGTGGTCAATGTGGTTCACACCTTTTTTCTAGTCGTGATAATGGTAGTTATCGATTACGTATTGGCCTAATTAATGAACCAATTAATGCGGAAAAGCGTATTCATATTTATACCGGTTCAAAAGCGAATTGGGATATTATTTGTGATGGTTATCCTGAATTCGAAGAAGGAATCCCCCCAAAATAATTCGATGTTAATATCATTCGCTGGATGATGTTTATTTTCAAACGCTAAGTCTGCTTTTAAAGGTCTTCATTACGTTGCCAATGGGTTTTATGCGCAAAACCCATTAGGTTATTTGTCATCTTGATTTGTTGCAATTGAATAGACCAAATCGGTGCTTTCATCACTCTGGCAAAAGGAAAGGCATGATAATAAAGTTTATAAGCATGACTTGCTTGATTTTCTGCAAGCAATTGAGCATTGCCTGTAAATTGTATCCCTTGTATTTTAGCAACCGATTTTGGACTAATGCTAATCGTGCCAGCAACATTAGGATTTTTTAGCATCGCTTGTGCGTGTTGGGTTTTCAATTCTGATAAGAAATATAAGCACCAATTAACTTCATCAAATACATAAAATGCGTTGCATGACCATGGTTGGTTTTCTGCTAATATTAGGCTCAAACTTAACACATGTTGCTGTTTAATAAATTGCACGATTTTATGGTCAGATGATTTCATTATTTTATTCAGATTTTTGATTAAGACTCATATCCTCACCCCAGCGCGGTAAACTAGGTACATCAATATCAAACAGATCAAGCGCTCTGGCAACACTATGAGTGATAATATCATCGACACTTTCAATATGTTGATATAACGCAGGAACAGGTGGAAAAATAATTCCCCCCATTAATGTCACCGCTTCCATATTTTTAATGTGTCCTAGATGTAATGGGGCTTCTCGTGTCATTAACACTAAGCGACGACGCTCTTTTAAAACGACATCAGCAGCGCGTGTTAATAAATTATCAGATAGACCATGAGCTATTGCTGCCAGTGTTCGCATCGAGCAAGGTGCAACTAACATGCCCATTGTTTTATATGACCCACTAGCAATTGCAGCGCCAATATTGTCAACCGAATAGACCATATCGGCTAAAGATTCTAATTGTGCTAACTGGGATTTAGAATGTTCGTAATTCCCGGTTATTTTGGCCGCTTTTGATATGACAAGATGGGTTTGAATGTCCATTGGTTTTAGGAGTTCTAAAGCTTTTATACCATAAGCAAAGCCTGTTGCGCCACTTATACCAACTATCATTCTTCTCATATTGATTCCTACAGTTAAATTTCTGAATTTATTTTAACTTAGATTAGTGCGTTAAGGTATGGGAATTTGTTTAATCGCGGAGTGAAAGTCACCGCTAACCTTTTTGTTAGCGGTGGAATTTGATATAACTTATTCTTTAGCCATTGGTTGTTCAACTACTTTTGTAGTTTGTTTACCTTGGATGGTTTTAATTTTGTCACCATAAGTTTTTACAGCTTCTTTATTTGATAATAAGCTATATGTTAGCTTAAAGTCAGCGCTTTTACCTGGTTCTAATTGAGGAACACGTTTTTGTTCACGTTCAATAGTAACTGGATAAGCAAAGCTTGTGCCTGGCTCAATACCGGTCACGTAACCTTGTTTAAGCGTATCGGTGTTTTTCCATAATGTAAGCACTGGTAACTGTTTAGTATTAAATGAAATACCAACCCCTTTATCACCTGCTTTGTTAGCCAACATCACTTGAGTTTGATTTTTTGAATCCGCATAAGGGAAGATGTTATAAACCATTTCGTCAAAGTTTTTTGTTGGTCCTAAATAGGTTTGCCAATTTTTAAGGCCGGTAGCCGCATAATCATTGAATGGTGAAACTTCTTTAACAGGTGCAACAAATTTTGCCCCTTCTTCAAGGATTGGTGTACCAAAATTGCTGTGATAGATAATTTGATAATCACGCGGGTAATCACCTTGGTTAGTCACAGTATCGTGAACAGTAAACTCTTTAGTTCCTGGTACATGAGAAATTCTAACCCAAGTTTCTAAATTGCTTTTTTTGAAAGCTTTTTCTTTGATAAGACCACTAACGGTAATGGTGTATGGTGCTTCGTCTTCAATATCAACAAACAGTTTTGAAACAGGTGTATTTTGCGCACGTCCATGAAGGGTATACATCATTCCATCAGCTTGTACTGCATGACCTGTCCATTCAAAACCACAACGAACCATCATTTCATTAAAACCATCTAACCAACCATTACCACCACGGCTTTCTAAGTTGATATTATTTGGATGAACGATTTCTTCAACCGGGGAATCCCAACCTAAACGGACTCCATCACCTTCAACTGAAAGGATACCTAGACCACGAGTTGGGCTTAATTTAATAGTCAATCCATCACTTTTAATAGTTAAAACTTCAACATCATTTTGAAGCCCACCTCTAAGAACTGTATTTCTTAAATAAAAATTCGGTGCACCTTTTGCATGCTGATCACTTGATACTACCCAGCCACCTTTTCTAATTTGAATGTCGGTGTCAGTAATAATATAATGTGTAGCATTGGCAAAATAGGAGATTGCTCCAAGCGCTAGAGCTAACGTAAGATTTCTAATTTTCATGAGATTAATTCCTTATAATTATAATTAAAATATATATCCATCATAAGCAAGGATATGCGTTAATTGGGTCTTACCTTCCCTGCTTTCCAGTGTTTTCGACAAACTGAATGGTATTCACTATCACCAAGATGAATTGAATTACCAAATTTAACGATTTGTCCGTTTTCACCTTCTAACAGAATCATTGTCGCTTTTTTACCGCACCAGCATACGGTTTTAAGTTCTCTATAATTATCAGCAATTTCTAATAATGTTTTCGAACCTTCAAACAAATGTCCCATATAATCGGTCTTTAATCCAAAAAACATCATTGGAACGCCAAACTCATCGCATACGTCTGACAACTTCCATATGGTATTGGACGATAAAAATTGACTTTCATCAATCAAAATACACGCATAGTTATTTTGTTTGATCTGTTCAATAATACCATCAACAGTATTATCATCAAGTTGTAATGCTTTTTTACGTAATCCAAGTCGAGATACAATCTCAACTGCGGAGTCGCGAGTATCGACCGATGATTTAAGTAATAATGTCTGCATATTATTACTTAAATAGTTATGATCTATTTGTAGTAATTCAGTGGATTTTCCGGCATTCATTACGCCATAAATATAGTAAATTTTAGACAAAATTTGCGTCTCAAAAAGTTAAATAGTAATTATCAGTAACACTAAAAGTAAAAGGTAAGTCTCTCGACTTACCTTTTTGATGAATAAATTATTTGGCTTTACCTTGGTTTGCTACCGCTGCTTGTTTAGCTGCGATTTCATCAGCATTACCTAAGTAGTAATGTTTAACAACTTTCATATTGTCATCAAATTCATAAACTAATGGTACGCCAGTTGGAATGTTAACATCGATAATGTCATCATCACTGATATTGTCTAAATGCTTAACTAGAGCACGAAGAGAGTTACCGTGAGCTGCAATAATAACACGTTCACCTTTTGCAACACGTGGTGCAATAGTTGATTCCCAATAAGGAAGTACACGTTTAATTGTTAATGCTAGGCTTTCAGTTAATGGTAATTCTGATTCTGGTAATTTGCTGTATCGTGAATCGTGACCAGGGAAGCGCTCATCTGATTTTTCAAGTGCAGGAGGAGTGATAGCAAAACCACGACGCCATAATTTAACTTGATCATCACCATATTTAGCAGCAGTTTCTGCTTTATTTAAACCTTGTAACGCACCATAATGACGTTCGTTTAATTTCCAGTTCTTTTCAACCGGTAACCATGCTTGATCAACTTCATCAAGGATGTGCCATAATGTATGAATAGCACGTTTTAAAACTGAAGTATATGCATAGTCAAATGTAAAGCCTTCTTGTTTTAGTAATTTACCTGCTTCAGCAGCTTCTTTGTTACCTTTGTCAGATAAATCAACATCAGTCCAACCACAAAAACGGTTTTCTTGATTCCAAACGCTTTCTCCGTGACGAATAAGAACTAATTTTTTTACTGCCATGAATATAACTCCTTAGTTACGTAAAATAAAATGGTTAAATGAATTGGACTTTCGTTAAAAATGCACGTTTGATTAAGTGCATTTTTAACGTTTTAATCGTTTTAAACACTTATTATTTAGATAAGTATTTTAATGGATCGACTGATTGCGCTTTATAACGAATTTCAAAGTGTAGTCGTACTGATGAAGTTCCCGTTGCGCCCATTGTCGCAATTTGTTCACCTGCTCGAACATTTTGTTGTTCTTTAACCAAAATAGTTTGGTTATGCGCATACGCCGTTAAATAGTCATCATTGTGTTTTACAATGATTAAGTTACCATAACCTGGTAATGCATTACCAGAATAAACCACTCGACCATCCGCTGCTGCAACGACTTTAGCGCCTAATGAACCAGCAATATCTATACCTTTAGTGGCATTAGAAAATTTTTCAATGATCTTACCTTGTGCCGGCCATTGCCATGTAATATTGGCAACATTCGATGTTGAGCTAGATGGCGATGTGGTTGAAGCCGGTTCAGTTACAGTTTCAGTAGTTTCAACTGTATTGGTTGGTTTATTAGTACCAGATGTAGTAGTTGTTGTAGTAGTTACTGTTGTTACAACTGGTTTTGTTGAACTAGTCTGAGCAGGAGTATTCGTTGATGTGGTTTTTTTAGTTTCAACGATCGTTGTGCCACCGCTAACATCAAGCACTTGACCTACACTAACAGCAAAAGGTTCTTTGATATTATTTTTAGCAGCTAATGCTCGATAATCATTACCGGTTACCCAAGCAATATAAAACAGTGTATCGCCTCGTTTGACGGTGTAAGTATCACCTTGATAGCCACCTTTTGGAATATCATTATAATCACGATTATAGACAATACGTTCATTAGATGTCACAACACCTTGACTAGTTGAACCGCTAGTCGAATTACGAGATGCTGGCGCCGATGGTGTATAAGTTGATGTAGATGATGGCGCTCGATTACCTTTTGAAATAATTTCAGGCGGTTTTGTGTAAACCGAGGAGGTAGAAGATCTCGAAGAATCAGATATATCTTCGATATCAGCTGGATTTGTCTGCGTACAAGCAGAAATCATCAAACTTAAACAACTTAATGTGAGAATTTTTTTCACAATAATACCTTTCATTTATATATATAGTTTTAATACGAACATTTTATCGTTTTTATAACAAAAAGCTATTATATTAATTACCAGCAAGCTAAATCAATAAAATCACAGCTAAAATAGCATTTTTATTGCTTAAAAACTGTAAATTCGGCAAATTTTACAGTTTATGTTGCTTATTGTAAGTTATTTAGGCGATTTTTAGATGAAATCTGTCACCAAATTGAGTATAAAATGATTGCTAAAATTTGGTTTAATAAATGCCCTATTATCCGTCTATGTTTTATTGATTAAGCCTTTTTTCGGCACTAGGAGTATGTACATTAAATTTGGTATAGTATATTTAAGACTTAAAAATTTACAGTGATCCCAAAATAATGACTTTATATATTGTAGCAACACCTATTGGTAATTTAGATGATATTACCCTTCGCGCGATTAATACACTTAAGCAAGTTGACTTAATTGCGGCTGAAGATACCCGTCATAGTGGACTGCTTTTGCAACATTTGGGGATTAAAGCCAAATTGTTCGCCTTACATGATCATAATGAGCAAGAAAAATCACAACTATTAATTGAAAAACTTAAATCAGGATTATCAATAGCGTTAATATCTGATGCAGGCACACCATTAATTAATGACCCCGGTTATCATTTAGTGAAAGCTTGCCGTGAAAATAATATTAATGTAGTACCCATCCCTGGTGCATGTGCGGCCATTGCAGCACTCTCAGTGGCTGGATTACCTTCGGATAGATTTAGTTATGAGGGATTTTTACCGGCTAAAACAAAAGCACGACAAGATTATCTTACTACATTAATTGATGAACCACGAACTATGATTTTTTACGAATCAACGCATCGACTTTTAGATACCTTGCATGATATGCAAACCATTTGGGGAAGCGATAGACAGATTGTATTAGCTAAAGAACTGACCAAAACATGGGAAACCATCGTCCATTTTTCCATAAAAGATCTGATTGAATGGTTAGAAGAAGATAGTAACCGACAAAAAGGCGAATTCGTTTTAATTGCCGAAGGTGTGAGTAAAACGGATGATGTGATTGATGCAAAAGCAATTAATACACTAAAACTGTTATTAAATGAGCTACCTTTAAAAAAAGCCGCTGCGATTACTGCTGAAATTTATGGAGTGAAAAAAAATCAATTATATCAGCTCGGATTAACCTTTCAAAATTAGCTAACAATCATACTGTTAATAAAACTATTTTGAGATTAAGCATAGTATCGTTTTAAGTGTTGATTTCGATCTTCTTATATCATCAACATTAGCACAATTAGTGCAATTTAGTATATAATCATTGTTTAAGATTTTTATAACACAAGGTAATAAACAATATGGGATTTAAATGTGGAATTGTCGGTCTACCAAATGTGGGTAAATCAACGCTTTTTAATGCACTAACTAAAGCTGGGATTGAAGCGGCTAACTTTCCGTTTTGTACCATCGAACCTAATACAGGCGTAGTGCCAATGCCCGATCCGCGTTTAGATCAATTAGCGGAAATTGTTAAGCCGCAACGAACATTACCAACGACCATGGAATTTGTTGATATCGCAGGTTTAGTAAAAGGTGCATCTAAAGGTGAAGGACTTGGTAACCAATTCTTAGCTAATATTCGTGAAACCGAAGCAATTGGCCATGTTGTTCGTTGTTTTGAAAACGAAAACATTGTTCATGTTGCAGGTAAAATCGATCCAGCTGAAGATATCGAAATTATTAACACAGAACTTGCGTTAGCCGATCTTGAAGCCTGTGAACGCGCTATTACCCGTTTACAAAAACGAGCCAAAGGTGGTGATAAAGACGCTAAATATGAACTTGAGATTCTTGAAAAGTGCCTTCCTCACCTTGAACAAGGTAAAAAATTATTACTTTTAGATTTAAGTAAAGAAGAACTAGATGCGATTAAATATCTTAGTTTCTTAACGTTAAAACCCACTATGTACATTGCGAATGTCAATGAAGATGGTTTTGAAAACAATCCGTTTTTAGATAAAGTGAAAGCCATCGCAGAACAAGAAAAAGCAGTCGTAGTACCAGTTTGTGCTGCTATTGAGGCAGAACTTGCTGAGCTTGATGATGCTGATCGTGATGAATTTATGCAAGATCTTGGTTTAACCGAACCGGGTCTAAATAGAGTTATCCGCGCGGGTTATAGTTTACTTAACTTACAAACTTATTTTACTGCTGGCGTTAAGGAAGTTCGTGCTTGGACTATCTCGGTTGGTGATACTGCACCTCAAGCAGCAGGGAAAATTCATACCGATTTTGAAAAAGGTTTTATCCGTGCACAAACCATTGCCTTTGAAGATTTTATCAAATATGGTGGTGAACAAGGTGCTAAAGAAGCAGGAAAAATGCGTTCAGAAGGAAAAGATTATGTCGTGCAAGATGGCGATATTATGAATTTCTTATTTAATGTATAATCAAGTTTTAATGGGTGCAGTTTAATACCGCACCCTATTTATTTCAATTTTGTAAAATTAATAACTCGCCAATATCACTCTTCCCTGAATGGATAATCAATTATAAGGAGCTTCATTTATGTTATTAACCTTTGAGCAAGCTAAAAAAAATATACTTGAAGCATCATCATTATACAATCAACTTTCAAGTGAAAAAGTTGCATTATTTGACGCCTTAGATTGTGTTACTGCCGAACAGGTTATTTCTCCAATTAATGTACCAAGTTTTAACAATTCGGCTATGGATGGTTATGCGGTAAGGTTAGCTGATATCAATCAATCGAAATTATTACCTTTAGCTGATACTATTTTTGCTGGAGATGATATCTCTAATCTGAATTGGCCTTCAGGGAGTTGCTTACGCATTATGACTGGCGCGCCTGTTCCTGAACAAGCTGATGCTGTGGTGATGCAAGAAGAGACAGAGCAAACAGAGTCAGGTATTAATTTTTTAGGTGATATTAAATTAGGTAGCAATATTCGTTGTATCGGCGAAGATGTTAAACAAGATTCGGTGGTGGTGACTAAAGGTACACGTTTAACCATTCCAACACTATCAAGTTTAGCCACGCTTGGTATAACTGAATTAGTCGTCTATAAAAAAATAAAAGTCGCTATCTTTTCAACCGGAAATGAATTAACCGATATTGGTGATCCGCTAACAAACAAAAGTGCAATTTATGATAGTAATAGATTTACGCTAAAATTATTATTATCTAAATTAAATTGCCAAATTATCGATTTAGGTATTATTGCCGATGATCCGAACCGAATTAAGCAATCACTTGAAACAGCGTCTAAACTTGCTGATTTAGTGATTACCAGCGGTGGCGTTTCTGTTGGTGATGCAGATTATACAAAAACAGCTTTAGAAGCACTGGGTAAAATTAATTTCTGGAAAATTGCTATAAAACCCGGTAAGCCGTTTGCGTTTGGAAAGATAGGTGATGCGCTGTTTTGTGGATTACCCGGCAATCCTGTTTCGACATTGGTCACTTTCTATCAGTTAGTTCAGCCTTTAATTTTAGCACTGTCAGGAGAGCATTTAACCTCTAACAATCTGTCATTTAAAGTGAAAGCAGCAACGAATCTTAAAAAAAGTGTTGGCCGATTAGATTTTCAACGCGGTGTGTTGCAAGTTAATTCTGAAGGTGAGTTAGAAGTTGCTTCAACGGGTCAACAAGGCTCACATCTAACTCAGTCGTTTAATCATGCCAACTGCTTTATCATCCTTGAGCAAGAAAGAGGCAATGTTGCTAAAGGTGAATATGTGACAGTTGAGCTGTTTAATAATTTATTAAAATAGCGCAACTAAAACAGCACCTGCAGCAATCATGGCAACACCAATAGCTGAAAGAAATGAAATTTTTTCGCCAAAGATAATAACAGCAAAAATTACGGCAAAAACAACGCTAAGTTTATCAATCGGGGCAACTTGCGAGACTTTACCTTCTTTAATTGCCATGAAGTAGAATAACCAAGATAATGCCCCAGCGACTCCACTCAATGCGATAATAAGTAATGCTTTCTTATCGTTAAAGAACGTGTTAATTAGATTTAGCTTTCCTTGCACGGCAACCACGCCAACTAAAAAAATCGCCATAACAATAGCCCGTATTGCTGTTGCAGTATTGGCATCAAGGTGTTGTAAACCAATTTTACCTAAAATTGCAACACAGGCAGCGGTAATTGCCGATAGCAAAGCATAAACAAGCCAAGCGCTCATATTAATACCTATCTATTTGGAATAAGTACTGTTGATTGTTTGAATTTTTTTGGCATTGTTCTGATTTATTCATCACCCCTCGGCAATCTTCAAGCACACCGTGAGCTTTTGACCAATGGTACTGTTTGCCTTCATCATTTTTACCACCACAAGCTGTTAAACTTAAACTTAGTGTAAGGCAAGTTAGTGCGATAATTACTGGTTTCATCATATCCCCTCGCAAATATTTAGTTATCCTATAATTTATTCATTATTCTAATGCATTATTAAACTGATTGATAGCAAAGCTATCACCTATTTTTATTACGTGAAAAGCACGACCTTTCTTCAAAGAATTTAATAAAAACGGTGGTTCATCTAACGATTCATCAGCTAATTCAAAAGCTCCCCAATGAATGGCGATCGCTGATTGGCAATTTAATTCATCATACAGTTGCAATGCTTGTTGAGGGTCGATGTGCTGTGATTGCATAAACCAACGCGGTGCATATGCGCCGATGGGGATTAAGGCTAGATCGATTTGCTTAAACCTTTCGCCAATTTTCTTTAAACTGGTTGAATAGCCGGTATCCCCCATAAAGTAGATATTTTTTGATAACGGCGAGTCATCATTCTGCATTATCCAACCACACCATAATGATTTGTTGACATCAAAAGCACCACGATTACTCCAATGCTTTGCTGGTGTCGCAGTAAACGTTATTCCACCAATATTAGAAGATTGCCACCAGTCCAACTCAATAACTTGCTTCGCTCCCCATTTTAATAGTTTGGTTTTGAGCCCTAGGGGAACTAAAATAGTCATTTGTGGAAAACGTTTTACCAGTTGCCTTATACTATTAAAATCAAGATGGTCATAATGGCTATGCGATATCAAAACTACATCAATCGTTGGTAATTTATCGATAGTAATAGCGGGTTTAGTTCGTCGTTTGGGGCCAATAAATTGGAACGGCGAGACTCGGTTGGAAAAAACCGGATCGGTTAATATCCATTTATTATTAAGTCTTATTAACGTAGTTGAATGCCCTATCCACCAGACTCTATCACCTTCTAAATTTAAATCAATTGAGCTACACCAAGTTTGGTTAAATACTTGATATCCCGCTTTGGGTGGTAAGACTTTACGTTTAAGGCGCCAACGTAGCGCGTCAGTCAATTTAATTGAAAAAGGCTCACTATTTTTAAAAGCTCTATGATGTAAATTATCACTTCGCTCATTAAGGGCTTTATCTAGCGTTTCGTTTTTTTTATTCATTAATTTGTTGAGTTAATTAATACTACGTTCAATAATCACAGCAACATTGCCTGCATTAGCAATCGCATCTGGTTTTGAAACTTTGATTTTTAACCATTGAACTGAAAATTGTTCAATAACTAACTGTGCAACACGTTCAGCTACCGTTTCAATAAGCTCAAATTTATTTGCTTCAATAAATGATGTTATTGATTGTGAAACAACGAAATAGTCTAAACAAAATTCTACATTATCACTTTTTCCTGCTGGCTTATTATCCCAAGCCATTTCTAAATCAAGGACTAGCTTCTGTTTGATGTTTTTTTCCCAATCATAAACACCAATTGTGGTATAAACTGTTAGAGATTCAATTAATACTCTATCTTTAATCGTTAATGTCATATTCAATTCCAAGCATTGATATTGTTTAAAATAGAGATTACCGAATCTTATTAAATTACGCTATAATTTATTTCAAATAATAGTGAATAAAAGATGATATGACTCGAATTTTTCAACCCTACACCATCACCCAAAATAGCTTAATTACCTTGGACGATAATGCTTTTAATCACCTGATCCGTGTATTAAGAATGAAGCCTGGCGAATCAGTGACGTTGTTTGACGGCTCTAACCAAATTACGCCAGCAGTGATCCATGAAGTAAACAAAAAAAACGTTGTTGTAAAAACAGCAACGACTGTTTTTGATGATCGAGAATCACCTTTAAACATTCATTTAGGCCAAGTTATTTCTCGTGGTGATAAAATGGAGTTTACTATTCAAAAATCAGTTGAATTAGGCGTGAGTACCATTACCCCACTACTTTCTGAACGCTGTGGCGTAAAGCTTGATCAAGAAAGGCTTGAAAAGAAGGTTCAACAATGGCAAAAAATTGTTATTTCTGCCTGTGAACAATGTGGGCGTAACATCATCCCTACCGTAAACTCGGTAATGAAATTAGAAAATTGGTGTGCAAGTTTAACTGATAGCTTAAAACTCAGCTTACATCCAAAAGCAGAAAAAGGCATAAATCAACTGTCGTCTGAGGATAAAAACATTAGTTTATTAATTGGACCAGAAGGTGGGCTATCTAACGAAGAAATTCAGATGACGCATCAATATCAGTTTACAGATATTTTACTCGGTCCACGAGTTTTACGAACTGAAACAGCTGCACTAACAGCCATAACCGCCCTTCAAGTTCGTTTAGGTGATTTAGGTTAATCACCCAAAATGAATGAGTTAACAATTGATTGCTTTGCTTATTAATCGGTAACGAGTATGATAGTTCAAAACTTGATTTTTATTGCTAAAACCACGCTCGGCCTTGTTTTCTTATAAGCTATATTAAATAGGTAGAAAAGCGTGCAAGTCATCAACAGCAAATTCAATGCAATCAGATAAAATCAGTAAGGAGTCAACATGATTAAACTTGGTATTGTTATGGACCCCATCAGCCATATCAAATTAAAAAAAGATACCAGCTTTGCTATGCTGCTTGAAGCACAAAAGCGAGGTTATCAACTCTATTATATGGAGATGAATGATCTGTTTTTACGTAATGGTGAAGCAAGTGCAACCACTCGTATACTAACAGTTCATAACAATAGTGAACATTGGTTTGATTTTGGTGACGAACAAACAATAGCATTAAGTGAACTCGATGTGATACTAATGCGTAAAGATCCGCCTTTTGATACCGAATTTATCTATGCGACTTATATTTTAGAACGCGCTGAAGATAAAGGCGTATTAGTGGTTAATAAGCCACAAAGCTTACGTGATTGTAATGAAAAATTATTTACTGCTTGGTTTGCTGATTTTACGCCGGAAACTTTAGTTACTCGCCAAACATCACAAATTAAGGCTTTCCACCAACAATTTCATGACATTATTTTAAAACCACTTGATGGTATGGGCGGTTCGTCAATTTTTAGAATCAAACAAGATGATCCCAATGTGTCTGTGATAATTGAAACACTTACCGAGCATAATACTCGTTACTGTATGGCGCAAAATTTTATCCCAGCAATAAAAGATGGTGATAAACGTATTTTAGTTGTCGATGGTGTTCCGGTTCCTTATTGTTTGGCGCGGATACCTCAAAAAGGTGAAACACGTGGAAACTTAGCCGCTGGCGGACATGGTGAAGTAAGAGCTTTAAGTGAAAGTGATTGGAAAATTGCCAACAGTATTGGACCAACATTAAAACAAAAAGGACTTTTATTTGTCGGACTTGATGTAATTGGGGATAAATTAACTGAAATTAACGTCACTAGTCCAACTTGTGTACGAGAAATTGAAACTGCCCATCCAGATTTATCAATCACGGGGCTTTTAATGGACGCGATTGAATCAAGATTAAATAAGAAGAGTTAAAAAAATGATTAGAGAATACCAACCAAAAGATTTAGAAGCCATTATGAAGATATGGCTACAAGGTAATGAACAAGCTCACAACTTTATTGATCTTGAATTTTTTAAACAGAACTACGATATAGTTAAAATGTTGATTCCAATGTCAACTATCTATGTCCAAGATCTTAATGGCGTAGTAGGTTTTATAGGTTTAACTGAGAATTATATTTCTGGACTCTTTGTTGAAGAAGGTTTTCGTCATCAAGGAACTGGAGCTGCGCTAGTTGAAAAAGCAAAACAGCGTCACAATGAATTATTGGTACATGTGTATAAACAAAATAGTGATGCGATTAACTTTTACTTATCGCAGGATTTTGAAATTATTGGTGAATCAATTAATGAAGAAACCAATCATCCAGAAGTATTAATGCGTTGTAATGTAGAACATAAAGTCAAAATTGGTAAATGTGCATTATAATTTAACAACAATGTGAGCGTATGAATTTAAAAAATCATTTTATTATTGCAATGCCAACACTACATGATTCAGTATTTAGTCGTTCTGTGGTGTATATCTGTGAACATAATCGTGATGGTGCAATGGGTATTATTTTGAATAAGCCTATTATAGATCTCAATGTTGAAACCGTATTGTCCCGTCTTGAAATCACTGCCTCAAAAAGTTGTGCTGAACTTGAGCATCCAGTATTTTGTGGTGGACCACTTGCCGAGGAGCAAGGTTTTATTTTACACACGCCTCATAAGGGGTTTGCATCAAGTATACAGATTTCAGATGATGTGATGATAACCACATCACTTGACGCATTGAAATCGATTGGCTCTCCAGAACAACCAAAAGATATCTTTCTAGCACTGGGTTACTCAAGTTGGCAATCATTACAACTTGAAAGTGAAGTAGCCAAAAATGACTGGTTAGTTACCGAAGCTGATCCACAAATTATTTTTGAAGTGGCTATTGAGGATCGTTGGAAAAAAGCGGCTGAATCATTGGGCATTAATATCAGTACTATTTCTCACCAAATGGGTAATGCATAGACAATGGCAACTATTATTGCATTTGATTTTGGTACTGCAAGTATTGGTGCAGCTATTGGTCAGGACATCACCAAAACCGCTAACCCACTTTGTTCATTTAAAGCTCGTGATGGCATACCTAATTGGCAAGCGATTGAAAAAGTACTTAATGAATGGAAACCCGATTATTTAGTGGTTGGACTACCATTAAATATGGATGGCACAGAACAACCTTTAACCGCTAGAGCTCGCAAATTTGCTAACCGTTTGCATGGTATGTTTGGTTATCAAGTACATCTACAAGATGAACGATTATCCACAGTTGAGGCTAAATCACACATTTTTGCTTCACGTGGTTATCGGGCGCTTGAAAAAGGTCATGTTGATGCAACTTCTGCCATTATTATTTTAGAGAGTTGGTTTGAGAACAATGAATCTCTTTAATTAATAAGTTATTTTATCAATAATTAGTCGCCAATAAATTTCATCCTTGCTAAAATATCAAACAATTTTTCTACTGTAAGGACTGCTCCCGTGTCAAATAACAAATCTCTTAGCTATAAAGATGCCGGTGTCGATATCGATGCAGGCAATGAACTGGTAAATCGCATTAAATCTGTTGTAAAAGAGACCAAACGTCCTGAAGTTATGGGTGGACTAGGTGGTTTTGGTGCATTATGTGCAATTCCGCAAAAATATAAGCAACCTATTTTAGTATCAGGTACTGATGGTGTGGGCACAAAATTACGTCTGGCAATGGATTTAAACCGCCATGAATCAATTGGTATTGATTTAGTTGCAATGTGCGTTAATGATTTGATTGTTCAAGGTGCGGAGCCGTTATTCTTCTTAGATTACTATGCAACAGGTAAACTTAATGTTGATGTTGCAGCAACAGTCGTTACAGGTATCGCTGAAGGTTGTAAACAATCAGGCTGCGCTTTAGTTGGCGGTGAAACAGCTGAAATGCCAGGAATGTATCACGGTGATGATTATGACTTAGCCGGCTTTTGTGTTGGCGTAGTTGAAAAAGCAGAAATGATTGATGGGAGTAAAGTACAAGATGGTGATGCTTTAATTGCTCTTGCATCCAGTGGCGCCCACTCTAATGGCTACTCTTTAGTTCGAAAAATAATCGAAGTGAGTGGTGTAAATCCAGCTACTGAACAATTAGATGGAAAACCATTAGCTGATCATCTACTTGCTCCAACCAAAATTTATGTCAAATCTGTTCTCGATTTGATTTCCAAAATCGACGTTCATGCAATTGCCCATATTACTGGTGGTGGCTTTTGGGAAAACATCCCTCGTGTTTTACCGGATAACACTCAAGCGATTATTGATGAATTAAGCTGGCAATGGCCGTCAATCTTCAATTGGTTACAACAAGCAGGTAATGTCAGTCGCCATGAAATGTATCGTACTTTCAACTGTGGCGTTGGTTTAATCATCGCTTTACCAAAACAGTTAGCTGACCAAGCCATCAATTTGCTTAATGAGCATGGTGAAAAAGCCTGGCTACTAGGTGAAATAAAAACATCATCATCAACTGAGCGTGTAATTATTAAATAATACTATTCGTTTATATTATCCAACCATTTGGATAATATAAACTTTTTATCTAATCAATGCTATTGATACTACTCATTGATAAACCTTCAAAAAATCTTCAACTTAAATAACTTGTTAAGTTAGCTTAATCATCAACTTTTGCAATTCGATTTACCAATGATAATTCGCTTGGTCATGATTAAAAACAGATAGTCATAATAGAAAAATTTAACACAAAAATAACTAAAAGCTATCTTACTTTCTGGTACAATAGTCAAAAAAATATAATAACTAAGTAATGTCATAAAACGATAAAATACAAGGTTTTTTAATGATCATATCAGATGCTAATAGTGCGGTGTCATCTGTCGCATATCGTGCAAACGAAGTCATTGCTATTTATCCAATTACACCGAGTTCATCAATGGCTGAGCAAGCCAGCACATGGGCAGAATTTAATAAGCCCAACGTATTTGGTGATACCCCAAAAGTAGTTGAGATGCAATCCGAAGCTGGCGCAATCTCGACCGTGCATGGCGCATTAATGACTGGCGCACTAGCAACATCATTTACCTCATCACAAGGTTTACTATTAATGATTCCTTCGCTATACAAAATAGCGGGAGAATTAACACCATTTGTTTTACACGTTGCTGCTCGTACTGTTGCAACTCATGCATTATCTATTTTTGGTGACCATTCAGATGTCATGTCAATCAGGCAAACTGGTTTCGCCATGCTTTGTTCTAGCTCAGTGCAAGAAGCTCAAGATTTAGCGTTAATTTCACAAATAGCAACACTCAATAGTCATGTGCCATTTGTCCACTTTTTTGATGGATTTAGAACCTCACATGAGGTCAATAAAATTTACCCAATCAGTGATGAACAAATTCGTAACTTACTACCTAATCAAGCTATTGAAGCTTTTCGTGCTCGAGCATTAACGCCAGATAACCCGGTAATACGGGGAACATCAGCTAATCCTGATACCTACTTCCAATGTCGTGAAGCCGTTAATCCCTATTATGAAAATGCTTACGACCATGTTGTTGATGCGATGCAGGCATTTGAAAAAGAGACAGGGAGAAAATACAAACCTTTCGAATATTATGGCACAGATGATGCGCAACGTATTATTGTCATTATGGGGTCGGGGGTCAGTACCACCAAAGAAGTGGTTGATCATCTAATCAAAAATGATGAAAAAGTTGGCGTAGTCATCGTCAGATTATACCGCCCTTTTTCAGCAAAACATCTGCTTGATATTATTCCTCAAACCGTGAAAAAAATCGCGGTGATGGATCGCACCAAAGAACCAGGCGCTCAAGCAGAACCACTTTATTTAGATGTAATGACAGCATTTGCTGAAAGTTTTTCTCGCGGTGAACGTAGTTATTTACCACAAATTATTGGTGGTCGTTATGGTTTATCTTCGAAAGAGTTCGATCCTCGCTCGGTATTAGCTATTTTTAATGAATTAGCTATTGAGAAGCCAAAACCTCGATTTACTGTTGGTATTTACGATGACATAACTGGATTATCATTACCATTACCAGAACAATCTATACCACAAAAATCAGCACTTGAAGCATTATTTTATGGTTTGGGAAGTGATGGAACCGTATCTGCTACAAAAAATAATATTAAAATTATTGGTCATAACTCACCGTTTTATGTTCAAGGTTATTTTGTTTATGACTCGAAAAAGGCAGGTGGTTTAACAACCTCTCATCTTAGAGTCAACCTTGAGCCTATTGATTCACCTTATTTAATCACCAGTGCTCATTTTATTGGTTGTCATCAAGATCAGTTTATTGACAAGTATCAGATCGTTGAAAGATTGAAAGACGATGGAATCTTTTTGCTTAATACGCCTTATAGTAAGGATGAAGTCTGGCATAGATTACCCAAAGAAGTTCAAGTTCAATTAATTAAGAAAAGAGCACACTTTTATATTATCAACGCGGCTAAAATTGCTCGAGAATGTAACTTAGGGGCAAGAATAAACACCGTAATGCAAGCCGCTTTCTTCCATTTATCTGAAATATTTAAAAATGATTTCAGTATCACTCAACTGAAAGAAGTTATAGCCAAAAGTTATAGCAGTAAAGGGCAAGATATTGTTGAAAATAACTGGAAAGCGCTTGATTTAGCCATCGCATCACTTGAACAAATTCCATTAAGTTGTGTTGATGAAAGTAGCCCATTGCGCCCATCAGTCGTACCAAGCAATGCGCCTGATTTTGTTAAAATGGTTACTGGAACAATGTTAGCCGGCTTAGGTGATACTTTACCCGTTTCGGCGTTCCCGCCCGATGGAACATGGCCAGTTGGCACCACTAAATGGGAAAAACGCAACATTGCGGAAGAAATTCCAATTTGGAAACCCGAACTTTGTACCCAATGTAACCATTGTGTAGTAGCTTGTCCTCATGCGGCTATTCGAGCCAAAGTAGTTAGTGAAATAGTTAATGAACCAGAATCGTTAAGCTCACTAGAAGTGAAAGCGCGAGATATGAAAGGTCAACGCTACGTATTACAAGTTGCGCCTGAAGATTGTACTGGATGTAATTTGTGTGTTGAAGTTTGTCCTTCACGTGACCGCAATAACTTTGATATCAAAGCTATCAATATGCAGTCGCGCATTGATAATCTTGAAACACAGCGGACTAATTATGAGTACTTTACAGCACTACCAGATCGTGAAGTAAAAACCCTCGAACGTATAGATATACGCACATCGCAACTATTAACACCATTATTTGAATATTCTGGTGCATGTGCGGGTTGTGGTGAAACACCTTACATCAAATTATTAACGCAATTATATGGTGATCATCTCGCTATTGCTAATGCCACCGGTTGTTCATCAATTTATGGGGGTAACTTACCGTCAACACCATATACCACCGATCATAATGGTCGAGGACCAGCATGGGCAAATTCATTATTTGAAGATAATGCCGAATTCGCCCTTGGCTATCGAATTACCTATAACCAACATAAAAAACGAGCATTACGTTTGTTGGAACATGTTGCAGGCGAAATTTCACCAGAAATTGTAATCAATTTACAATCTCCGGATCTTTCAATTGATGAAAAACGTACGCAAGTCAATTTACTGCGTCAACAATTAGCTCATTTAACCTCATCGGAAGCTAAAGAGCTAATACAAGATGCTGACTACTTAATTGATAAATCAGTATGGGCAATTGGTGGTGATGGTTGGGCATATGATATTGGGTTTGGTGGATTAGACCATGTAATGAGTCTCACTGAAAACGTAAATATCTTAGTTCTTGATACTCAATGCTACTCAAATACTGGTGGTCAACAATCGAAGGCTACACCAATGGGTGCTGTATCAAAATTTGCTGATTTAGGTAAAAATAAAGCCCGTAAAGATCTAGGTGTGAGTGTGATGATGTATGGTCACGTTTATGTTGCTCAAGTTGCCTTAGGCTCACAACTAAATCAAACCCTAAAAGCATTACAAGAAGCTGAAGCCTATAACGGCCCTTCTCTCGTTATTGCTTATAGTCCTTGTGAAGAACATGGTTATGATTTATCTAAATCTCATGAACAAATGAAAGATTTAGTAAAATCAGGTTTTTGGCCACTATACCGTTATGATCCTCGTCGTATGCAAGAAGGAAAACCGGGTCTAGTGCTAGACTCAAAAGCACCAAACAGTGAATCATTATCTGATGTGTTACTCAAAGAACAGCGATTCCGTCGTTTAGAAACACTTGAGCCAGTGATTGCTAATACCTTGCATGAGCAATCTGCGAAAATGGTTAATTCCAAATTTAAATTCTTGCAGATGCTAGCAACCTATTCCGATATAGAAACGCCAGCTGACAGCTAAATCTAAAAACGGATTAATTGGTTAAATTAATCCGTTTAATCATTATTAATGAAGATCCAATTTTTGGGAATAAAAAAAACTCTCTAAATATAGAGAGTTTTTTATTATATTTATTAAACTTTTTTAACGACCAGTCACACGACGTGTCATCCAGTAATGTTTTTTCCAGTAATCTTCATTCAGATTTGAATAGATAACACCTTTTGAAGTTGAAGCATGTAAGAATTTACCATCTGCATAATAAATACCAACATGTAATCCGCTACGACTACGTCCAGTTTTGAAGAAGACTAAATCACCCGCTTTAGGCGTGGTAACTTTATAACCTAATTTAGCTTGTTCAGCAGCACTTCTTGGAAGGGTCTTTTGTAATCTATTTTTGTAGAAGTTCATAACTAAACCAGAACAATCACTACCAGCTAAAGTAGTACCACCATAACGGTAAGGTGTTCTCTTCCATTTTGAGTAGTGCTGTTCAATTTTGGCTAACATCACAGGATCAGATTTAACTGATACTTGGCTATGACTGCTACTACAACCAAATAATACGAATAATGATAAAATTAGTGAGCTTGCTAATAATCGCTTTTTAACGCTACCGCAGCTGCTGCGCAACTTCGTTAATAATCGATTGTCTTTTCTTGTCATTTCTTCTTGTTCCTTTATTCAACGTAGACCACTGCGAATAACGTCTTGCTACCTTTAAACTTTTAGGTAAAACGCCTTTTTGCCACTTATTTTCATCAAGTTTAGACAACTTAATTGGGCTAAGGTTCGCGTGGCTGCGAAAATTTAAACTCTCTTTAAGCTGAACTAATCGTAAAGAAAGAAAACAAATGATCACATCATCAACACTTAGTTTACTAAATCCAGAAAGCTGATAGCGCATTCTCGATCCATAATGCTTAGCAGTTTGCATTAAACTACCAACGGCTGCACCTATTAACGCAGCTGAACCAAATGATAATCCACCAGTTGCTAAATCAATGCTAGCACCGATTGTAGCGCCCGACACAAAACCTTTGGTCAAGTGAACCCCCATCGTTTTTAATGCATCAAGATTAAACAAGTCTGCATTATAACGGCCTTTGATTAAAGGCAAATTCTCTTCACTCTCTTGAGTTGAATCGAATTGATAGAGCTTCAATAAATCATTAATTGCTTTCTGTTCACGTTTTCTGACTTTATTTTGCATGTCAGCGACAGCTTGCTTATCATCAGATTTTGCCATTTCATAAAAAGCAGTCACATCAACTAATGCTTCTGCAATGATTTGGTTAGCTGTACGATTACGTGATTCACGAGTTTCAGCAATATTAACTAGCCAATTATCCAATATTTTTTTTGCTGGTTCAACCAATAACGCCAAGCTATTGTACAATTTTTCTTCACCGTCTAAGGGTGGAAAAACAGCGTTGAACCCAATGATAGCATGAATCCCCATTCTTGAAAGCAATCTTTTCCATTCCTTTTCATTCTGTTCCTCAGCTGAAATGAAGTTAAGTACTGCAAGAATCGGTTTATCGCTATTGGCTAAGATAGCTAATTCATCGTGATATTTAGGTAGAACGGGCTCTCGCACGTCGATCACATAGATAGCAGCATCACAATTTAACACCTGTCGGATTACTTTTGCTTCTTGATTGAAGAGGTTTTCAGCTTCTGGACTTTGTAAAAAAATCGTTAATTTATCGACTCCATCAAGCTTACTATTTGGCGATACAAGTTGATTGATATAGTCATAAAGCGCCAAACTGTCTTCAAATCCAGGTGTATCATAAAAAGTGATGTCGGTGTTATCCGCTAGTGGAAGTTTGATTGACTCTACATGTCTAGTAGTACCTGGCTTATCAGAAACATCACCAAAATGACTATCTCTTATTAATGCACGCAAAAGTGAAGTTTTACCAAAATTTGCATGTCCAACTATCGCTAATTTCAATGAAGTTATCATATTAATTATCCTGATCTAACCAACTAGGATTAGCTAACGGTAAAGATAACGATTGCCAATTATGTAATTGTTTACCTTGATTAATAAACCATATTCGACTTTGCTGTGATTTATTCATTAATTGTTGAACAAAATTTAATACCCCGCGATCTGGTGCTCGATCAGTATCGATTGCAATTAACACTTTATACGCTGGTTTTAATTGCAAAAGATCTAATATTGCATTTCGCTGCTCACGAGTATTTAAAAATCCGTAAAAATGCCCGTCATGCGGTGGATTCCAACTCTCATCTACATCCACAGCCACTAAATAGACACCACTTCCTTCTTCAATCTGTGAGATTGGTAGTTGCCATTTAGGTTCGCCTAACTTATCTTCATCCACCATTTGGGTTAAAAGTGGCTGTAATTGTTGGGATAGGATTTGAAAGTCAGGATCATCCAAATTTAATTTAATTTTTCGGCTACTCACAATCCAAGCGATGCCACAAAAAGTCATTAATAGAAATCGAACGGCTAATCCATAACAGATAAAAACACCTAATAGCCAAATCGCCCAAGAAGAACGAATGTCACCCTCACTTAAAGCGTGTTCACTAAGCTTAATCACATCATCATTTGGAATCGGAAAACCAAACAAAGATGGAACATAACCTAAATAATGAGTTAACTTAATAATAGTATCAGAACTTAATAAAGTAGTTTTCCACTCAAAACTGTAGTGCTGAGTTGAAAATAGCATCAATAAAACGAATAAAGCACTACATAAAATAACGACCCAAAAAAGATTCAGAACAAAACCAAGCAACCAACGGATTGAAGAACCAAATAAAGTGATAAAAGCCGGTACAAGCTGTTGCACTGTCTTTTTTTGATAAAGCTTTTGGGCTATCCACAACCAACAATGGATTAATAAACTACCACCAAAGCGAGAAAAGAAAAAAAATGAACCAATCCAAATAATGAGCGTAATAAAATGAACACCTAATAAACACAATAGCGCCCAATACAAATTGATTGGATTTTGACTCAAAGCGCTAAATGTTAATGAACCACCTAAAAAAATCGAAATTAACAGTAATAAACAGAAAGAAATTTTAATAGAACGTAAAATAACCTTTTGCGCAGAATATAAACCATTTTGTTTAGACAGTATCGTTGCACGTGTAATGATACGGTTAACCAAAGAGGTTGGCATAGCTTTAACTTGTCGATTAATATCTTGATCAGCAAATCGACCTGATTCGGATTCTATTAAATGAATGGTTTGAGTAAGCCATAAAGATTTTAGCTGTTCGCGCATTTAAATATCATCTTCACATTAATTAGTCGTCATAAAAGAAACGCGACCTAAGTCGCGTTAAAAAATTGAATCATTTACTGGGTTATTTCACCAATTTTGCTTAAAAGGGTTTGAATACGTTGTTGCCAAACTTGTTGATCTTGTTTTAACTTCTCATTTTCGTCACGTAATGCTTTCATCTCATCTGAACTATCATTAATTAATTGTTCAAGTTCATGATTGCCTTGCTTTAATCTCGAAATCTCTTCTTTCAAGGTATTAATAGTGTTTACAGTGTTTTGAATTTTAGTTTCTAATTGATTCAATATTTCTAATGACATATTTTTCCTCAAGCTCAATTTATTTGGTGTATAATAAGGAGTATTATAACGAATTCATTCTGAAATCAACACCTTTTTAAATCTTAAGTTGGAGAAAATTATGCGAAAACCACTCGTAATGGGTAACTGGAAACTCAATGGAAGTATCGAAATGGCTAAAGACTTAGTTGCAGGACTAAGAGCTGAGCTATCAACTGAAGCAAACTGCGATATTGCAATTGCACCACCGACTGTGTACTTAGATTTCGTTAAACATCAATTAGGTGGCTCAACTATTCTTTTAGGCGCACAAGATGTTGGTGTTCATCTTTCAGGTGCTTATACTGGTGAAGTCTCAGCCACTATGTTAAAAGAAATCGGTGTGACTCACGTGATCATTGGTCACTCTGAACGTCGTACTTATCATAAAGAATCAGATGAATTTATCGCTCAAAAATTCGGCGTATTAAAAGAAGCTGGACTCGTTCCTGTACTATGTATTGGTGAAACAGAAGCTGAAAACGAAGCAGGTCAAACTCAAGCAGTATGTGCTCGTCAAATTGATGCAGTAATTAATGCATTAGGTGTTCAAGCATTTAATGGTGCAGTAATTGCTTATGAACCAGTTTGGGCAATTGGAACTGGAAAATCTGCAACTCCAGCTCAAGCACAAGCAGTACATAAATTTATTCGTGACCACATTGCAAAACAAGATGCCGCTGTCGCTAAACAAGTTATAATTCAATACGGTGGTTCTGTAAATGACAAAAATGCAGCAGAACTATTCACTCAACCAGATATTGATGGTGCATTAGTTGGTGGAGCTTCATTAAAAGCAGATGCTTTTGCAGCGATTGTTAGAGCAGCAGAACAAGCTAAAAAATAAGAATTAAAATAAAAAAGACGCCTATAGAAGGCGTCTTCTTTTAAACTTTGTAACTTATTTTTTAACCTTATTTTCATACCTAGATGGCCAAATTTTTTCAACAGGCACTTGCAAATATTCAGAGATAATACGTTCATATTTTGGACAATGACGATATAAAGCATTACGTAAAGTATCAGCCTGTAAACCACTTGAACGTGAAAGAGCCCTTAAATTTCCGCCTCGAATTTTAATTTCACCTACAACTCTTGATGGTGTCCAGTCTTGATCTTGTTCTCTCATTATGAGATCCTCTATTGGTTAAATTTTTTGCTATTGTAAAGATTATCGGTATTACGATTCTAGAACGATAAAAAGTTACCGGCAAAGAATAGCACATAAAAAAACGAATTAAAATAATAAAAACAAAAAAAACACCGAAAATGGAATGAAATATAATGGAAACTAAAGAAAAAAAACAAAAAACCAAAGAAAAAACACGAACACTTAACGATACTTGTATTGAAACTTTTAAAAACCGATTAACTCTCCTATTAGAAGGTCGCTCAGGCAATGCATTTGCCAGAAGTGTTGGTATGTCCGAAGCCGTAATCCGTGATTACTTAAGTGGAAAAACCTATCCATCACTCAGTCGGTTGGCTACTATCGCAGATAAATGCGATGTGTCAATTGAATGGTTAGCAACAGGTAAAGGTGAATGTCGATTACTACCTGAAACGCTAAGCCGAGGTACAGTGAATGTTCCGTTTCTTAATAAGAACGAAACCATTAACGCATTCACAATTTTAGATACGATCCCATTTGATCTCACTTTAACTAAACATCAAGGTTGTGAAGCAGATGATCTTGCTGCTGTTTGGGCTAAAGGTGATTGTATGGAACCAACTATATCCAATCATGATATAGTCATTATTAATACAGCAAATAATAAACCAGTTGATGGTTTCCTCTATACTGTACAATATGACGATCAAATTACTATTAAACGAATTCAAAATCAAGGTTCAAATCTGTTATTGATTTCAGACAACCCAAAATACCCGACTATTACGAAAGCGAAAAATGAGCAAAAAGATTTTAAAATAATTGGTCATGTAATCTATTTATTGAAAAATCTCAATTAATATTGCCATAGCGCTTTTTTTTATTTTTACTCCATTGATGCAAATCAATGGAGTTTTTTATCACTCGATATTACATTTTTTTCTGCGAACAACATTGTAATAAAAATGTCATTAATAAAATTAAGCAATCTAATCACATTCCATACAGCATAACCTTATACATTTAGCCTTAATTATGCTAAAATCACCACAAAATTTTTGCCCATTAATTTAGTTATTATGCCAAATGTAAACACTCGAAAAAAAGTCGTTGTCGGCATGTCTGGCGGCGTAGATTCTTCCGTTTCTGCTTATTTATTACAACAACAAGGCTATGATGTTGTTGGTCTATTTATGAAAAATTGGGAAGAAGATGACACAGAAGAATATTGCTCTGCAGCTATCGACCTCGCTGATGCACAAGCAGTCTGTGACAAATTAAATATCAAACTCCATACCATCAACTTTGCTGCAGAATATTGGGACAATGTCTTTGAACATTTTTTATCTGAATACAAAGCAGGCCGAACGCCGAATCCAGATATTTTATGTAACAAAGAGATCAAATTTAAAGCATTTCTCGAATATGCAGAAGAAGATTTAAATGCCGATTATATTGCAACAGGTCATTATGTCCGTAAACGCGAAAATGGTGACAAGGTTGAATTACTCCGTGGAATCGACAACAACAAAGATCAGAGTTATTTTTTATATACGCTTAGTGAAGACCAAATTCGTCAAAGTTTATTTCCTGTTGGCGAACTTGAAAAACCACAAGTAAGAAAGATAGCAGAGCAACTTGGCTTAGCAACCGCAGCCAAAAAAGACTCAACAGGTATCTGTTTTATCGGAGAACGAAAATTCAGTGACTTCTTAGCTCGTTATTTACCTGCACAATCAGGCGTTATTCGAACCGTAAATGGTGAAGTTATTGGTCAACACCAAGGATTAATGTACCACACATTAGGTCAACGCAAAGGGCTTGGCATTGGTGGTCTAAAACAAGCCGACGACACTCCATGGTACGTAGTTGATAAAGATATTAAAAATAACGAATTAATTGTTGCTCAAGGTCATGACCATCCAGCACTATTTTCAAATGGTTTAATTGCCCAACAACTGCACTGGGTTGATCGTAAAATTGTTACCCAACCATTTCATTGCACAGTTAAAACGCGCTATCGTCAACAAGATATCTCTTGTTGTGTTACACCACTTGGTGAAGATAAAATTGAAGTCATGTTTGACAAACCTGTTGCAGCTGTCACACCAGGACAATCAGCAGTGTTTTATCAAAATGAAGTTTGCCTTGGCGGTGGAATTATCGAGGAACGAATTATAAGCAGTAAGGAGCATTAAAGTGAACAATAAATACCATCATATTGCAATAGCTCTTGCCGGCGCGACACAAAGCGCAACACTTATCCCTCAGCTTGCTAATACTGGGGTTTGTAATACGACAATTTATCAAGTATCGATAAAAAGCATATTCAACACATCACCAAAAACCACTGATGATGTTTATGATGGTATAAACAATATCAAAACAGGGTTAGAAACACTGATTACCCTACTCTCCTCTAACCAAAAACAGCATGTTGAACTGATTCGTTACCTTTTTGGCACCTTAAGTATTACCAGCAAACTATTAAAAAATAATGAAGCGTTAGATAAAATAGATCAACGTTTACAACGAATATCAGGCATATATCCTGAAATGAATAATGAAACAATCGACAATCATATTGACGACCTATCTTATTCATTAGCTGGAATCTATTCTGATATCATCAGCCCGTTAGCAACAAAAATCAAAGTGGTAGGTAAAGCTGAATATCTACAAAATTCATTAGTTCAAGCCAAAGTCAGATCTTCACTATTGAGTTGTGTTCGCTCGGCCATTTTATGGTATCAAGTTGGAGGAAGTCGCTTCCAATTCCTATTAAGTCGCAAACGAATAGCTAATGCAGCGCAAGAGTTATTAAAAGAAATTAATCAACAAAGTTATTAAATTAAAAAATAGCAACGGAGTAAAACCGATGGAATTATCTGCTCTAACCGCCCTATCACCAATTGATGGTCGTTATGGTGACAAAACAACAGAATTACGCACAATTTTTAGTGAATATGGTTTATTAAAATATCGCGTTCAAGTTGAAGTACGTTGGCTACAAAAATTAGCTAGCCAAGCAGATATTCTGGAGGTTCCAGCTTTAAGTGAGCTTGCCACTAAACACCTTAACCAAATTGTAGAAAACTTTGATGAACAAGATGCATTACGCATTAAAACCATCGAAAAAACCACAAACCATGATGTTAAAGCGGTTGAATATTTCCTAAAAGAGAAAGTAAACAGTAACGAAGAGCTACAAGCTATTAACGAATTTATCCACTTTGCCTGTACCTCAGAAGATATTAACAATCTATCTTACGCATTAATGCTAAAAACAGCGCGAGATACAGTAATCGTTCCTTATTGGAGTAAATTGATTGATATTATCACCGCTCAAGCTAAAGCTTATCGTGATCTGCCATTGCTATCAAGAACGCACGGACAACCCGCTACACCATCTACCATTGGTAAAGAGTTTGCTAATGTAGCCTACCGTTTAAAAAGACAACTTAAACAACTACAGTCAATTGAAATTCTAGGTAAAATCAATGGTGCGACAGGTAACTATAATGCACACATGGTGGCTTACCCACAAATCAATTGGCACAAATTTAGTGAAGAATTTGTCACATCATTGGGATTACAATGGAATCCATACACCACGCAAATTGAACCACATGATTATATTGCCGAATATTTTGATTGTGTTGCGCGTTTCAATACCATCATGATCGACTTTGATCGTGATGTTTGGGGTTATATTGCACTAAATCATTTCAAACAAAAAACCATCGCTGGTGAGATCGGCTCTTCCACCATGCCACACAAAGTTAACCCAATTGATTTTGAAAACTCTGAAGGTAACTTAGGTATAGCTAACGCTATTATGAGTCACTTGGGTAGCAAACTACCTATTTCTCGTTGGCAACGAGATTTAACTGACTCAACAGTATTACGTAACCTCGGTGTAGGTATTGGTTATGCGATCATCGCTTATCAATCGACCCTAAAAGGCTTAAATAAACTTGAAGTCAATCAAGAATATCTACTTGAAGAGCTTAACCGTAATTGGGAAGTGCTAGCCGAACCAATTCAAACCGTAATGCGCCGTTATGGTATCGAAAAACCATACGAAAAATTAAAAGAACTTACTCGCGGTAAACGTGTTGATGCACAAGGAATGCAACAATTCATTGACTCGTTAGCTTTACCTGAACATGAAAAAGCAAGATTAAAACAATTAACTCCGGCAAATTATATTGGTTATGCAATTCGTTTTGTCGATGAACTTTAAGCGGCACATTTAAACCGTAAAAAAATAA
The DNA here is from genome assembly GCF_026536885.1 of Gilliamella sp. B2889. Classification (NCBI taxonomy): domain Bacteria; kingdom Pseudomonadati; phylum Pseudomonadota; class Gammaproteobacteria; order Orbales; family Orbaceae; genus Gilliamella; species Gilliamella sp. B2889. The sequence goes on along the minus strand of NZ_JAFNNF010000007.1, from coordinate 62,531 downwards.
AAATGTCTTCATGCCTAAAGCGCTCAAAACTTTAGGCAAATCGACTCAAGAGTTAAAGAAAAGATAAACAAAGATTTGAAAGGAATGGAAACACCATTGAAAATTCGCATCGCCACACGTAAAAGCCCCTTAGCACTTTGGCAGGCTAACTATGTAAAAGAACAACTGACAGCTATCCATAGCGATCTGACTGTGGAACTGCTTCCTATGGTAACCAAAGGTGATGTGCTTTTAGATAGTCCACTGTCAAAAATTGGTGGAAAAGGATTATTTGTAAAACAACTAGAGCAAGCCATATTAAACAACGAAGCTGATATTGCTGTTCACTCAATAAAAGATATTCCCGCCCAATTCCCGGAGGGACTAACCCTATCAACCATCTGCCAACGCGATGACGTACGTGATGCACTCATATCAAACCAATATCAAAGCTTGGACGATTTACCGCAAGGCGCCATTGTAGGCACCTCAAGTCTAAGACGCCAATGTCAATTACGAGCAAAATATCCACATCTCATCATAAAAGATTTACGTGGAAATGTAGGCTCTCGTCTAGCAAAATTAGACGATCAACAATACGATGCCATCATCCTCGCCGCTGTCGGTTTAAAGCGATTAGGATTACAAGAACGAATCAAACAATATATAACAACAGATCTAATCTTACCGGCGGTTGGGCAAGGTGCGGTTGGCATTGAAACCCGATCAAATGATGACACGATTCTTAAATTACTTGCACCTCTAGACGATAAAAACAGCCGAATTTGTATCCAAGCAGAAAGAGCAATGAATCAAGCCTTACAAGGTGGTTGCCAAGTGCCAATCGCCTGCTATAGTCAATTAACGAATGATTTATTAACTTTAACCGGGTTAGTTGGTAGTATTGATGGGAGCAAAATCATTAAAGCGACGCTAACCAAATCAGCAACCGAGCCTGAAACCTTAGGTCAACAACTGGCATCAGAATTGTTAGCCAAAGGAGCTGATAAAATTTTAGCGGAAATAATTGATTGATGATTTATATTACTCGCCCTTCCCCCGAAGGGGATAAGCTAACCCAGCAATTAAATCAAGCAAATATTCCGGCAACCCATCTCCCATTATTCAAAATCTTAGCAGGTCACGGACTAAATAGCCTTCAACAACAGCTCAACCAACTTGCGCCATCAGATATCGTAATTGTGGTATCGCCACAAGTCAGCTATATGATAAAAGAACATCAACCTAATCTAAGCTTTCCTAAACATCTACGCTATTTTGCCATTGGCAAAAAGTCAGCTCTATTGTTTAGTCAACAAGCTGACGTTCACGTTGATTATCCAAATGAAGAACATAGTGAGGGATTATTACCACTATTGACTGACTTGCAAGGCCGTTCCGTTTTAATTTTGTGTGGAAACAATGGACGGCAATTGCTGTCTCAAGAGTTGCAACAAAAAGCAAACGTGACCTCAATACAATGTTATTTTCGTCAATCAATTCAATATCCAGCCAACATACTAACTGATGATATTGCTCAACAAATCCTACTCGTAACAAGTGTCGATCACCTACTCCAACTCGACACATATTGCCAAAATAGACATAAATATGAAGCACAATTGGTGGTAACTAGCCCACGGATATTCGAAAAAGCCAAGCAACTAAATTGGCATAACGTTTTACAAATTGTTAGCGCAAATAATGAATTTTTATTTAAAACAATGATAACTCTATGTCATAATGCGGAAAATATTTCTCAAAAATCTAAATGAGGTAATTTATGCCATCTAGATATTATGGTGCCAATGCAACACTATCAAACATCAGCACCACTTCATTTAGCCAAATAAAAAAGACAGAAGCGAATAATATGATGAATATAAATAAAAAAGAGCCAAAACCTTCTAGTCCTAAACCTGAGCCATCAGTCAATACGCTAAAAGCGCCAGTATCAAAACTCTCAATACTCGCCATCGGATTAACAGTTTGCTTAGGTGGATTGATCTATTTTCAAGGTTATAGACAGCTCCAAAACCAAACACATGAAATCTCAACGCTACAAACTGAAATTGCCAATTTAAAACAACATACCAAAGCAAGTATAATTAAAGATCTTCAAAGTAATATTGATGATGCCATCAATAAACAAAACCAACAGTTTTCATTATTAACACAACGCGTTGACCGTCAATTAAGCGACAACCAAAAAGCTCAACAGCAACTTACTGAACAAGTTAATGATACCAATAAATTAAACGAGCAAAACCTAAATAGCCTCAACGAACGTTTAGCAGCCGTATCGACTCTGGATAACAACGTTTGGCTCATCTCGCAAGCAAACTACCTAGTGCATTTAGCGGGAAGAAAAATCTGGAGCGATCAAGACTACACCAGCGCCCGTTTATTACTCAAAAGTGCAGATGAAAGCTTAGCGAAAACAAATGATCCAAGCTTACTCCCTGCTCGACAAGCCATCACCAAAGATATTAACTCACTATCTCAAGTCACTTTTGTTGACGCTGATGGCATAATCCTAAAATTACTTGGTTTAACTGAATCAATAACAGAATTACCATTAGTTGGAAACTATAAAGATATCGATCTGGGCATGAATCAATATGACGATACTCTTGCTAACAACGCCAATACTTCAGCAGATAATGTCACCCATTCAACAGATGATTGGTCAGATAATTTACTTGCTAATGCTTCAACATTTATGGATAAATTCATCAAAATTGAAAAATTAGATGTAAAAGATAACCATTTTTCTGAGTGTCTAGACAAAGCTGGAAGTGACGAAAAGCAAATTGTTAAATGCCAGATCCTAAAAACACCACTTAGTGCAGAACAATCACTTTACCTGCGCGAAAATATCCGTTTCCGCCTATTAATTGCTGCTCAAGCAGTACCAAGACATCAAGAACTCATTTATCAACAAGCGCTAAATGATACCGCAATTTGGGTCAATGCGTATTTTGATGGTAATGCCCCAAGTGTAAAAGCATTCATAGATGAGCTTGAAAACTTACAAAACCAACCAATCAGTAACCAAAATATACCTGATAAACTCGACAGCATTACTGAACTTGAAAAATTAATGCAAACCCGCGTTAAATCGATATTAGGTAAATAGGAGAATAATAATGTTCAAAATACTCATTATATTCCTAGTATTAGTTGGTGGATTTTTCCTTGGGCCATTGTTTGAAGGCCACCAAGGTTCTGCGGTATTCGAAGTTGCCAAATATCGTATCAGCATGTCATTTAACTCATTTATGATTTTGCAAATCATTGGTTTGCTCTGCCTATACTTAATCTATAAATTATTCTCTAAAATCTTCAATACCAAATTGGGTAATTGGTTTAGATTACGATCGCCAAAAAAATCAATTAAACGTATTGAACAAGCGCAATTTTATTTATTAGAAGGTGATTACCGACAAGCAGCAAAACTATTTATGAAAAGTGCCAAAGGAGCAAAAAGTTCGACACTATCTTACTTACTTGCTGCTCAAGCACAAATTGATGATGACCAACTTATCGCCGCTAATCAATCTTTAGAGCAAGCAGCTAAAAGTTGTCAACCAAATGAATTATTTGCTTTTCAGCTTGTACAAATTCGGTTACAAATCAAAAATCACGAATATAGCTCAGCCAAAATCACAATCGAAAAACTGCTAAACGAAAAACCGCGTAACATTGAGCTCCTAAAATTAGCAGACCAGCTATATTATGAATCACAAGATTATCAAGCGGTGATAGAACTGTTACCGATCTTATACAAAACCAAAGCTTACCCTGATTCGCAACTCGATCAGTTCAAACAAGCGGCTTATATTGGTCGTATAAAACAGTTATCTACGGATATTGATCCTTTAGCTTTAATAAAATGGTGGAAAAAACAACCAAAATCTATCATTAACAATCTTGCCAATCAAAAAGCAATGGCCAACTACCTAACTCAATTAGGTCAAACGGCCGAAGCTGAAAGACTAAAAAGAAACATCATGCGATTAGAGCAAAAAGAACAATGTTGACATAAAAAAACAGGGCAATCGCCCTGTTTTTTTTATTTATCGCTAAAGAATAAAATACCGAATCAAAGCCATACAACTCATACCCGTAATCACCACCCACATCAGGTTTCGTGTCAATATCGCCACGATAATAGTTGGCACAGCGGCTAAACAATATTCCAGATTAAAAGAAGGAAACTCACCTTGCTTAACAATAAACAAATTTTGCACAAATAGCGCAGTTAAAATACAGATAGGCACATAAGATAGAAAACGAATCACGATTTCAGGCAATTGCAATTTTCTAACTAATAAAAATGGAATAACTCGCGGTAACCAAGTCACCACACCACTCCCCAAAATAATCAACAAACTATACAAACTCATGCCTTACGCTCCACAATAATACCCATAAAGCAGCCAGCAAAAGTACTAAATAATATTGCCATTTCGGACGATACAAATCGCAATAAAAAGACCAGCACCACAGTTACGGTTAACATTGCAATAATCAGATTTCTAATGGTTTTTGTTTTATCACCAGTTAACTGCAAATATAATAAACCAATAAACATCGCAACTAATGCATAATCTAAACCAAACTGAGCAGGATTCGGCAACCACTCGCCAATCAATGCACCAACTAAACAGGATAATATCCACGCCAAATAAGCAGTAACATTCAGCCCATGCATCCAAGGCGGATTGATCGGCGTTTTATTAGCAATGGCATTCATCGCAACCGCAAAACTCTCATCGGTTAATAAGCTACCAATCCCAATATTATTTAAAAGCGAAAAACGCCGAAAAGCAGGTGCAGTAGCCATACTCATCAAAAAATGGCGTGAATTAACCAAAAAAACAGTAAATATCACAGCCGAAATCGGAGTTGCTACAATCATTAAACCCGTGATGATAAATTGCGATGCACCCGCATAAATGATAGCAGCCATCAAGGTGATTTCTAACACTGACAAATTAGAGGCTTTACCCACTACACCCGCAGCGATACCAATTCCAATATACCCCAATAAGGTGGGAATACAGGCACGCACACCATCTTCAAACGTTAATGACATCTTTCATTCCTTACAAACTGATATCTTGAATAATTATAATAATAAAGATTAGATTGCAGACAATTAATTAGACTAAAAACAATAAGCCGCATTTTATAATCAAACTTTGCTATAATAGAGTATAACAACGCTCTATCAAAACCATTTATTATATTACGGTAAAATTATTTATGTATACAGGCACTTTATTTATCATTTCAGCACCAAGTGGTGCAGGCAAATCAAGCCTGATTCGCGCCTATTTAGCACAAACTAATCACCATCCGGCTAAAGTTTCAATCTCTCATACAACCAGAAACCCAAGACCGGGCGAAAAACAAGGTGAACACTACTATTTTGTAGACAATCAAGAATTTGAATCACTTATAAAACAAAATGCCTTTGTTGAATATGCTCACGTCTTTGACCACTACTATGGCACATCCAAAGCTGAAATCGAACAATCATTACAGCAAGGAATAAATGTCTTTCTTGATATCGATTGGCAAGGTGCACAGCAAGTAAGACAGCAAATGCCTGAATCAAAAAGCATCTTCATTTTACCGCCATCACTAAAAGAGCTTGAAAATCGACTGATTAAACGAGGCCAAGACGATGCGAATATCATCAGCAAAAGAATGCACAAAGCTCAATCTGAAATATCGCATTATAACGAATATGACTACATCATAATAAATGATGATTTTGATGAATCATTAACAGCACTTAATGCCATTATGACAACAGCGAGTCTTGAGCAAGCAAAACAAACCATCACACACCAACAACTTATTGATGACCTGCTTGCACCAAAATATTAATAGATTTGAAAAAAATATCGCCGAAAAATCGGCGATATAACGTATTAATTACCTAACGCTTCAGACGCTTGGCTATTTTGAATTAACTCCAGCTTATAACCATCGGGATCTTCAACAAAAGCAATAATCGTCTTACCACCTTTAACCGGCCCCGCCTCACGAGTCACACGACCACCCGCTTGACGAACGTCTTCGCACATCTTAGCCACATCATCAACCCCAATAGCAATATGACCAAACGCCGTACCATGATCATATTTATCCGTCCCCCAATTATAGGTCAACTCAATCACCGAACTTTCAGACTCATCACTATAACCAACAAAAGCAAGAGAGTATTGATATTCAGGATTCTCACTTGTTCTAAGCAACTTCATTCCCATTATACGAGTATAAAAATCAATTGAACGTTTTAGATCGCCGACGCGGATCATAGTATGTAAAATACGCATTGCAGTACTGTTCCTTATTACAATTAAACATCTAACTTGAGTTTATCTATTTGCACCAAACCAAGCAAATTTTTATGCTGACAAAATAATCAATTAAGAGAATTTAAAAATAGGTAAAATGGGAAAAAAGGAAAAAATGGAAGAAAGAGAAGAAAAAAAATACCTTCACGAATCATACAATAAGTGAAGGCGAACAAATCAGTAAGATTTGAAAAGGAACCTTTAATATCTTGAATTATATTTTGGTGCTGCACTAATACGTTTACCGTTAGAGATCAGTTTCACTTTTTGACCAGGGTAAAACTGCTTAGCATCACCTTTTTGAACAATAACAATCGTTGAACCTTTATCTTGTTTGATTTCTAATTCAACCGCTGCAGCTTGGCTTGCTTTGTTTTCGATAGCATCACCTAAAATTGCACCACCTACAGCACCGGTAGCTGCAGCTAAAATTCGCCCAGTACCATTACCAATTGTATTACCTAATACTCCCCCGATGACTGCGCCGCCTAAAGGACCCGCAACATTGCCACCATTTTTGCCATCAGAGTTAGCTTGAATCTTCACAGCTCTTACAGCAACAACTGTACCATAACTTACTTGTTGAACTTGCTTAGCTTGATCGGTTGTATAAACATCGCCAGAATAAATATCACTATTACTGCACCCAGATAAAATTGCTGCTAGTATAGTTAATGTGACGATTTTTTTCATAATTTATTCCTCATATATTGAGTATAAAATTTTATACCTCTAATAGCATAATATTCTTTTGCAAAAACGACAACATCATTTTCACAATTTTATCATTTGATAATATAATTTATAATCAACTTAGGTTATACTCAGCTCAATAGTTAATCTACCATACAATAAGTACATGAAACGGTTATTTTTTCCTTTAATATTATCAGTTATGATAACTGCCTGTCATGATGAAAATCAAAAAGCAACGACGAAAAATGAAACCGTCACTCATCAATCTAAGCTTGATTGTATGAATGACAAACCGAATTTAAATCTTGACGCCATCGCAGCTGATGGTTGTCCAGTAAAATAATTTTATAGGCAAAATAACAGCATGAAAACTATCGAAATCGACGAAGAACTTTATCAATTTATTGCAGGTCAAACTCAACATATAGGTGAAGATGCTTCAAGTATTTTAAGACGATTATTAAAGTTCAACCAATTGTCAGCAATCGAAATTGCCCCATCAGAACTCACTGAAAACAATTATTCAGTTATTGAAAACCTCATTAAAAGTGAAAGATTTACAAAAGAAAGATCTACCATCAGTCGATTTTTAACGGTATTAAACGCGCTATACAACTACAACTCAGCACTATTCTCCATTGCAGCGACCTCACTCCATGGTAGAAAGCGTCAATACCTAGCTAAAGACAAAAAAGCACTTGAAACCTCAGGTAAAAATACCAAACCACGAGAAATCATTGGCACCCCATACTGGGTCATTAGCAACACCAATACTGCTCGTAAAATACTCATTATTGAATCGATTATGAGTGACATGGGAATATCAGAAAGCATGATAAACCAAGTGACTCATGCATTCTCACCATCAAGTAAATAAAAATTCACGCAATGAACACAAAAGTGAATAAAACGAATTGTGAAAGAGGAGTAAAAAATGGATAAGCCAAGTCGTGCGGGATTGTTAGCGCAACCGACAGACCTAATAAATGTCGAAACATTAAAAAACAATTACTACCAAATCAAACCAGATACAGACAATATCAGCCAACTGGTCATCTTTGGTACATCGGGTCACCGTGGTAGCTCAAACAAAGGCACCTTTAACGAAGCTCATATTCTAGCCATTGCACAAGCGGTGGCGGAATACCGCAAAGCTAACAACATCACTGGTCCTTGCTTTATTGGCCAAGATTCCCACGCCTTATCCGAACTTGCGCTAAAATCCGTTTTAGAAGTCTTTATTGCTAACGAACAAACCGTAGTTATCGCTCAAAACTGGGGTTACACACCAACGCCAGTAATATCGCACGCCATCTTAACTTACAATAAACAATCACAATTAGCTGACGGCATCGTTATCACGCCATCACACAACCCACCTGAAGATGGCGGAATCAAATACAATCCAACTAACGGCGGGCCTGCTGATACTGACATCACCAAACAGATCGAAAATCGCGCTAACGAACTACTCAAAGCCAACCTAAATGGTGTCAAACGCGTCACGATCGAAAAAGCGATAAAATCTGACTACCTGCATACTAAAGAATATGAAACCGATTATGTTAATGACCTGCAAAACATCGTCGATCTATCGCTTATCAAATCATCATCACTCAAAATTGGGGTTGACCCGCTTGGTGGCGCCTGTATTACCTATTGGCCACGCATTGCTGAAAAATATGGCTTAAACCTAGAAATCGTTAACAACAAAATCGACCCAACATTTAGCTTTATGCATCTTGACCATGATGAAATTATCCGCATGGATTGCTCAAGCCGTTGGGCAATGGCAGGATTACTAAATCTAAAAGACAAATTCGATCTAGCCTTTGGCAACGACACCGATGCTGACCGCCACGGTATCGTCACCCCAAAAGGACTAATGAACCCAAATGCCTACTTATCAACCTGTGTAAACTACCTATTCCAAAACCGCCCACAATGGCACAAAGATATCGCAATCGGTAAAACACTTGTAACTAGCTCAATGATCGACCGCGTAGCTAACAGCTTAAACAAAAAATACCTTGAATATCCGGTTGGTTTTAAATGGTATGCTGATGGACTCTATCACGGCAAACTCGGATTTGCTGGTGAAGAAAGCGCAGGCGGATCATTCCTAAGAACCAACGGCAAAGTCTGGACAACTGATAAAGACGGCATCATCTTATGTCTACTTGCTGCAGAAATGACGGCCAAAATTGGCAAAAATCCGCAAGAACAATATCAAGAGCTTGAAGACAAATTTGGTATCTCATACTATGGACGCATTCAAGCTTCGGCTACATTTGCTGAAAAACAAAAACTGGCCAAACTTGATGCAAGCCAATTAACCACAGACAAACTAGCCGGTGAAGAAATAACCCAATGCCTCACTACCGCGCCAGCAAATAATGCGCCAATTGGTGGATTAAAAGTGATCACCCAAAACGGCTGGTTTGCAGCTCGCCCATCGGGAACGGAAGACGCATATAAAATCTATGCCGAAAGCTTTATCAGCAACGAACACCTTGCCACCTTACAGCAAGAAGCACAACAAATAGTGGCAAAAGCAATAAAATAAAAAGCTAATAAGTTAACGGATAAACGGGGTAATAAAGCTAAATATAATTATTTATTAGCGCCCAAAACCCCGCTTCTGATTTTTTTATTTAATTATCTGAATCTTCATTAATTAATAAAACTTAAATTTAACGGTAGATTGATTATGGAGATACGCAGCTAACGCGAGGGGACCGATCATCCCAATCATTATAATAAACAGCTCCAGCCTCAAAAGGTGAATTAACTGCTATATAGGGCCGATTAGAATATTTAATTTCTTTAACCCAATAACGTTCAAACTCCCATTCAGCATTTGGATATTGTGGTGATCTATCTACATCTTTAATAAGATATCCCCATTCATTTGATAATCCCCCTACCCATTCATTATTATAATTTTTATAGCTAATTTCTCGTCGCCCAGATCTATCAGTGCGCCCAGGAATCCCTCCTGTCCAACCTTGACCGTTAGCGTTATTATAATCCCTTAAACTTGGTAATCTATAACCACTAAATCCCGCACAGTAATCTTCTGCACGATAACGACCTCCAAATCCATACGGTTTTACAATAAACCAACGTTGAATTTTAAAAGTATACAAAATATTACGTCTTGAACTATCGGAATAAATTTTAAATACTGAAGGATTAAATTGAGGATTTGAAGAATTTATAGTAGGTCCTCGCAATTCAACTCTTAATGCAATATCACCGCCTTTATGTATTGAAGAATAAGAACCCCATCTTGGTGTCACTGTTGATGAAAGTGCTAATGAAATATTTGATCTACCATTTGTTGGATAAATGGTAGATCCATTGGCTGATATAACCTGTTCAGGACTAATTCCACCTAATAAAAGGTAAAAAACAGCACCATTAAAGCCTGTTGTAGGAAAGTTTACTTCTGGTGAATTAATATTCTGTACCTTAAAGCCTTTCATCGCATTCCATTGCGAAGATAATTCATCACCACCGGTGCCATTTAAATTAGGTTGAGCATAACAAACATTAGGTCGATCAATTGTTGGATTTAAATAATACACATGGTAACCATTACGAAAAGTACTACTTTTCGGATGGCCATATTGAGTAGATAGTTGCCCATTAGTTGCTGTAACAGTTAATTTATAAGGAGCATCACATGCTGAAAGTTTTTGTGAAGGGTTGTGTTTTACAACTGAAGTAATATCATTACCTACCACATCTTGCCATTTAACAGTCAAAGAGCCTGTAGCACTAATATCACTATCTCCGTCATCATCCTGCCAATAGTTATAAGGGGAACCAATTAAATTACTAAGATTAATTTTTGGATAATTATTATTTCCTGTAATTGGAACAAGTGTTTTAACACTACTAAACTGATTTGATCCATTTGGTAACGTAATCGGGTTAGACTGACTGGAATAATCAACAATAGCATTAGGATATAAATTTGCTGTACTCCCCGGCGCTATATATTGTTGACCATTTTCTAATGTAATCCCTAATAAAGCTTCAGAAGTCATAACTTTGGTTTGACCATGATCTAAGGTCAAATATGGAGCACTACCATAAATTACATTTGAAGTTTTAGATGTTAATGCATAGCTAGAAAAAGTAAGCAAAAAAAGTACACTCAAAAAAATTTGCCGAAATAAATTAGAACGACAGTAGGAACTCACCAAAATTCGAAGAATTCTACTTGTTCTCGTGGAAAAATGTGCTTGTATATAAAATAAACGCTGGGAACTGGACTTAGGCGAATTTAAAAGATAGGTTGGCCAGGTTGCCTGTTGCCTGTTGCCTGTTGAAAATTATAATGCATTTTAGACTACCCTGTCAAGTAATTTCTTGATTAATTTACAATTTTATACTTTTCTGTCAAATTTTAGCCTATTAGCTAAAACCGTGTAAAAAGTATAGTGATTGGAAAAACACGATGCAACACTTTTTTTCGCTCATTTATGTTAACTTTTGTAAGCGGGATCTAAAAAGGATCTAAATTATAATTGATTATACACTGTTTTAACTAAAGATATTGTCATTACAAATCTTTAAAATCAGGGTAATTGATCCTGAAAAATTTTATTTTAGGGCTTTGAATTAGAAATTTAGTGATTTTGATATTTGAATAATTTTTTAAGTAAAATTTAACCCCTCAAAAACCCCGTTCCTCAACTTTTTAAGAAACAGGATATTATCTGCACTGAATAAACTGACTGATGTTGATTGATTCGAAAATTATATTTTATAAACTGCCTACACGGCATAAACCTAGAACAAGACATACTATAATCGTTGTTTGCAAAAAGGCAAAGTGCATTTGGAGTTTTAAAAACCTTTTTTTTAGTATCTTTTTAACATTGTGATTTTTAATTATTTTATTTTTTGAGTAAAAAAAGGGTTATAAAAATAATATTTTGGGGGCTTAGAAAACCCCACTCCTAAACTTTTTTTTGCGATAAAAAACCGCAAAAATAAACGCGCCTAAGCGAGTAATTCAAACGTCGCTAAGCCACAAAATTGCTTTTATCACTCAACGACGTTGACCCTTCGATTCCGCTACTCTTTTAACGCTATCGTTCATATGCCTAAAGCCTATGGATTAAGAACAAAAAATAAAAACTAAGGCCAAACACAAATTCCCCGATTGTTGGGGTCGCCAGAATACTCAGATCCATATACAGAACCTAATATTGAGTTCACGGTAAATCGATTGCTACCATTAGCGTCACTAGTCCAAAACTCGCCGTAGTCAAAATTGGCTCCAGAATAGCGAGACAAGTCGCTCCATTCCGAAAAAAAGCCAGCACCAATGTGACGTTGGTGGAAATTATCAGGTGAAAAAGGAGTCGCACCAACTGAACCATCACACTCTGTGCGCGAATTGCTTCCCTGACAAGATGCATTAGTTAAATCTTTTACTTTAGGCACACGATAACCTAAACTGTTACACCAAGATAGTGTCGAAGGATAAGTGTAACTATTAGTACCACGACTGACAAACCACTGCTTTAACACAAATCCATACTTAACAACAGCGTTACCATTACTATCACGACCAACTAACTCGAATGTTTGTGGTAAAATAGGCGTTGCAATACGACCCGGATTGTCTAAATTCCATTGGGACTCAGTTGTAAAAGGACCTGTTAATTTAACACGAACACCTGATGTCACCGGTGACTTTGTCATAGTCGCAGTGATGCCACCTTGAGAGACTTGTTCCCATGATAAATCTTCACCACCACCACCAATATCTAAATCAAAGTACAATCCATGACCACCAGCTGTAGGAAAATTTAAATCATAAAATGATTGAGGAAGAAAGCCATCAGAAGGACTCCACATCGTAGCTGGACCACGGAAGTCATGAGAATAGTTCTCATCCATATCACCGGGTGCTAAATTAGGCCTAGCATAACAAAGCTTCGGCACAGCGTTCTTAGGATTTATCATATAAATGACATCACCGGCACCAAATTTAATACTGTTTGGAATACCATATTGTGTAGCTAATTTACCACCTGTCGTAGATAAACGAATGTAATAAGGCGCCTTACAAATATCTACCATTGCATTACGCGATACATACTTATAGTTTTTATCCCAAATAGATAAACTCAAACTACCAGTAACAGAGAAATCACCATCACCATCATCATCCTCTCCATAATTATAAGGAGAACCAATAAGCGTACTGAGTTCGACTGAATTACTATCAGTTGGAACAAACATTCCAATATCAGCAAAACTTTGACCTACAGCCGGCAACTCAATCGGTGTAATGGATGAAGGCTTGGTTGATGGCGTATATTGAGTTCCATCAGATAAAGTTATTCCTAGTAAACTATCAGTACTTATAGCTCGTGTATGACCACCATCAAACGTTAAATACGGAGCATTACCTTGGATAATATTTGAAGTTTTAACTGTTAATGCATAACTGCAAAAGGGGATAGAAAGCAAAATAGTTAAAAAAATTTGCCTGAATAATAAATTAAAGGTTCGAAATAAGGATTGCACCAAAATTCGCGATCCACTATGGAAAATATTTAAAATTATACTTTTGTAAAAAATAAACATCGAAAGTTTAACTCTTTAAAACTATAACACACACCACCAATAAACACAATAAATCAACATGTTACCAACTTTTTTTATACTTATACTATTTTAGTCATTTAGCTAAAAATGTATAAAAATATCATTTCAGAGCCATCAAATTAACGATTCATCAGCGAATTGATTTACTTTTGCTATTGATCAACCTTAATAATAAGTTCTAACGATTAACACAAACCGCATTCGAGCTGTAACTGTCCCTAAGCGCTGAACCATGCCTCATATCCAAGACATAAGTCTTACCATCATTGTTTGGGGTACTTGTCCAGTACGTATCGCCGTAAAATTTGACGTCGGGGTAACCGCTCATCATCCCCCATTCAGAAACAAAACCTCCACCAATATAACGCTGATAAAAATTATTTGGTGAAGAAGGAGTAGCACCGACTAAACCTCTACACCAATTACCTGACTCCTTACCACGACAAGATGCATTGGTTAAATCCTTTATCTCAGCCACTTGATAACCCAGACCATTACACCAAAGTGTTGCACGAGAATAAGTATTTGCCGCGGGTCCACTGTTGACGAACCATTGCTTTAATACAAATCCATATTTAACAACAGGGTTACCATTGCTATCACGACCAATTAACTCAAAAGTCTGAGGTAAATTAGGTTGGGCAATAGGTTTAGGAGTAGGACTCATGCCTGTCTCGATTGGGATAGGACCAGTGAAGGTAACGCGTACACTTGTAGCTGTAGAATTGCTCATTGTCGCAGTGATACCTTCAATCGTAACAGGAGACCAAGACAAAGCCTGATTAACACCACCAATGATTAGATCAAAGTACATTTTGTTAGCAGCAGTAGTAGGAAAGTTTGAACTATAACGTGATGAGTCAGTTGATTGAGGAATAAAGCCATTAGCAGGATCCCACATCCAAGACGGACCAGCGAAGTCGTGAGAAATACCAAAATCGCCATACTTACCATTTTTTAAGTTTGGTCTAGCAAAACAAACCACCGGAACAGCCTTAGGATTAACAGTATAAGTGACACTACTTTCATTGAAAGTACTATTAGGAGGAAGACCGTAACGCGTAGTTAATTCGCCATTAGTACTAGTTAATTTTACTTGATAAGGTGCTTTACAAATATCGAGCACGGTATTACGTGATACAGCTTGATTACTGTTATCCACGATAGATAAACTTAAACTACCCGTCGCAGAAACATCACCATCTCCATCATCATCTCCCCAATAATTATTAGGAGGACCAATAAGAGAATTTAAATCGACTGAATTAGTATTAGTTGGGACGAACATACTTATATCAGCAAAACTCTGTCCCTCAACAGGCAAGGAGATTGGAGTTATAGATGAAGAATTGGTAGAAGGCGTATAATGTGTACCATCAGATAGTGTAATCCCGAGCAAACCGTCATTATTAACCGCACGAGTACGACCGCCATCGTAAGTTAAATATGGCTCATTTCCGTGAATAGAATTCGAGGTATTAACGGTTAATGCATGGCTAAAAGAAGGAAGTAATAGTACGACAAAGATCAGCCGAAATAATTTGGATCGATGAAAAGATCGCGCCAAAATTCGTAGAATTTTGCTTGAACAGATGAAAAAATGAAGTTCTCGGAAAAATGAAAGTTGAGATCTTAACTTTGATGAATTTAAAGTCGAACAATGGTGCAAATTGTAATGCATAACGACAATCCTGTCAAGTAACTTTATGATTTTTATATAGTTAACACTTTAGATTCTAACTGCAAATCTATAACACTTGGAGATTATAGTTACGGCAAAAATACGATGCAATAGCCCTCAATAGACTTAATTGCTAACATTCGTAAAGGAGATCACGAAAAGATCCGAACAATGATCGGCTAACTATTGTCTTAATTAAAAAGATCGACTTTACATACCTTTAAAAATTCATCATTTTATAACCATAAAAATTTGAATTTTTTTTGAATTTAGACTCACCAAAAAAATCGCTATTCAAATTTTTATGAAACACCTAAAAAAAAATCGACGTGTTAAGCGATGTATGCGAAGCTGTAAAAGCGTAATTTTACCCCCCAAAAACCCCGCTCCTCAACTTTTTTAGAAAGCAAATTTTACTCATAAAAAAAGGATTACACTGAATCCTTTTTTATTGATATTTATTGATTAACCCGCTCGATAGTTAGGTGGCTCTTTAGTGATTAGGACGTCATGAACATGACTCTCTTTCATACCTGCGCCAGTAATGCGGTAGAACTTCGATTTTGTGCGTAACTCATCGATAGTTCCACAACCAGTTAGCCCCATACATGAGCGTAAGCCACCCATTTGTTGGTGGATGATCTCTTTTAATAAACCTTTGTAAGCAATTCGGCCTTCAATACCTTCTGGTACTAGCTTATCGGCAGCATTATCTGATTGGAAGTAGCGATCCGATGATCCTTTTGCCATCGCACCGAGCGAACCCATACCGCGATAAGATTTATAAGCACGACCTTGGAATAGTTCGATTTCGCCAGGTGCTTCTTCAGTTCCGGCAAACATTGAACCAACCATAACGCAAGATGCGCCAGCGGCAATAGCTTTAGCAATATCACCTGAAAAACGAATGCCACCATCAGCAATAACTGGAATATTGTGTTGTTTAGCCACTTCAACAGCGTCCATAATGGCACTAATTTGCGGTACCCCTACCCCAGTGACGATACGCGTGGTACAAATAGAACCCGGTCCAATACCCACTTTTACCGCACTCACGCCTGCATCAATTAGCGCTTTTGCGCCTTCACCCGTAGCAACGTTGCCACCTATAATTTGTAAATTTGGATAGGCTTGTCTTGCTTGGCGAATGCGTTCAAGTACCCCTTCTGAATGGCCATGTGATGAGTCGATAAGTAAAACATCAACGCCGGCTTCAACCAAAGCAGCAATACGCTCTTCGTTACCCGCACCCGCACCTACTGCTGCGCCAACACGTAAGCGACCTTTTTCGTCTTTACATGCATTAGGTTTTTGTTCTGCTTTATTGTAATCTTTAACGGTTATCATGCCTTTTAAGTGAAATTTATCATCAACCACTAAAACCTTTTCAACACGATGTTCATGCATTTTTTGCAGTACACTTTCTCTAGATTCGCCCTCTTTAACGGTGACTAAGCGCTCTTTAGGTGTCATTACCGCAGTTACAGATAGTGATAAGTCAGTTGCAAATCGAACATCTCGAGCAGTGATAATACCGACTAACTCTTGTGATTCTGTCACAACCGGAAACCCTGCAAAACCATATTCTTTAGCAAGATCGATTACTTGTTGAATAGTTGCTGTTGGTAGTACTGTTACTGGATCTTGAACAATTCCGCTTTCATGTTTTTTAACACGCTTTACATGCTCAGCTTGAACTTCAATTGGCATATTTTTATGGATAAAACCAATGCCACCTTCTTGAGCAAGGGCAATAGCCAGTTCGGCTTCGGTTACCGTATCCATGGCAGCAGATAGCATTGGAATGTTTAATTTGATGGTTTGCGTCAGTTGAGTTGTAATATCAGCAGTATTAGGTAAAACAGTTGAATGGGCTGGAACTAATAAAACATCATCGAACGTGAGGGCTTCTTTAACTATACGAGACATGACAATATTCACCATTGAGTTGGATTGTTGATAAAATATTGCCGATGTATTCTACTCACATTCGATATAAAAGACTAGTAGAATTTGATATTTATTTTTAGGCGATAATCAATCACCCACTTTTAATTGAGCTCGTCTTTTTGAGCCATCAAAATATAATTTACATCAACATTACGACCTAAACGGAATTGATTGCTGAGTAAGTGATATTCCATTCCAATAATATCTTTAACCGTTAACTGCGCTTGTTCAACCCAATTCATTAATTCAGAAGGACGGATAAAACGATTAAAATCATGAGTCCCTTTTGGCACTAAGCGCGCTATATATTCAGCGCCATAAATCAACATAAGTTTTGCTTTATGGTTACGATTGATGGTCGATAAGTAGAGTTTTCCGTTCGGTTTGAGCAGTTTTGCACAGGCATTGATAATAGAAAATGGGTCAGGCACATGCTCTAACATCTCCATACAAGTTATCACATCATAGTGTGATGGATACTGTGTGGCGTGCTCTTCAACGGTTTGTTTTTGGTAGTTGATAGAAAGACCATTTTGCTCGGCATGTAATTTTGCTACCGCTAATGATTCATCAGCCAAATCGATAGCGGTTACATTTGCACCTAACTTGGCTAAACTTTCAGACAATATTCCCCCACCACAACCAACATCTAATACATTTTTTTGATTCAAATCGTTTGATTTAATGTAATCAACTCGCAATGGATTAATGATATGCAATGGTTTGCATTGGCCATTTGGATCCCACCATTGTGCAGCTAACTTTGCAAACTTATCTATCTCGTTTAAATCGATGTTTTGTGTCATGGGTATTCTTATCAAAAAGGGGAATTGATGTAATATATGCGATGAGTTGATGATTAGCAATATCAAACCGTTTTAAAAACCCCGCTCCTCAACTTTTTTTATTACTCATAATTTCTATACTCAACCACTCAAAAATTCCGTTTTACTTAGCGATATAGGCTAAATTTTTTCATTGGCTATAACTATAAATCGTAATGTTTTCTTGTCTATAGGCTTAATTCATGGCATGATTTAGCACTTTATTTATCTAATAAAAAAATAGTTCAGCCTCGGCTGATGCTAGAAATTAAATATTTAATCAAAAACTCAAGGGAAAATATATTCATGAGTACAGGTACTATGAAGAAAAGTCATTCACAGTGGAGCTCTCGCATGGGATTCATGCTTGCAGCTGCGGGTTCTGCTGTGGGTTTAGGTAACATTTGGAAATTTCCATACATGGCTGGAGAAATGGGTGGTTCAGCATTCGTACTTACCTATTTGCTATTTATGTTTGTTATTGGTCTGCCTATTCTAGTTTTAGAGTGGTTAATTGGCCGTCGCGGGCAAAAAAATCCAATCCATACCATGGAAGATGTTGCTGTTTCAGAAGGTCGCTCAAAATTGTGGCGCTGGGTTGGGATTATCGGCGTACTTGGCTCATTTTTAATTCTCTCGTTTTATAGTGTAATTGGCGGTTGGGCTACCGATTATATCTTTTTAGCTATCAATGGTACATTTAATGGTGCGAATGGTGCCGTAACGGCGCAAATCTTCAAAGGTTTTCTTGGTAATACCTCTAGCTTGTTGATTTGGCATACGGTGTTTATGGCAGCCAATACCATTATTGTTGCAATGGGCGTTGGCGCTGGTTTAGAGCGTGCTTGTAAGGTAATGATGCCTGGCCTTGGCATTTTATTATTGGTCTTAGTTGCTTATGCAGCCATCGTTAGTGGATCATCATTTGGTCAAGCGTTTGACTTTTTATTCACACCAAACTGGTCGGCATTAAATGGTACTGCCATTTTAGCGGCTTTAGGTCATGCATTCTTCAGCTTATCATTAGGAATGGGGATTATGATGGCTTACGGTTCATATCTTGGTAAAGATGTGAACTTAATCTCTACTGCTCGCACCGTTGTTATCTTAGATGTTATCGTTGCGATGTTGTCAGGTATGGCGATCTTCCCATTAGTATTTGCTAATGGTTTAGAAGCGGGTTCTGGTCCTGGTCTGATCTTTGTAACGTTACCTATCGCTTTTGGTAATATGGCAGCAGGTTCAATTTTAGGTTGTTTATTCTTTATCTTCCTAACTTTTGCTGCGTTAACCTCATCAATATCATTACTTGAGCCTACGGTAGAGTTATTAGAAGAAAAAACGCACATGGGTCGTAAAACCGCAACAGTGGTTAGTAGTGTATTAATTTGGGCATTGGGTATCGCTTGTATTTTATCATTCAATGAATGGGCAGACCTGAAACTATTTGATAAAAATATTTTCGATCTGCTTGATTACCTCACAAGTAAGATTATGTTACCTGTGACAGGATTAGGTACTGTTATCTTTGGTGCTTGGATGATGAACCAAAAAGTCATTCGTAAAGAGCTTAACTTAAATAGCTTCTGGTTTGGCGTTTGGACGATTTTAACTCGCGTAATTATTCCGGTTGCCGTTGTTCTTATTTTAGTTTGTGGCTTTTTACCAGAAACTCGATAATTAAATTATCATCAATAGCCCTGATACATTATCAGGGCTTTTTTTTAATCAATTAAAAAATCACCAATCAACGGTTTATCATAACCTCTCCTCTTGAAATTCTTTTTTTAATTCCCATATAGCAATACAACAATTAATCAAAACATTATGTCAAAGTTAATCAATTAAAATGTATCGATCACTTTTAATTGCTAAAAATAGTTGAGGTATTAGTCAATGAGTAAGCAAGGAACAGAAACGCGTGGATTTCAATCCGAAGTTAAACAAATTCTGCATTTAATGATTCACTCTTTGTATTCAAACAAAGAGATTTTTTTAAGAGAACTTATTTCAAATGCATCTGACGCAGCCGACAAGCTCCGTTTTAAAGCACTTGAAAATGCAGATTTATATGCGGGTGATGCTGAGCTTGGTGTTCGCATTTCAACAAATAAAGAAGCTGGCACATTAACCATTGCAGATAATGGTATTGGGATGACTCGTGATGAAGTCATTGAAAATTTAGGTACGATTGCCAAATCAGGTACCAAAGCCTTTTTAGAATCCATTGGTAGTGATCAAGCGAAAGACAGCCAATTAATTGGTCAATTTGGTGTTGGATTTTATTCTGCCTTTATTGTTGCCGATAAAGTGACAGTAAAAACCCGCGCTGCAACAGCTAAAGCCGATGAAGCAGTAATGTGGGAATCAGCTGGTGAAGGTGAATACACGATTTCTGATACAGAAAAAGAAAGTCGCGGTACTGAAATTATTTTACATTTAAAAGAAGATGAAAAAGAGTTTTTAGATGATTGGCGTCTACGTTCAATTATTAGCAAATATTCAGATCACATTTCATTACCGGTTGAAGTCCAAACTACTGAAGAAAATGAAGTTAAGTGGGAAAAAGTCAACAAAGCCCAAGCACTTTGGACACGAAGCAAATCAGAAGTGAGTGATGAAGAGTATAAAGAATTTTATAAACATATTTCACATGATTTTGCCGATCCACTAAGCTGGAGCCACAACCGTGTTGAAGGTAAACAAGAGTATACAAGTTTGCTCTATATTCCATCTAAAGCGCCTTGGGATATGTGGAATCGTGACAATAAACACGGTTTAAAACTCTATGTACAACGAGTGTTTATTATGGATGATGCTGAGCAATTTATGCCTAATTATTTACGTTTTGTTAAAGGCTTAATTGATTCAAATGATTTGCCATTAAATGTATCACGCGAAATATTACAAGATAATAAAGTGACACAAAATCTTCGTAATGCTTGTACTAAACGTGTTTTACAAATGCTAGATAAACTTGCCAAAGATGATAAAGAACAATATCAACAATTTTGGAGTGAATTTGGTTTAGTCTTAAAAGAAGGTACTGGTGAAGACTATGCTAATCGTGAAGCGATTATGAAATTATTACGCTTTACAACAACACAAAGTGATAGCGAGGCGCAAACTGTATCTTTAGACGATTACATTAGCCGTATGCAAGAAGGCCAAGAGAAGATCTATTACATCACTGCTGATAGTTATGGCGCAGCGAAAAATAGTCCTCACCTTGAGCTATTCCGCAAAAAAGGCATTGAAGTCTTATTATTATCTGATCGTATTGACGAGTGGATGATGAGCAATTTAACTGAATTTGATGGTAAACAGTTCCAATCAATCAGTAAATCTGACGAGTCAATCGAGAAGTTAGCTGATCAAAATAGTGATGAGCAAAAACAAGTCGAAAAAGAACTTGAGCCATTTATCGAACGTGTTAAAAAAGTATTAGGCGATAAAGTTAAAGAAGTTAAATTAACACATCGTTTAACTGATACGCCAGCAATTGTCACTACCGCTGCCGACGAGATGTCTACTCAAATGGCAAAACTCTTTGCAGCAGCAGGACAAAAAGCACCAGAGATAAAATATACTTTTGAGATCAATCCTGATCATCAATTGGTTAAACGTGTTGCTGATACGCAAGACGAAACCGCATTTAGTGATTGGATTGAATTGCTATTAGATCAAGCGTTACTAGCAGAAAAAGGATCGTTAAATGATCCAAGCAAATTTATTCAAACAATGAATAAACTACTTGCACAATAATTAATTTATTCACCCAAACCCGATATGGCTCGCCTATCGGGTTTATTTTTTGAGAATAATCAATTTATTTTTCTCAAATTTATGAAGTCAGTCACACTTTTTTATATTCCTCCTTTCCATTTTCGTTTTGCGATAGATAATAAATCAATCTTAAAATTTAGACAGAATCAGATGAAAGTTCATAAAATATTAAATAATAATGTTGTAGTGACTTTAGATTCCAAAGGGAATGAATTGATTGTTACGGGTCGAGGAGTTGGATTTAAAAAACGGGAAGGTGATGAGATCGACCCGAAACTTATCGAAAAACAGTTTTCATTAAATAATCAAGAAATATTACCCAAATTTGCTGAACTGCTTTCTGAAATTCCAATCGAAGTTCATACCACAACCGATATTATTATCAATCATGCCAGACAATTTTTAGGCAGTAAATTACAAGATAGTATCTATATTTCATTAACTGACCATATTTATTTTGCCATTGAACGGCATAAACAAGGTTTTAATATTCCTAATAACTTTATCTGGGAGATAAAAAAATTCTACCCTAAAGAGTATGAAATCGGTGTGTACGCTTTAGATGTCATTAAAAAACGGTTGGGTGTTGAGCTTCATGAAGATGAAGCAGGATTTATTACGTTTCATATTATCAATGCTGAGCTTAACGATACCATGCCCAATATTGTTAATATGACCAAAATCATGCGTGAAATTTTAAATATCGTAAAATATCACTTTCGGTTCGAATATGACGAAAACAGCCTTTCTTATCAACGATTTGTTACCCATTTAAAGTTTTTTGCACACCGAATTTTGAGTAAAGGTAAATCCGCACAGCAAGATACCTCGTTGTATGAGATTATCCGTGAAAAATATGAACAAGCCTATCTTTGCACTAAACAGATAGATCTTCATTTAATCCAACAATATCAACATCCGCTATCTGATGATGAAAGTTTATATCTCACTATTCATATTGAACGATTGAGGTCGGAATTAAAAAAATAATTATGTGATATACATCACAAATTAACGAATGAATTGTCAACAAGCTAATTTATTTTATGTTAATTTAATAAGGAATCTTTTTTTGGATTGTTATTGCATTGGTTAATTTTATCGATGCAAGCAAAACCTAAATCCCGTGTTTACTGGGGTTTAGGTTTTTTTTTGCGCTTAAATAAGGATAAGCTATGAAAAATAAGCAACTTGCTGAATCAATTATTGAGAACGTAGGTGGTCAGGAAAACATCGTCAGTCTAGTACACTGTGCTACCAGACTTCGCTTTGTATTGAAAGATGAATCAAAAGCAGATGCCGAAATAATTAAAAAACAAACTGGCGTCATTACTGTCGTTCAAAGTGGTGGACAATTCCAAGTCGTTATCGGCAATAATGTTGCTGACGTATTTAATGCAATTATGGATATCACTAGCCTTAATAATACCCCTGCTCCTCAAGATGCGGGACCTAAAAAAGGGATTGTGTCACGACTGATTGATTTAGTATCAAGTATTTTTATTCCAGTTTTAGTGGTACTGGTTGCTGGCGGTATTTTAAAAGGGATTGTGTCTCTATTACAAGTATGTGACATTGTTCAGGAAAAAACGCCAACATTTACTTTTTTAAACGCTATTGCTGATGCGCCATTTTATTATTTACCGATCATTTTAGGTTTTTCAGCGGTTAAAAAATTTGGTGGTAATCCTTATGTTGGAATGGCGATCGGTGGCGCGTTAGTCTATCCGGATATTACCGAGATGCTAGGAAAAGCAATTGAATTACAAACCGAATTTTTCAATATCCCTATTAAATTAATTCCTTATAAATCTTCAGTCTTCCCGGTAATTTTAGCGGCATGGTTTTATTCATTGCTTGAACGTAACTTCAACAAAATCATGCATGACTCATTTAAAAAATTCATTTCGCCCCTACTCGGTATTACCATTACTGTGCCATTAACGTTTGCGCTTATTGGTCCAGTCGTTGCATTTTTATGTAACATTGTTGCTAGTGGCATTATTTATGTTTATGAACTTAATTCTGTTATTGCCAGTATGATTTTAGCAGGACTTTGGCAAATAATGGTTGTGTTTGGTATCCATTGGGGCTTGGTACCCTTTGCGATAAATAATATTACCGTATATCATCAAGACTTTATGTTGCCAATCTTATTCCCAGCGGTATTTGCCCAAGTCGGTGCGGTATTGGCGGTGATGATGCGCAGTAAAGATCCGCAAGTTAAAGCGTTGGCAAGTTCGTCAGCACTCTCAGGTGTATTTGGGGTAACAGAACCAGCAATTTATGGCGTTAACTTACCATTAAAACGCCCATTTGTGATCGGTTGTCTCTCAGCCATGGTTGGCGGTGCGATTATTGGTTATTTCAAATCGGTTATCTTCTCATTTAGCTTCACCAGTATCTTTGCATTTTTACAAATGATTCCAAGTGATGGTTTGGATGATAAATTCTTTGCTGCCATAATCGGTTCGATAGTCTCATTTATAATTGCATTGGTGGTAACTTATCTATTTGGTATTCCTAAAGATAAAAAAGCGGATAATGCAGAACAATCGCCAATAAACAGTCAAACGCAGATCGATACTATCTCAAGTCCAATGACCGGCAAACTCATTAATTTAAATCAAGTCAATGATCCAACTTTTGCCAGCGGATTGATGGGTAAAGGTGCCGCAATTATTCCAACCATTGGCGAAACTGTCGCGCCTGAAGATGGTGAAGTTGTTTCGCTATTTAGAACTAAACACGCTATCGGATTTCAAACTCAATCAGGGGCAGAAATCCTTATTCACATCGGTATCGATACGGTTAAATTAGATGGGCAACATTTTGAAGCGCATGTTGAAGCCGGCCAAAAGGTGAAAAAAGGTGATAGACTTGTTAGCTTTGATATCGAAGCGATTAAACAAGCCGGCTTTGAAGTCACCACACCAATTATTATTACCAATAGTGATGACTATATCGATGTGCAATGCATATTCAAACAAGATGACGTTCAACAAGGTGACGCGCTATTAGCGTTAAGTGCAAAAAAGGAGTAAAACATGGCAAATACATTTCCTAGTGATTTTTTATGGGGTGGCGCTATTGCTGCCAATCAAGTTGAAGGTGCATATCGTGAAGATGGCAAAGGACTATCAACATCTGACTGCACGCCTAATGGTCTATTTGGTGATATTGTCGATCGCAATAAAGTCGATATTACCAGTATTAAAGATCGGGCAATCGACTTTTATCATCGCTATCCAGAAGATGTTGCCCTGTTTGCTGAGATGGGATTCACCTGTTTAAGAACATCTATCGCTTGGACCCGAATCTTTCCAAATGGTGATGAAGAGCAACCAAATGAAAAAGGCCTGGCGTTTTATGACAAACTATTTGACGAAATGTTAAAACACAACATTACGCCACTTGTCACCTTATCGCATTATGAAATGCCCTACTACCTTGTCACACAATATGGTGGATGGGGAAATCGTAAAGTCATCGAATTTTTTACTCGTTATGCCAAAACAGTATTTGAACGCTATAAAAATAAAGTGAAATATTGGTTAACTTTCAATGAAATCAATATGTCACTCCACGAACCTTTTACTGGCGTTGGTTTAGATCGTAACAGTACTAAAGCCGAAATCTATCAAGCGATTCATCATCAATTAGTTGCCAGTGGCCGTGTGGTAAAATTGTGTCATCAAATCATTCCTGATGCCAAAATCGGTAATATGTTACTTGGCGCTATCGCCTACCCGCTTACGCCAAAACCAGAAGATGTATGGGCGACACATGTAGAAAATCATGGTTGGTTATTCTTTGGGGATGTTCAGGCTCGTGGTTACTACCCAACGTATATGAATCGTTACTTTAAAGAGAACAATATTGAGCTAACCATTACCGATCAAGATCGTGAAGATTTAAAAGAAACCATCGACTTTATCTCATTTAGTTACTATATGAGTTGTTGTGGCACAGCGGACGATTCACTCCGTCAAAAAGGTAATATTCTTGATATGGTCCCAAATCCTCACCTTAAAGCATCTGAATGGGGCTGGCAGATTGATCCGGTTGGTATTCGTTACTTATTAAACCTACTTTATGAGCGTTTTCAAAAACCACTGTTTATTGTTGAAAATGGTTTAGGCGCCAAAGACAAACTTGAAGCAGATGGCACGGTTAATGATGATTATCGTATAAACTATATGAATGATCACTTAGTGCAAATTCGCGAAGCTATTAACGACGGCGTTGAAGTAATGGGATACACCAGTTGGGGACCAATTGACCTCATTAGTGCATCAAAAGCAGAAGTCACCAAACGTTATGGTTTTATCTATGTTGATCTAAACCAAGATGGCTCAGGCTCATTAAAACGCTTTAAAAAGAAAAGCTTTTATTGGTATCAGTCTGTGATTTCATCCAAAGGTGCAACTTTAAAATAATGATCATGCTGGTAATGTCTGCTTGGCATTACCTGCAAATGTACTGAGCAGATTACGAGGATAAAGATGATAAATAAAATAATTAAAATCACCACCAGTTTACTGTTGTTGACCGCACTCTCGACTGGATGTAGTAATCAACCAAGCAGTAGGTTTAATGCTAATCGTGATGATGTGGTTACCATCTATTTTGCAAGGCATGGTAAAACGTTATTCAATACCTATGATCTAGTACAAGGCTGGGCCGATTCACCCTTAACCAACAAAGGAATAGAAACGGCGCGTTATTTAGGTGAAGGCTTTAAAAAGAAATACATCAGATTTGATGCTAATTACACCAGCGATTCAGGTCGTCAACGCGAAACCATGCAAGTGTTGTTAGCTCAAAAAGGGGTAAAACATTACAAAATACAAGAGTTAAAAGGTCTACGCGAAGTTTTTTACGGCGGATTTGAAGGCGGTACTAATGCGAAAATGGTATCCGCAGCTATGAAATCACTGGGTTACAAGTCGGTTGATGCCTTTTATAAAAGTTATGTACAAGGGCAGATCCCAGTAACAACGTTAACCGAAGCGATTGCCAAAAGTGATCCTAAGCATGAAGCGGAAAACTTTACCCAAGTTAAAGAGCGCACTCAAAACGCACTCCACACTATTGTAGAGACCGCACTGGCTAAGCATCAAAAAAATATATTGGTGATCTCATCAGGCATGTCGATTCAAGCAATGATTTATGACTTAACTAATAATCCTATTAAAAACAGACCATTAGCGAATGCAACTGTCGTCAAAATTGTTTACCAAAATGGTAAATATAAGGTAGTTGAAATTGGCAGTATGGACTATGTTAATGAGGGTAAATCATCATTAAATATCGGTGAAAATCGTCAAAATTAGAAACAATTAGTAAAATTTAGTCGAATAGGATTGTTACTGCTTTTGCAGGCAAAACCTAAATATGACTCAAGCTTGATAGCTTGGGTTGTGTTTAGGTTTTTTTTTGGAAAAAAATTTATAAAAATAGGAAATAATAATGAAAATAAAGTACGTCTCCTTAGCATTACTTAACATCATGTGTTTTTCAGCTATTGCCGCTGATTCAAATTCAATCAATAGTGAAAATGGCTTTTTGAATAATGCCTTTTTCAAAGATACTAAATTTGAATTTTCAACACGTAACCATTGGAAGTATTTAAAAGAAAACGCATCCCAACCTAAAGAAGTCCATAGTGCATGGGGTCAAGCATTTACGCTCAATTATAAATCGGGTTATTTATTCGATACCCTAGGTTTTGATTTCACCTATGATAACGTTATAAAACTTGGTGCTAGTGACTACTTTGCAACTCGTAACCTACTCTATAACTCAGGCAAAAAACCAAACAAACACAATGCGCATGGTTTTAACAAATTTACTCAACGTTATGCCAAAGTCAAACTCGGTGATAAAAATATCAACTTTAATGGTAAAGTCGGATGGCATAGCTTAAAAGATACGGGGGTAATGAGTTCATCACAACATTTAACTCGTTATAGTTATTTGGGATACAGTGGCGTATTAAAATACTCAAACTTAGCGCTACAACTTGCTTACATCGACAGCGCCTTCCCGCGTGAATCATCGAAAAAAGTGCATTTTTATAGCTTAGATAGAAAACACGTCATTGATAATATCAAAACGGCCGGTATTGCGTATAATGACAAAATAGTAAAACTTGATTACTCCTATGGCGTTGCTAAAGACTACATCAAACGTCATGCAATCGAGTTCTCTTATAAACCGATGGATAAACTTATTCTTGGTTCACAAATTTACGGTAGTACCGCACTTAAAAACCATGACAAAATGAAAGCTAATGTCCGTGATTTTGATGATTCAGCATGGCATTACGCAACTGACATTGAATGGAAAGAAGCCGACTGGAGTGCTAAATTCGGTATCGCCTATACTGACGCTAACCGCAAAGGTGCTATAGGTTACTATGGCCGTCATATTGGTAAAAACAATCGTGGACGTTTTAACGGTATGGCAGCAGCTGCAGCCGACTATATGCGTGATGGTGAACTGGTATTTTCAAGCATATTGACTTACGACTTCTTTAAAGACAATACCACAGGTTTATATCTCAACTACGGTGAATTTAACTACAAACATGAAACCTTAAAAAATGGCGAAATCAACGTGTTTAACATCTTTAAACCAACAAGTGGCACATTTAAAAATCTATCTATTTTGTCAAAATTTGGTTATGGTTGGTCTTATAAAACCTTAAGCAGTAAAGACATTACGCCAAAATTAAGAGACGGCAAAGCTCAACGTTCACCAACACTGTCAGCCGAAACCGTTATTGATTATCGATTCAACTTATTATAGAAAAGGACGAAACTATGAAAAAACTCATTAAACTTATTGGATTAACCGCTATCCTTACCGCATCAATTGCACAATCATTTGCTGCCGAAGTGAATATCTATTTTACCCGTCATGGTAAAACCATGTTCAACAACGTCCATCGTGCTCAAGGATGGTCAGACACGCCACTAACAAAACCGGGAATTGAAGTGGCACAGCAACTTGGTCGTGGCTTAAAAGGTATCGACTTTATTTCGGTCTATTCAAGCGATTCAGGCCGAGCAAGACAAACTGCGCGCATTGTTCTTGAATCTAAAGGTGATACAAAATTAAGCATTAACGAAATGGAAGGATTACGAGAAACGTGTTTTGGTGATTTTGAAGGTGATCTTGATCCCAACATGTGGAATCCCGCAGCACAGCACCTAGGTTATGAGTCTGACAAAGCATTAATGGCTGATTTAGCTAAAGGTAAAGTCACCCTTAAAAAAATGATGGATGCGATTAAAGCCGTTGAAAAATCAGGCGAAGCAGAAGACTACAATGCCGTTAAAACACGTATGCAAGCATCATTAAGAGCAATTGCAAAATCAGCCCAAGAACAAGGTGGCGGTAATGTTCTTGTTGTTTCTCACGGCATGGCAATTATGGCTATGGTTGAAGAAATGTTAGATAAACCAATCACAAGTGGACTAGGTAACGCGAGCGTCACTAAAATTCGTTACACTGATGATGGCAAATTCATTGTTGAATCATTAGGTGACATGAGCTATGTCGAAAAAGGCAAAGCAGTAAAATAACCGATAAAAAAGGCTCACCGAAGTGAGCCTTTTAACTTTTTACTCAGAAAAATCACTATTTAATGTCTCTTTAATCAACCATGTTGCGATGATACTAATGATTGACGCCACCGCCACATAATAGCCTACCCACGTCAAACTACCATGTGCCACTAAATAATTAGCAATAATTGGCGCAATTGATGCCCCTAAAATCCCACCAATACTATACGCTGCTGACGACCCGGTATAACGAATATTGGTTGGAAAAATCTCGGGTAAAAATGCCCCCATAGGCGCAAAAATAATCCCCATCAAAAATAGTGATAAGCATAAATAGGTCATCACCAATAATTCACTACCACTAGCCATAAATTGAGTCATCAACAGTCCTGATAGCGCAACAAGCATTAAGCCAACAATTAACACCGGCTTACGCCCGTATTTATCGCTAAGTCGAGCAGAAATCGGGGTAGCGATCGCCATAAATACAATCGCTACACACAAAAATCCTAAAAAATGACCTTTTTCGATGCCCAAGTATTTAGTGCCATATTGCAATAAAAAGGCTGTGGTTATATAAAAAAGCGTATAACAACCTACCATCGAAAAGGAGCCTAACGTCAACGCTTTCCAATGGTGAACAAACATATTCATTACTGGCATTTTAACTTGTTTTTTATTGGCTAAAGCTTGAGTGAAAATGGGGCTTTCAACTAATTTTAACCGGACATACAAACCAATAACCACAAGAACCGCACTAAGAACAAAAGGAATACGCCAACCCCAATCTAAAAACTGCTCGTTACTCAGCGAAAGCGTAACACATAAAAATACCCCATTAGATAATAAAAACCCAATCGAAGGGCCTAACTGAGGAAACATCCCAAACAGAGCGCGTTTATTTTTTGGCGCGTTTTCCGTTGCCAATAATGCTGCTCCACCCCACTCACCACCAAGACCTAAGCCTTGTGCTAATCGTAAAATACACAACAAAAATGGCGCCCAAAAGCCAATCACACTATACCCAGGTAACAAACCAATTAACGCCGTTGCAACGCCCATCAAAATAAGCGATACAACTAGGGTGGACTTTCGACCAATGCGATCACCAAAATGACCAAACAAAATCGCCCCAATAGGCCTTGCAACAAAAGCTATACCGAACGTTGCAAATGATTGCAGCGCTTGAGCCGATGGCGAACTATCAGGAAAAAATACCGGCCCAATCACTAGCGCAGCAGCGGTGGCGTAAATATAAAAATCATAAAATTCAATTGCAGTGCCGATAAAACTAGCTAACGCTACGTTCGACATTGAATTGGCTGGTTTAGTATTCATCATTCATTCCAAAATTATTTTATTTTTAAATAAGTGCAAATATTATAGTTGTTAACAATCCATTTACCATCATAAATAAAAAAAGTAATATCCCTATTCTCAATATAAGAACTCGCTATAATAATATAACCGACTAAAAAGGATTTTATATGTATTACATCAGTCATTATTCATCACCACTGGGGCAAATCACCCTAGCAAGTCAGCACAATGAATTAGTGGGTGTTTGGATTGAAGGACAAAAATATTTTGGCCAAATGCTAAGCGCCCAAAAAGAAGAGGCGCCAAATTTAGCCATATTTAATCAAACAAAAAAATGGTTGGATGACTACTTTGCCGGCAAAAAACCGACTATCACAAAATTGGCTCTAGCACCACAAGGTAGCGAATTTAGACATAAAGTGTGGGATATATTGGTACAAATCCCTTATGGTAAAGTGATTACCTATGGTGATATTGCTAAACAAATCAGCGCCAACATGTCCAGCCAAGCAGTCGGCGGTGCCGTTGGCCACAACCCCCTTTCCATCATTATTCCTTGTCACCGCGTAGTAGGCACAAATGGCAACTTAACAGGTTATGCAGGCGGAATTGATAAAAAGGTGTGGTTGCTAGAACATGAACAAGTCGATATAAAAGATTTTTTTGTCCCCAAAAAAGGAACCGCTATTTAAAGATAAATATTTTTTAGCCAAAAAAATCAAAAAAAACCGCTCCTCAACTTTTTTTCTAAGATAAAACACATCAAAAATAAACCCGCCAAGGCGGGTAACTCAAACATCGCTAAGCCACAAAATCGCTTTTTTTATGGCTAAACGACGTTGACTCTTAGCTTACTTTTAATCACCTAATACTATTTTTTATCACCCCCACTCCCGACCTAAGGATTAAGGACGAAGAAATAAGAACTAAGGATAGGCACAAAGCCCAGGGAGGGAGTCGTTGTTGGGGTTCCAAGGCACAGTACCGTGTATGCCCACGACAAAATGGTCACTACCATACGGATCGCTAGTCCAGTACCAATAGGTGCTGAAGCCAACGCCATAGTAACGGTCCATACGACCCCACTCAGTGAAAAAGCCTGAACCTATATGACGCATATAATGATTATCCCGTGAGGAAGGGGTGGCTCCAGAGATAGCAGGAGAGTTTGTACGAACTGCGTTGGTTAAATCCCTTACGCTAGGTAGACGATAACCAATACTATTACACCAAGATAAAACATTAGAATAATTCCCAGTACTATAAATACCACGGTTGACGAACCACTGCTTTAAAATAAAACCATATTTGACAACAGGAGTACCATTAGTATCACGACCGACCAACTCAAAGGTCTGAGGTAAAGTAGGTTTAGAAATAGGACTAGGACTGGATGAATTAATCTGGTATTCGGTAGCGTAAGGACCAGTTAAAGTAACGCGTACGCTTATAGCAGTAGAATTAGACATAGTAGCAGTGATACCTCCATGAGAGACAGGAGACCAAGACAATGCCCGACTAACACCACTAATGAGTAAATCAAAGTACAGTTTGTTAGCACCAGTTGTAGGAAAGTTTTGACCGTAAGATGATGGACCGGTTGACTGAGGGATAAAACCCTTAGCAGGGTCCCACATCGAAGCTGGGCCAGCAAAATCACCTATACCATCAATCAAATTAGGTCTGGCAAAACAAACCACCGGCGAAGCCTTAGGATTGACGTAATAAGTCTCACTACGAGCACTGAAAGTACTACGATTAGGAAAACCATAATAACGAGTAGATAATGTACCGTCAGTACTGGATAACGTGACCTTATAAGGTGCAGAATCAGTGCATGTCGTTAACACTGTATCACGTGACACTGGTTGATTGTTTTTATCAACGATAGATAAACTTAAAGAACCTGTAGCACTAGCGCCAGAATCACCATCATCATCCCCCCAATAATTATTAGGAGGACCGATAAGAGTACTTAAATCGACTGAATTAGTATTAGTAGGAACGAACATACCTATATCAGCAAAACTCTGACCCGCAACCGGCAAGACGATTGGGGTTGTAGATGATGAATTGGTAGAAGGCGTGTACCTAGTTCCGTCAGATAGAGTAATCCCAAGCAGACCGTTAGTATCAACTGCACGAGTACGACCACCGTCGAAAGTCAAATACGGTGCACTACCCTGTATCGCATTCCTAGTTGTCTGTGATGTCAATGCGTGACCCGAAAAAGGAAGAAAAAGAACCACGAAAAAAACAATCTGCCGGGATAATTTGGAAAAGCCGAAGGATCGAAAACAGGATCTGAAAGAGGATCGCGGAAGCGATCGCGCGAAAATTCGCAGAATTTCTGTTGATTGAGTGGAAAAATAAGCGTTAGCGAAAAATTTAAGATGGAATTTGGACTTAAACGAATTTAAAAGATAGGTTTGGCAGGTTGGCTGTTGGCTGTTGGCTGTTGAAAATTATAATGCATTTTAGACTGTCCTGTCAAGTAATTTTTTGATTTATTTACAATTTTATAGTTTTCTGTCAAATTTTAGCCTATTAGCTAAAACCGTGTAAAAAGTATAGTGATTGGAAAAACACGATGCAACACTTTTTTTCGCTCAATTACGTTAGTTTTTGTAAATAGGATCTAAAAAGGATCTAAATTATAATTGGTTACCTGATGTTTTAATTAAATATATTGCAATTACAAATCTTTAAAATTAAGGCGGTTGATCCTCAAAAATTTTATTTTAATATTTAAAATCGTAATTTTGATCATTTAAAAGTTTTTAAGTGAAATTTAAAAACCTCAAAAACCTCACTCCTCAACTTTTTAAGAAACAGGATATTATCTGCATTGAATAAACTGACTTGTGTTGATTGATTCGAAAATTATATTTTCTAAACTGCCTACACGGCATAAACCTAGAACAAGACATACTATAATCGTTGTTTGCAAAAAGGCAAAGGGCATTTGGAGTTTTAAAAAACCTTTTTTAATATCTTTTTAACGTTATGATTTTTAATTATTTTATTTTTTGATTAAAAAAAGGGTTATAAAAATACTATTTTTTAGGGCTTAGAAAACCCCGCTCCTCAACTTTTTTACTCTAATATCAACTCTTAACCATAATTAAACAAGGTCATAAAAATCGGCATGATTAAGGTTAATAGAAAGCCTTGGACGATTGCGGGTGGTACGATGCTGATTCCCGCGCCTTTTTGTAGCATAGGTAGCGTAAAGTCCATCGATGTAGCACCACATAAACCTAACGCTGTGAATTTGTATCGTTTGATTAGGGTTGGGATTAGGATAATGGCGCATAATTCGCGTAGGATGTCATTTAGGAAAGCGGCACTGCCTATAATTGGGCCATGAGCTTCGGTCATGAGTATTCCTGATAGTGAATACCAGCCAAAGCCTGATGACATTGCCAGCCCTACTCGTACAGGTTGTGACAATATGAGTGCTGCAATAATCCCGCCTAAGAAGGTACTTAGTACCACAATAATAGTGGTAACTATACCGACTTTGTTGAGTAGGATCTGTTTTAGTGAGATGTTGTTACTTCGTAATTGTATACCAATAAGTAGCAGTAAAAAGACGAGTACCACTTTGGTGATGTCTTCACTATATTGCCAAATAAAGAGTGGAAAGAGTCCGGCAATAAAGCCGGCGATTAGCGCAATGCACACTCGCAGTGATTCTAAGATCATTTTGAATCGTGATTCATAATTTTGTTTACTATGGGTGGTGCGCCACGGTAAAAATAGGTCAATTAGCGCTAAAAAGATGAAATTGCCACCAAAGGTACAAACAAAAATGATCGCGGTGTAAAATAGGATAACTTTTATGTTAGAAGCTAGATTATCTAAATGAGCCAACTCGGTTCCCATGATAAATAAAATAAAATAGACCATCCAACTTAAGATTAGGTTTATTTTGGTGATCCATTTTTGCTCTTTGAATTTAATCAAATAACCTAGACATAACGGCACTAAAGCAATAAGAATACCAAAATACATGTTTTATTCCTTTATTTTCATTTTTAAAAGTAAAATTTTTTTATATCGCTTGCTTATTTGAACAAGCGATTTTTTTTGATGAGTTGGTTAATCTATACCATTATTTTAATGCTGCTAATTGAGTTTCAATTTTATTTTGCAGTTCATCTAATAATGCATAACGATTGCGATACTCAGAACGTTTTTTACTGGCAATATCTTCAATGGCTTTTCGGTTGATTTGGGTGGGTAAAATAAATAACGATCTTTCGTCTTGTTTACCGTCAATAGTTAACCAAAAATCATCATAATCAGATAAGATTCTTTCTTGTCGGCTGTTGTAGCGCCAGTTGTTGTAAACATGGGTTTTATTACCCACAGCAATAATTTGTTCAAGCTGGAAATAACGAGCAATAATTAATGCGGCTTCCACCACCACACGTTTAGGAAATAATCCATAACACTGTTTTGTTGCTTGCTGAACTCTGGTGCGAGCGTCTTGATGCCCTGTTCCTTGTAATCCTGCTATAAACAGTGTTGGTTTTTGTTGGTATTGGTTAATGGTGAAGGTTAACGTGGCTAAATCAATGCCATCATTGTCATAAAAATATAAGCTTAGCTCACCTTCACGAGCAAACTTGTTACGTGCTTGGATGGCGATTTTTATGTTAGCTTCGTTCTTAGCCATAACACTTGCTAGTTCAAATGATGAATTTGGATTGTAAAAAGCTTTAGTCATGCTATCAGGATGATTTGCTAAAAAGTCATAATGATAGGCTAAGGCTTCATAGCGCTCTTGTTGACTTAAGCAAGATGCTAAATAAGGTCGTTGTAATTTACAGGGTAAATTGGTTTGGCATGATAGATAGTATCCAAGTAATGGGTATTGTCTTAATTTATCTAATAATTTAAGCGTTATTGGGCTTAAAAATAGGGTCCTGAAAAAAAATTTATAACGATAAGTCGGTTTAAGCCATAGTTCATTAAGCGGTAGTTTACCTGTACAAAGCCAGTTAAAAAGTTGCCATTTACTTTTAGGCTGGGACATATTCGTAATATTATTCATAAGCAGAAAAATGTGTTCGTAAGTTTGTAAGAAAATTATATGTGGCTAAATTATTAAATATCAATTTAATATTAACGTAAATTTAAATGTTTTAAGTAAGCTGATAAGAGTACAACACAACCTTAGTCAACGCAACCCTAGCGGTGTGATGAATAAAAAAACGGTGAACTGTGTCACCGTTTTTAAGATCGTTTAAAAAAACGAATTATTGACCTTTAACTTCTTTTAAACCGTTGAATGGTGCTTTTGAACCAAGCGCTTCTTCAATACGGATTAATTGGTTGTATTTAGCAACACGGTCAGAACGGCTCATAGAACCAGTTTTGATTTGACCAGCAGCTAAACCAACAGCTAAATCAGCAATTGTTGAATCTTCAGTTTCACCACTACGGTGTGAAATTACTGCTGTATAACCAGCATCTTTCGCCATTTTAACTGCTGCGATAGATTCAGTTAATGTACCGATTTGGTTAACTTTAACTAGGATTGAGTTAGCGATACCTTTTTCAATACCTTGTTTGAAGATTTTGGTGTTAGTTACAAATAGATCGTCACCAACTAATTGGATTTTGTGACCTAATGCTTTAGTTTGGTATGCCCAACCTTCCCAATCGCTTTCATCTAAACCATCTTCGATTGATACGATTGGATACTCATTAGTTAAACCTTCTAAATAGTGAGTAAATTCTTCAGCAGTGAATTCTTTGTTTCCTTCACCTTTTAATACGTATTTACCAGTTTCTTTGTTGTAGAATTCAGATGCAGCACAGTCCATCGCTAAAGTAATGTCTTTACCTAGTACATAACCTGCTTTTTCTACAGCTTCTTTGATACATGCTAATGCTTCAGCGTTTGAACCTAAGTTAGGTGCAAAACCACCTTCGTCACCAACAGCAGTATTCATGCCTTTAGCGTGAAGTACTTTTGCTAAGTTGTGGAATACTTCAGAACCCATACGGATTGCTTCACGAACTGTTTTAGCACCAACTGGTTGAATCATGAATTCTTGAAGGTCGATGTTGTTATCAGCGTGTTCACCACCGTTGATGATGTTCATCATTGGTAATGGCATAGAGTATTGACCTGGAGTACCATTTAGGTCAGCGATGTGTTGATAAAGTGGTACACCTTTCGCTGCAGCTGCTGCTTTAGCTGTTGCTAAAGATACTGCTAGGATTGAGTTAGCACCTAAGTTAGATTTGAAATCAGTACCGTCTAAATCAAGCATGATTTGGTCGATTGCAGCTTGATCTAACGCATCTTTACCAATAACTGCTTTAGCGATTGGTCCATTTACGTTTTCAACAGCTTTAAGTACGCCTTTACCTAAAAAGCGAGATTTGTCACCATCGCGAAGTTCTAACGCTTCACGTGAACCTGTTGATGCACCAGATGGAACGATTGCAAGACCAACGAAACCACCTTCTAAATGAACTTCAGCTTCAACAGTTGGGTTACCACGAGAGTCGATGACTTCACGACCATGTAC
Source organism: Gilliamella sp. B2889 (assembly GCF_026536885.1). NCBI lineage: Bacteria > Pseudomonadati > Pseudomonadota > Gammaproteobacteria > Orbales > Orbaceae > Gilliamella > Gilliamella sp. B2889. The sequence goes on along the minus strand of NZ_JAFNNF010000007.1, from coordinate 25,160 downwards.
TTTAACGATTTTTGCCATGTTATTTTCCTCTATATGACAGATATATACCTAATGTAAACATAAATTATTTTTGCTGCTGATCTTGATAATCTTTGGCAGCTTTAACAAAACTACTAAATAATGGATGTCCATCACGTGGAGTTGATGTAAATTCTGGATGGAACTGACATGCAACAAACCAAGGATGGTCTGGAATTTCAATAATTTCCACTAATTTTTTATCAGTTGATAACCCTGTCACTTTTAAGCCAGCCTTGACAACTTCTGGTAATAAGTTGTTATTGACTTCGTAACGGTGACGGTGACGTTCGGTTATCGACTCTTTTTTATACATTTGAGCGACTAATGAATTTGGCTCTAAATGACAGATTTGCGAACCTAAACGCATGGTGCCACCTAAGTCGCTATTTTCATTACGTTGAACCACATTACCAGACTCATCACTCCATTCAGTGATTAATCCAATAACAGGGCTTGCACAATCTTTTACAAACTCTGTAGAGTTGGCATCTTTAATACCCGCTACATTACGTGCATACTCTATCATAGCAACTTGCATTCCGAGGCAAATTCCTAAATAAGGTATTTTGTTTTCACGTGCATAGCGCGCAGCAATAATTTTACCTTCAACGCCACGATAACCAAATCCACCCGGTATTAAAATCGCATCTAAGCCTGCAAGTAAATCGGTACCGCGTGATTCGAGGTCTTCTGAATCAATATAACGAATATGAACAGTTAAACGGTTTTTTAATCCACCGTGTTTTAACGCTTCATTTACTGATTTATATGCATCAGGTAATTCGATGTATTTACCTACCATGCCAATTGTGACTTCACCTACTGGATTAGCTTCTTCATAGATGACTTGTTCCCATTCAGAAAGATCGGCTTCCTTACATTCGAGATGGAAACGATTGCACACGTAGGTATCTAAATTTTGTGATTTCAATAATGCTGGAATTTTATAAATCGAATCAACATCTTTAAGTGAAATCACCGCTCGTTCAGGCACATTACAAAATAGTGCAATTTTAGCTCTTTCGTTAGCCGGAATTGCGCGATCTGAACGGCAAATTAGTATGTCAGGTTGAATACCAATTGATAATAACTCTTTAACTGAGTGTTGGGTCGGTTTGGTTTTAACTTCACCTGATGATGCAAGATAAGGCACTAATGTTAAGTGCATAAATAAGGTATGTTCACGACCAACATCAACCGCTAATTGGCGAATTGCTTCTAAGAATGGTAGTGATTCGATATCACCCACTGTGCCACCCACTTCAACGATAGCGACATCGTAACCTTTGGCACCATCAATAACACGATCTTTAATCGCATTGGTAATATGAGGGATAACTTGGACTGTCGCGCCTAAATAGTCTCCACGACGCTCTTTTCGTAAAACGTCAGAATAAATACGTCCAGTTGTAAAATTGTTTTTTCGGCTCATTTTGGTGCGAATAAAACGCTCATAATGACCCAAATCGAGATCGGTTTCGGCACCGTCTTCAGTCACAAAAACTTCACCATGTTGAATTGGGCTCATTGTTCCCGGATCGACGTTGATGTAGGGATCGAGTTTTAGCATGGTGACTTTTAAATTGCGGGCTTCTAAAATTGCAGCTAATGAGGCTGCGGCAATGCCTTTACCTAAAGAAGAAACGACACCGCCTGTAACAAAAATATAATTCGTGACCATTAATACCAGACCATTATTAATTTAATTGAACAATATCACATTAGTTTAAATGATAAAACCCATGCAATATATGATGAATCAGACGGGAAATTAGTATAACAGAATATGGTTTCTCTCACAATTGAATAATTGAGTTTAATTACTTAGTTTGTTTACTAACTTGGTGTCTATTATTTAATTACTGCTATTAACCCAGAACAGTTAATCGTTATATTCAAGAATTTTATCTTGATAATGACTAATAATTTTTTCGAGCCTAAATTGGTTGGCGGCTTTTTTCCATATATAAATAATAGTATTAATTAAGGCGATGAAGATAACAAACAGAAAGACAAAATTGTTGATCAAAATTGGCGATAAAAATAACTGATTTTTATCGATATCATTTCCATAATCAGTTGAAAGTGTTAGTTTCGAAATTTCTCCATTATGATAGTTTTCTTGGCTAACTTGATCCGTAATTTTGCTACTATTACCTGATGAAATACCCTTTATTTTATCACATTGAAGGTGTTGAGATTTGATATCTTGCGTATTTTGAATATCACATAAAATACGAGATAGATCCAAATTAACTCGATCCAAAGAGTGGATGGTGGATTGCTTTAAATTTACTTTATCATCAATATTCCACGTAGTGTCTGGTGCGGTTAATTGCTGATACCTAAAATCAAATTTTTCACCCGCATGAGTAAAAAAGAAAATTAAGATAGCCAATATTAATCCCGTAATGGCTAATATAATATTATGATGAACAAGTTTAGGTGCACCATAATTTTTTACTTCTTCGCTAATCGATAAATATTCACCGCAACTAAGCAATTGTTTAGTTTTAAGTTCGACCTGCATATCAATCGGTATATCGGTGTTATTTGGGAGAAACATTTTCCAATATGCAGGATAGTAAACATCAATGTTCGAATCGATAAACAATCGGCAATAGCTAGGCTTGTTAAGCCTTATTTCAGCTTTGATATGATTAACATATTCGGTCGGCAATTCTCGTTTTATACGCGATGCTATTAGGGAAAAAATAAAACAGATGATTGAAAAAATAACCAAGGCAATCGACTGAAAATGTTCTAAAGCTAATAAAAATATTACGCCTAAAACAAAAAAAACTGTCATTAATTTGCCAGAATTGCTTCGGTCTTGAAGCGCGGTTTCAAATTGATTTTTTTCTCGTTTGCTAAGAATTTCAAAAGGCGGTTTTTTTTCAGATGTCTCTGTTACTAGTTGTGTTAAGGTCTCATTAGATCTTTCTATACTATTCATACGAATAGGTTTAATTTTTCCCGTCTGCCAAAAATCATTGAGTTGTTCCTGTTTACGAGATAGCAGTTTTAAACTAGCTTGCAATAAATCATAACTGTTTATTTTAACAACGATTGCATAACTATTAGTAAAGACAATTTCAACCGTATTGAGAATTTTAGTCTTGGTGATAAATTCCCCTTGATATCGAGCTTCAAAGCCCATAATACCGATATCCATATTATAAGGAAAAAATAACTGAATATTGCCTATCTTGTAATAATATTCATAACTGATTGCATCAGTAAATTCTTTTTCAATATACCCTTTAATTGTCGTAACATCAGAATTAATTAGTGAGCTTTCCCATTGATAAGGCGGCGTAATTTTTTCTTTATCATCAAGATAAGGCTGAAGAAAAGTAGCTTCTTCTTCAGTTAGTTGTCGAGTTGCATTTTCACGGATAAAGGTTTCTTTTTTAGTGGGCCTTTTTTTATTTAAATCTTTCTTTACTTGTCGTATCAAGATGATTGAACAAACCATCACGAATACGAAAAAAATAGTGGCTAAAGTGGCTAAAATAGTTAACATAATTTTAAGATCTTTTTATTTAAACTTTATATTAAAACGGTTTTTTCAAGATTAATGATAGTACCTAATCTATTTTCATATTATTTTTTAATTTCTTTAATTCGACGTTGATTAACTTTTTTTATTAACTCTTTTAACACCGTTAATCATCGTGGTTAATGACATGACAATATCAATAAAAACATTGCTAATAGCAAATGGTAAATAATTTCTAAATTTGCTTCGAATTGTGGCTTCCAATGGTGTTTATTCTCGTTGGTAGAGTTTTTTATTAATTAAATCGTCTGAATTTACCTCATCGAGGTTTTTCAAATCATTTTTTTGATCAATTTGCGTGTAATCGCGCTCACCATCATAAATAGTGAGTGACTCAATATCAAAAGCATCTATATTATCGTTGCGTTTTTCATAAAATTTGTCAGCATGCTCTTTTAAATGCCCAAAATCTTTAAATTCATATTCCTCGTTTGGATCATAGTTTTCTTGTGCTGTCTTAATATCGTGATTATTAATGTTAACGACAATCCCATACCGTTTGGTAAATACAACTTCTATGATATTAAATTGATCAATATGCTTATCCATATTATATGGAAAGAACAGCTCTATATCGTCTATTTCATAATAATAGTCAATTTCATCAGTATTTTTGTTAAGACTATGACGACAACAAATCCCTTGAAGTTGTGATACTTTGTTATCAACTAGTGAGGATTGAAATTTATAGGGATAAACCGCCATTTTACTGGTTAAAAACGGTTGTAATAGGTCTAGCTCTTCATCCGTTAGATCTCTTATTGGTTCACGTAGGCTTAAGTGGTCGTCTAAATTATCCTTATTTATACTGCGCTCGCCTTTAAAAAGAATAAAGCTAACCATTCCAAAAATTAAAATGCCAATTTTTACAAGCGTAAACCAATCCATAGTCATTCCTTAATCCAATAATTCTTTTATTAAAAAACTGCGTTTTTAAAAAACGAGTTTATTTTTAATCTATTCCTACTCTATTTAGCGAATTTTCCTCTGAATTCGATAAAATCTTTTAAATTATCAATATCCTTAATTTCCAATTTACCAGCAACTTTATGAATAATATCTAAATTAATTAATTCATTAACGGCCCGACGATAGACACGATCGGTAGTGCCAAAACGTTCTGCTTCTAAGTAGTTTTTTTGAAAATTATTAACGGGATGAATATTTAGATGATGCTGATATATATCATAAGCAATGTTATAACAGATTGAATATAAGGTTCTTTTTAAGAAGATATCTAATGTTTCTTGATAATCAAAAGCAATAGCACTAGCAAAAAACAGTGCTAATTTAGGATATTTGAGTAATGATTGATATAATTTATCAATGCTCACGATAGCGACAGTTAGGGCTTCTTCGGCAATGATATCAAATTGACATAAATAGTCGGTAAAAAACTCCATTTCACCAAATATATGCTCATCACAATCTACTGTACCAAGATGGAATCGACGACCATTATTGGCCTGATAGCGTATCGAAATCGTACCATTATAAACAACAACTAAATTATCGACTTTACATCCTTGATGAAAAAGCGTGGTTTTTTCATCGACAATTTTCTTTTCTACAATGCATTGTTCTATAATTGATTCGAGTAATTTATTGTTTTCCTGCCAATAACGGCTAAATCGACCTTTATTTAAAGATTTTAGTTTCATATCACCGAAGTTTTTAACCACAAAATATATACCCCATCAGAATCGATAACATATTGATAGTTAATTATCTATCGCGTTATCTCATTCTGAAGAGGCATCATTATAGTCAACCATTGTAATAAAAGCGATATCCTAAGTTAATTTCATTGATTACTTTTTTAGAGCTCTTTTCTTTAAGAACATTGATATAGCCAACATAACGATAATAACAGCATAATATATTGGTATGGTATTCATAATAACTTGAATGTCTAAATAGTTATGCAGTATTGAGCTAATAGCTGGGCTAAACATCGCCCCTGCACTGCCACTGATTAAAATAAATGAAACATTTTTGCTTGATGCATTTTTTACAAAGGTTACACCATAAGCGACAAAGGCATTATATAAAGCAGAGCAGACGAATCCATATCCATAAGTTAAGTAGCCAATGCGATCAAGGCTATCGTTATCACTGTATTCGGTGTTGACAATCATCAATGTCATAATAAAAGCTAATAAAATAATTGAGATAAAAAAGTGTACAATTTTAACTCGCGTCACGATCACCGTTGAAACTAATGCCCCAATTAAAGCTGCTGCCCAATATTGGGTAATAATATTGCCAGCCAATTCAAACGATATAGAAAATTTTTGGCTAACAAATAACGGGGCCCACGTTAAGAAGGTATATAATGCTAACATTGCCAAAAATAATCCAATACCAGCAGATAATATCCCAAAATTCCACTCTGATGGCTGAGACTGTCTGACTGTTGGATGACTAACTAAATCGAAATTAGTCAATATAATGATGAATAACATTAAGACTGTTACCAACCCAACCATTAAATAGCTACTTGCCCAAGATAAGTCATGCGTTAAAGCGTAGGTAGTAATCAGTGGGAAGATGACACCAGCAATGTTAAATGTCGCATCTTGTACAACTAACATTGTACTTTGTATCTTATCTTGCCAAGTTGATACCACAATCGTCCCCGCAATGCAGAGCCCTATTCCACCACACAAACCAATCAAAGTCATACAAACTTGAAGTATCAAAAGCGAGTTTGTGATATATAAAATGAGCGAACAGGCAATTATAATCGAATAACTAAGCAAGGTGATGCGTTTAATCCCAATAATATCGATTAAAAAGAATGCCAAAATAGTGCCTATTAACGCCCCACCATTTAATAAAGAAAAAATGAATGCGACACTGTTTACATCTGCATTAAAACTCTGCGCTATGGGTTCTATTAGCATACCAAACTGACTGGCAAAGCCAGCCATAATAAAATTAGCTAAAAAACTAATAAGTGTGAGCGATAATTTATTTTTCATATTTCCATCCGAGAAACGCAATAAATTAAGAGTTAACAGCCACGTTTAAAGCAAGTTTGATCATATTATTAAATGTCATTTGCCTCTCTTCCGCAGTTGTTTCTTCACCAGTTAAGCAGTGGTCTGAAACGGTTAAAATCGCTAACGATTCGACATTGAATTGTTGAGCAATTCCATATAGACCAGCCACTTCCATATCGATACCTAACACCCCTGATTTTTCGAGTGTACTTATTAATGTTTCGTCAGGATCATAATAAAGATCACCGCTAAATACATTCCCTACTTTAACCGGTAAATTCATGTTATTAGCCATTTCATAAGCTCGATGTAATAAGGAAAATGTCGCTGATGTAGCAATGTTATAACCATTTGCTCTTTTTTGATTTGTCATCGAATCGGTTCCTGCTGCTACAGCTAAAATAACATCACGCATTTTAACGCTTTGCTGTGTGGCACCTAAAGAACCTACTCGAATAATCCGTTTAACATTAAAGTCATTAATTAGTTCATGTGCATAAAGGGTTATTGATGGAATTCCCATTCCATGCCCCATTACTGACACGGCTTTTCCTTGATATAAACCAGTATATCCAAGCATATTACGTACATTACAAACCTCTTTGGCGTCGGTTAAGTAATTTTCTGCAATAAATTTCGCCCGTAAAGGATCACCTGGCATGATAACGGTTTGTGCAAAGTCGTTGGGATTAGCATTAATATGTGCGGTCATAATATTTCCTAAATAATTAGTGATTTGAATTAATTATAATAAGGAAATTTTTCAGTTAACTAGGACATAAGTCCGAAGCCAATGTTCTATGCCACATTTTTAGAAATTAATTTGGAAATAAATGACTATTGATAAAAAAAGCGCTTAATGCGCCGTTAGATTTAAATTTTCTCGTCTTTAATCTGCCAATTTAAAAAAAAAAAATCTCAATAATTGTAAAAATCAACTTAAAGTAGACGATAAGTATAGATATTTTTAATTTTAAAGTTACGAATTCGATTCACAATGGGTTTCAATAACAACATGATACCGTTAAAAACGGTGGCTGATGCTAAAAGCAAAAATAACAGCAAGTTTACACAAATTGGTAATAGATTTTCGCTTATATCTTTTTGGTATAACTCTTGCGTATTTATGGTTAATGTTGAAATGGTATGATTAGCGTCATAATCAACATTCGAAACGAATCCCGACACCGTGACATGATCTGCATGAACGATAGATTGTGGATCTTCACTCGCACCTGATTGAGAAGTTGTATTTTCTTTTAAACCATGTAGAAGAAAATAGCTTGAGGAACTGGCTAAATGAAAAGAGGTATCGGCACTTTGAATTAATGCTTCAATACATCTATCGGCTTTATTTTTAACAGGTACTTCACATGACACATCTAAAAAATTTAATTTCACTACATCACCCGACTTGATGTCGCTAGTAACTAATTTTGATGGATCATCAAAAAACCAACTTTTAGAATCGTGATTGTATTGATGATAAGCAAATAAGAAATTGTCACTCACCTTTGCTTGATTATTGATAGCATAAAGGTAGAACATGCCAGCTAAAAAAAGCCATAGATTACGTCCCCAAAATTTTGGTGTCCCAAATTGTTCAACCTCTTTATTAACCGACATATCGTAGCCATAACGGACAATTTTTTTACTCTCAACATCAACATCTAAATCAACATCAAAAGCGCTATTTTCAGGGATAAATGATTGCCAATTTTTGGGATACTTTAATTTCAAACCATGGCCAATTATAATCTCATTAGATTTAACAATTTTTTTATCTATTTTTCCTTTTATTTGATTAATAAATCGTACTTTAGCTTTATTTTTTGGTTTACGAAAATAAAAGTAAATAGCAACCAGCAAATTCACTGCAAACCAAAACAGATCGTTTAATTCTTTTGTGTCCCAAAAACGATTAAAATAGCTTACGACAAAAGAACAAAAAAATACCGTGAGTATTCCTTTATTTAATTTGTTACGGGAAGCTGATTCTTGAGATGTTTCTTTTCGAACTGATAAAATTTCGTAACCCAATTTTTTACTGAGTTTAACGTTTGGCCTTACTGTATGAATAGCATTTTCATCGAAGTTTTCGTCTTTGGAGTATTTTGAAACGCCGCTCTGCCAATATACCGAACTCTGTTTATCATTTTTTTCATCCGCCAAATAGGTCGCATATAATGCTGAACCTATTTGGTGATCATTGACCTTAACAGCAATAGCGAAATTTTGCGTAAGCGCAATTTCAACTTCGTTATAATCAGTAAGGTAACGATCCATATTGAAAGGAAATACAACATCAATATTTTGGATTTTATAGGAACAAGTGTTTTCGGTATGCGAAAATTTAGTTTGTTTGACACAACTACCGGATATTAACATCACTTCTCGAGAAACTAATGATGACTTTTTTTTCCCAGAAGATTGGTTCATCGATAAATAGGTTTCTAAACCATCTCTTTCCTGTTTAGTTAACATTCTAAAAGGTTTGAGGTCAGTAAAACTACCGGCTATTAGCTTATTTTTATATTTATTTATTCTAAATTTTTTTATTGGATAAGAAATAATAGAATAAATAAATGAAATAATTAATTGAATTATCGTCAAAAAAACAATAAATGGCATTAAAACTTATTCCTTATAAGTCTTATTTTATAATAAAGTAAAAATTTAACTTTTAATTATAAAATTAATGATTGACTGTTTTTTCACTCCGGGATAGACCGATAATTCCAGAACGCACAATTTCAACAATATTACACGTTTCACGAATTGAGGCTAAAAACGAGTCTAACTTTTCGCTCGTTCCTGATAACTGTACAATATAATGAGTAGCAGTTACATCGACTATCGAGCCTCGAAAAATATCAGCACAGCGTTTTACTTCATCACGCGCATCAGAACCTTTCGCCGCCACTTTAACCAGCATGATTTCACGCTCAACGTGAGGACCTTCGGTTAAATCATTCACCCGATAAACATTGACCAGCTTATGCAGTTGTTTTTGGATCTGCTCAATTACATGCTCATCCCCCGTTGTTTGAATCGTCATACGACTCATGGTTGGATCTTCGGTTTGTGCAGTAGTAATCGATTCAATGTTGAATCCACGTTGTGAAAATAAACCAATGATTCGTGACAAAGCACCCGGTTCGTTTTCTGTTAAAATTGATAGTATATAACGCATTAGGTTCTCTCCGTTTTACTTAGCCACATTTCATTCATTGCTCCACCACGAATTTGCATTGGATAAACATGTTCCGTAGCATCCGTCATGACATCAATAAAGACTAAACGATTTTTTATCGAAAGCGCTTCTTTCAGTTTCGGTTCCAGATCTTCACGTTTATCAATCCTCATACCTACATGACCATAAGCTTCGGCAATTTTTGCAAAATCGGGGAGTGACTCCATATAAGATGAAGAGTGACGACCTGCATAAATCATATCTTGCCACTGTTTAACCATCCCTAAAAAGCGATTGTTAAGATTTAATACAATCACTGGCAAACCATATTGCAATGCGGTTGAAAGCTCTTGAATATTCATCTGAATACTTCCATCACCAGTCACACAAACTACATGCTTTTTAGGAAACGCAAGTTTAACACCTAATGCCGCTGGCAAACCAAATCCCATAGTACCCAGTCCACCAGAAGTAATAAAGTGACGCGGTTTGTCAAATGGGTAATAAAGCGCCGTAAACATTTGATGTTGACCTACATCGGTAGCAATATATGCGTCACCTTTGGTTAATTTATATAAAACTTCAATGGCTTCTTGTGGTTTAATGCTTTTACCTTTGTGGCTGTATGCTAAACATTTACGTGCACGCCAATGGTCAATTTGCTTCCACCAATCGATTAGCGCATCTAAATCACGATCAACATTAATTTCATTGAGTTGAGTTAACATTGTTTCAAGTACTTTTTTAGCATCGCCAACTACCGGAATTGCAGCGGATACTGTTTTAGATATTGACGTTGGATCAATATCAATATGAATAATTTTTGCTTTAGGACAATATTTTTCAACATTATTAGTCGTTCTATCATCAAAGCGAGCACCGACAGCAAAAATCACATCGGCGTTATGCATTGCCATATTCGCTTCATAGACACCATGCATACCAATCATACCTAAATATTTTTTATCAGTTCCTGGAAAAGCACTAATTCCCATTAATGTTGAGGCAACAGGAAGATTTAATTTATCAGCTAAAGATTTAACCGCGTCGCTAGCATTGGCACTAATTACACCGCCACCAATATATAGAACAGGTTTTTTAGCTGATAATAATGTAGTTAATGCTTTTTTGATTTGTCCTTTATGCCCTTGAATGGTTGGATTGTAAGAGCGCATTGAGACTGATTGTGGATAGCTATAGTTATATTTATTTGCCGGATTAACAATATCTTTTGGCAAATCAATCACAACTGGACCTGGTCGGCCTGTTGAGGCAATATAAAATGCTTTTTTTATCGTTTCTGGAATATCTTTGCTATCTTTTATTAAAAAGCTATGTTTAACAATCGGGCGAGAGATCCCAACCATATCACACTCTTGGAAAGCATCATTACCAATTAAATTACTGGCGACTTGACCTGATAAGATAACTAAAGGCACAGAATCCATATAAGCAGTAGCAATACCGGTAATAGTATTCGTTGCGCCAGGACCAGAGGTAACCAAAACGACACCGACATCACCAGTTGATCTGGCATAACCATCAGCCATATGGACAGCAGCTTGTTCATGACGGACTAAAATATGCTCAATTCCACCTAGGGTATGAATGGCATCATAAATATCTAGAACACTGCCTCCTGGGTAACCAAAAATTTGCTTAACTCCCTGATCAATCAAGGATTGAATGACCATTTCTGCGCCTGACAGTTTTGCCATGGTTGTTGCCTCCATTTATAACTAATTTGTCATTTTTTCCCCATTTTGCATGAACTAATACAGAAAATCAATAAAGTCAACAATATAAGTTAACTTATTCTCAATTTTGGGTACTAGTACTCATTTTTGAAAGAAATAACTTGTAAAAGTTTATTTTATCTATTTTAATGCAATAATAGTGAGAAATTAATCGATCGACTAATTGATTAATTTTGAATTATTAAAGGCGTTTTCGCTTTTGTTTACGCTCTTTTATATATGTATATTAGGGCTCATTATAATTAAAAGGTGTTTTTAATGGCCAATTCTTATTACAAACAAACCTCCCTATCTGATTGGCAATTAGTCAAAGTATCAGGTATGGATAACCGTACATTTTTACAGGGACAAGTAACAGCTGACCTTAGTCGTATTAACGAAAACTCAGCATCATTTGCAGCACATTGTGATGCAAAAGGACGTATGTGGAGTAATTTTATATTATTCCAACGAGGTGAAGATATATTCTATATCTTACGTAAAAGTGTTGCCGAAAGACAAATTAGTGAATTGAAAAAAACGGCAGTTTTTTCTAAAGTAACTATAGAGCCCGTTCTGGATTTAAATCTAGTCGGATTGGAAGATGATGCAATAGATCCTTCTGTGATTTCAGCATTGGGCGATCACAATTGTATTACTATTGGTGGTGTAACTTATATTAAACTCACATCGCCTAAGTTGCGGGTGATAAAAGTATCGTCTGAACCATTACCTACTAATTTACAACCATCTAATCACTGGTTACAACTTGAATTAGAAGCTGGTCACGCTATTATTGATGCACCTAATATTGAAAGCCTGCTTCCTCAAGCTTGTAATTTACAACATTTTAAAGCAATAAGCTTTGATAAAGGTTGTTATTGTGGGCAAGAGATGGTAGCTAGAGCGCAATTCCGCGGTGCAAATAATCGCGGGCTTTATCTATTAAAAGGTCATAGTAAAGCATTACCGGAAATCGGTGATAAACTTGAATATGAACTTGAAGGAAACTGGCGTGAAGGTGGTCAGATCTTAGCGGCATTAAAAGTTGGGCAAAATGATGAAGTTTATGCTCAAATAGTGTTAGCAAATGGTTTTGATAGTGAAACAAAATTCAGAGTCAAAGGCCAACCTGATAGTGAATTAAAGTTATAATTTAATATCGATCAAGCAGGAATAGTTTTATAATTATTCCTGCTTTTTAATGTATTAATTACCTAACTCTTGATGAACAATTTCAACAAAATATTGTGCACCAGTTGTTAAGATCTCATCATTAAAATTATACGACGGATTATGAAGATTCGCGCCCTCTCCCGCACCAATTTTGATATAAACGCCCGGCACTTTCTGCAACATAAAAGCAAAATCTTCTGACCCCATTGTTGGTGGTGAATCAATCACAATCTTATCGTTACCCACAAGTTTTTGAGCAACTTTAATTGCTATATCAGCTTGTTTAGCATGATTGATAGTTGCTGGGTAACGGCGTTGATAATCAACTTCGGCTTTAGTACAAAACGTTAAAGCGGTTCCTGTTGAAATATGTTTGATTCTTTCTTCTGCCAAATCTTGATCTTCAGCACTCAATGCCCTAACTGTTCCACGAATCACCGCATGTTGTGGAAGCACATTCCAAGTATCGCCACTATGAATCTGTGTCACACTAATAACCAACGAATCAGTTGGATTTAAATTACGGCTGACAATTGTTTGCAAACTATTGACAATATTGGTAGCGGTTAAAATGGTATCTCTACCTAAATGTGGTGCAGCAGCATGTGAACCAACACCAGTAATTTTAATTTCAAAAACATCATAAGATGCCATCACCGGACCATGATTAATTAAAAAATGGTTTAACGCTAAATTAGGTTGATTATGCATACCATAAACAGCTTCGATAGGAAATTTTTCAAATAGACCATTTTCCACCATCACTCGACCACCACCTTCGTTTTCTTCAGCGGGTTGGAAGACCACCACCACCGTACCAGAAAAATCACGATTAGCACTTAAATATTTTGCTGCGCCTAACAATGTTGCAGTATGACCATCATGCCCACAAGCATGCATTTTACCGGGGATTTTTGAACAGTAGCCAATTTTGTTTTCTTCAACGATATCCAACGCATCAATATCTGCACGTAAAGCAATAGTACGACCTTTATTCTTACCATGAATAACCCCTACTACACCAGTTGGCGCAAAATCGGTATACAGTTCGGTAATTCCAAACGATTTTAGCTTTTCGATAATAAACAGGGTTGTTTGCTTCTCTTCGAATGCAGTTTCAGGGTGAGAATGAATATGATGACGCCATTCAATCATCTCATCTTTTAATGCAGCAATGCTTTTCGCGGTAGTACTAGTCATTGATTATTCCTTAAATTTAGCTATAAATCTGAAAAGACTTTAATCGCACTATAATCTTAATTTGAATAAAGTAAAAATAACTAATTCTTTTATCGTTATCTTTTTTAGTTATAAGCCAAGGAGTGCAAGAATTTATGTGAATACCCAAAGAGATGTAATTAAAAAAACAATCAAGATCACAAACTGAAAATGATTAAATAACCAGATAACAACAGAAAAGGACCAAAGGCGATCATGTCATGCATTGTTTGCTTATATTTTGCCAAAATAAAAAAAAGTATGCCTGACAATGATGCCATAATTAACAATAATGGAATTAATTGATAAGGTAGCCAAGCACCCAAAGCCGCGACAAGCTTAATATCCCCACCACCTAAACCGGCTCGTTTTGTTAGGCAAAAATAACAGACAGCAGGTAATTTAAGCATTAAATAACCACAAAAAACCCCCGTTAAGGCGTCACTGATGGTTAACGAATTTAGATCAAAATAAGCCATCATCAACCCAGCCCACATCAACGGTTGTGTAAAAAAATCAGGCAGTAAAAAATAGCGAAAATCAATCAGTGCTAAAAGCAAAAAATAACTCGCAAGTAGCATTAATAACATACTTTGAAAATTGAGATCTTTGTTCAAATATATTAGTAAAAATAATCCCGCTACAGCCAACTCAAAAATTGGATAGCAAAAAGCGATCTTTTGCTGACAAAAATAACATCGCCTTTTTAATATTAACCATGATAGCACTGGAATTAACTGCCAAGCAGAAAGTGAGTGTTGACAATTTGGGCACGAAGAACGAGGAAAAGTGATAGCGACTAAATAATCAAACAAAGATTGTGAAGGAGAATATCGCCAATAAGCAACTTGCAAAAAACTTCCGACCGCAAGCCCAACACAAAAAACCAAAACAGCCATTAATGAATCACATCTCCCATTTGAAATACGGGTAAGTACATCGAGATCACTAATCCTCCAATTATCAATGCTAAAAATAACATCAAAATCGGCTCAAATGCTTTGACTAAATTATCGGTTAAGGTTTGATTTTGTTGTTGATAGTAGAGGGACAAGTTATTAAGCATAACATCTAATGATCCTGACTCTTCGCCAGCATGAACTAGCTGTACACAAAGTTTAGGAAAATAGGACGATAGCATTTGACTAAAGGCATTACCTTGTTCAATACCGTTAATTATTTTATTGATAATGTCACGATAGTAACTATTTCCTGTAGTATTTGCCGAAGCACTAAGTCCTGTTAGTAATGGAATACCTGCTTGCTGAGTGATTGCTAATGTGTGGAAAATCTGCATTAAGCACTGTGATTGAATCACTTGCCCCAATAACGGCAATGCTAATTTTTGCCGATCAATCGTGAGTTGATAGCGGACTTTAAAAAAACGCTGGAATAAAAAGTAACCCAGCGATGGCACTAATAATATGAGTATACCATTTTGCTGAACCTTATTCGCAATATCAATCACTAGTTGGGTAAAATAAGGTAATTGAGCATCAAAACTTTGATAAATGTCGGCGAATTTTGGTAATACAATAAACATCATCACGATAATAACTACTACTGACACTGACAATAAAAAAAGCGGATAACGCATTGCCTTTCTAATCTGTCTTTGTAATTGCAATGATTTTTCAAGATGCGCGGTTAGTTGTTCAAAACTGTGATCGAGTTGTCCGGTTAATTCACCAATAGCAATAATTTCACAATAAAGCGCAGGAAATACCGAATGATATTGTTTTAAAACAGAGGACAGTGATTCACCTTTGGCGATTTGCTGACTAATGTCTGATAACAAATACTGCCATTGAGGTTTAGGCTGATCATCAAGAAGTAATCTCAAACTATCAACAATCGATAATCCAGCCTTTAACATAGTGGCTAACTGTTTTGTGATAATTAGCAGATCGCTAGGATTAAAACTTTTTTTAGTAATAATATTTCCGGCACGAATTTTAATCGCGATTTGACCTTGCAATAAAAGCTGTCTTTTCACATCTTGCTTTGATGTGGCAATAATCTTATTTTGATGAAAATTAATGTCATACCAAAAATAGATCCGCTTCATACACTATCACCCAAGGACTACTTCACCTAAAACCCGATTCAATTCAGCCAAAGTAGTAATACCTTGTTGTACTAACTTAAAGCCAGCTTGTAGTAATGTGACTCTATTTTGGGGTGAGATTGGTTGATTAGTTATAATCTGTTGTTGCACTTCTGGGGTCACCATTAACAGTTCATATACACCTACTCGTCCTAAATAACCACCTACACACTTGTCACACCCCATGGCGATAAAGTGTGGTGAAGGTTGATTATCAATTAGGGTTAGTTCACTAGCAACGACTTTGCAATGTTGGCAGAGCTTTCGTACCAAGCGTTGAGCGATAACCAATTTCAAACTGGACGATAAAAGATAAT
Source organism: Gilliamella sp. B2889 (assembly GCF_026536885.1). Classification (NCBI taxonomy): domain Bacteria; kingdom Pseudomonadati; phylum Pseudomonadota; class Gammaproteobacteria; order Orbales; family Orbaceae; genus Gilliamella; species Gilliamella sp. B2889. The sequence goes on along the minus strand of NZ_JAFNNF010000007.1, from coordinate 8,825 downwards.
TTTTGATGCCCATTTGATTTAACCGAACTATTGCTTCAACACTCGAATTAGTATGCAAAGTGGATAATACTAAATGGCCTGTTTGAGCTGCTTGAATGGCAATTTCGGCAGTTTCATGGTCACGAATTTCGCCAATCATCATCACATCTGGATCTTGGCGCAATAAAGCGCGTAATATCACCGAAAAAGTTAGACCGGCTTTATGATTAATCGCAGTTTGATTAATACCTTCTAAAGGTATTTCGATCGGATCTTCAACACAACAAATATTACATTCAGCTTTATTTAGATGCTTTAACGCACTATATAAAGTCATAGTTTTACCACTGCCGGTTGGGCCAGTAACCAAAATCAACCCTTGCGGATAATCTAAAATCTGTTTAAGTGTGAGAAGATCTTGTTCGGTTAATCCTAAATCATTAATGGTTAGCTCAGATTCATGATTATCCATAACCCGCAATACAATCTTTTCACCATTGATCACCGGCAAGGTAGCAATTCGCATTGCATAGTTATTAATTACCAATTGACCATCTTGCGGTAAGCGGTGTTCAGCAATATTTAAATTAGCCATAATTTTTAATCGGGCGGTGATCTGCTTAGCAAGGCTAAGTGGTGGTATTAGCCTATTTTGCAAAACGCCATCAATTCTCATGCGTATTCGATAGTAATTTTGATAAGGCTCGAAATGAATATCAGATGCTCGCTTATCCAGTGCTGATAATAATAGCTTATCGAGACTTTCAACCAATTGATCTTCTTGCATCATAATTTATTAAAATTTAAAAATATCTTCACAAGCAGCTTTTAAACTATCATCAACAGGATTGGTGACACAGGTACGTGACCAATCTAAATTGCCTAACGATGAGTTCAACTTAGGTGTTAAAGTTGTGGTTAAGTTAGATAACGCGCTCTTACCGACAATAGTAATCACGCCATTAGTAACATTGATCGAAGTAACATAGTTAGTCGATCTTGTCGTGGGCACACCATTTGCTCCAGCATTACATTTATTTAATGCGCCCTGCTCAATAGCACAAATTTCAATCGCTGTTTTATAGGCTGTCATTGATTGAAGCATATCGGTTAAAGCGGCCTTTTTGACATAACTTTGATAGGCTGGCAAACCGATAGCTGTTAAAATGGCGACTACCACAATGGCGATCATTAACTCAAATAAGGTAAATCCAGACTGCTTGTACATAAATTCCTCTAAAGATTAATCAATTGATAGATAGAGTGACTTTATAGCAAACTGAAAAAATGAAATAATAACCAGATAAAAGATTTGGAAGTTAAAATACAAATTGATTACCACAATCAACATTGTATTAATCGAAGTTGTGAACAAGATCGCAATACACACTATTGGAGCCATAATGACCTTAAAAGTGTTAAAAATAGTTGATGGTTGGATAAGCAATATCAAACAGGTCAAATCGCCGTATTATAATGATCGCACTGACCCCATCACATTATTAGTTATTCATAATATCAGCCTGCCACCGAACCAATACGGCGGGCCTTATGTTGAACAACTTTTTACCGGTAAGCTCGATCCAAATCAGCACCCTTATTTTGCCGATATCTATAAATTACAAGTATCAAGTCACCTATTTATAAGACGCGATGGCGAAATTATTCAATTTGTGCCATTTAATAAACGTGCTTGGCACGCAGGTAAATCAGTATTTGAAGGTAAAGAAAACTGCAACGACTTCTCAATTGGCATAGAAATGGAAGGATGTGATACCGACAACTTTACCGAGGCACAATACCAGCAACTTGCCTACGTTACCATACTATTACAACAAACCTACCCAATCGAAAATATAACTGGACATAGTGACATCGCCCCAGATCGCAAAACCGATCCTGGTCCTTATTTTGATTGGAATTATTATCAAACACTGATTAATATGAAAACAATTTCAATACAACTGAACCTAATTAAAGATGAACTGCAAAACCTTAACTTATGGCAACCCTCACCCCCTGAGGCAGAAGCTTTTTTAAGTGAGCAGCCATTTGCACTCGACACCATGCAACCGCATGAATGGTTACAGTGGATCTTTATTCCGCGCATACAGGCGTTAATCGATGCTAAAAGCGAAATACCTAAATTTGCTCTTCACCCATATTTTGAAGAGGCATTCAAACAGCAAGAAATAGAGGTAGATGATTTATTAGCGCTAATTAAACAACTTGATGAATTAACCACCACTCGGTCAACAGACGAATAATCGAAAAGAGAGACAGCCACAACCGTGGCTGTAAAATTGAAAAATTAATTGTTCATTCTGCGGTATTCATTAACCGCTTGTTGATGATTACTATAATTGCTACTAAATGTATGGCCACCAGTACCATTAGCAACAAAGAATAGATAATTCGTTTTAGCTGGATGTGCGGCTGCTTCAAGTGATGCTAAACTTGGCATAGCAATTGGTGTTGGTGGTAGCCCCTCAATCACATAAGTATTATAAGGATTATTGGTATCAGTCAAATCAACACGCCTAATCGTACCCGTATAATTATCCCCTAACCCATAAATAATGGTTGGATCGGTTTGCAACTTCATATTTGCTTTTAAACGATTAACAAAAACCGAAGCAACATTAGCACGTTCAGAGCTTATGCCTGTTTCTTTCTCAATAATCGAGGCAATAATCAGCAACTCATAAGGTGTTTTATAAGGCAGATCTTTATCGCGATTATCCCACACTTTTTGTAGATTGTTTTTCATAGTCAAATGGGCGCGCTTAAGAATATTAATATCTAAACTATCTGCGGTATATTGATATGTATCTGGTGATAACCAACCTTCCAATTTTCCATCATCAATGCCCAATATTTTCGCAATCTCATCATGTGACTTACCGGTCAATGTTTGCTTGATATAAGGCGTATTACTAAGCACACTTAACCAATCCTTAGCACGCTTACCTTCAACAAATTGCACAAAAAAACTGCTCTCTTTACCCGACACCAACAACTTTAAAAACTCATCGACAGTCATATGAGGATGTAATTGATAAGTTCCAGCTTTAATCGAACTTAAAGAGGGATTGAGTTTATACAAATAAGGCAACAAATACGCTTGTTGCATTAAATCACTCGCCTTAACTTGCTCAACTAATTGATGCAAAGAGGTGCCTTTTTTCAACACAAACATCTGATTATCAGCCGTGACATTCATATGTTGCTTAGAAAATTGTTGTAAATAATAATAACCAATAGCTAATGAACCACCGACGAGTAAAATTACCGTCAGTAACGTATACAAAATAAATTTTTTAATCATAACCTAGTCTTTATAACGAATTTTTGCGCGTGAAGTTAAGCGCGTTAATAACTCATAAGCACTCATTCCCGTGTGCTTAGCGATTTGTTCAACCGGCAACTCCTTGCCCCAAAAAATGACTTCGTCGCCGGGTTTATCCTGGCAGTGTTGTCCTAAATTGACCACAATCATATCCATAGAAACACGACCAACAATCGGTACCAAGCGACCATTAATACTCACGGGTGTATTTTCTGGAATATCGCGCGGATAACCATCACCATATCCCATCGCCACAACCCCTAGTACAGTGTCACTTTCACTTGTCCAAGTTTGACCATAACCAACTGATTGTCCTTTTTCGTGCTTACGTACTGCGATTAATTCAGATTTGAGCGTCATAGCGGGTTGTAAATCAGCGACTGCATCAGAAAATGGCGAAACCCCATATAACGCAATACCAACTCGAATCATATTAAGATGAGAATCAGGCCAAGCAAGCAAACCACCTGATGCTGCAATCGATTGTTGACAGCCATTAACCGAACGAGCAAATTCATTAAAACGTGCTATTTGGGTATTGGTTTGTGAAGAACCTAACTCATCTGCACTACTAAAATGGCTAATAATATTGATCGGCTGGCGAACAGCTTTACAGCTAGCTAAACGATTAAACTCGTTTATTGCTTCATCAATATGAAAACCTAAACGGTGCATACCGGTGTCAATCTTAAACCAAACTGTGATCTCATTTGCAAAAGGGATCGTATTTAAAACATCGATTTGCCAACTTGAATGGATAACTGGTTGCAAATTAAAATCAAGCAAATCGTTAATATCATCATGCGGAAAAAAACCTTCCAAAAGCACGATAGGACCACGAATACCAACTTGACGCAAAGCTATTGCTTCTGAAACTCGTGCAACACCAAAACAATCAACTTTACCATCCAACAACTGAGCAACCCCTTCCATGCCATGGCCATAAGCATTCGCTTTAACCACTGCCATTAAAGTACAGTTTGGAGATTTTTGTTTAAAAAATTCAACATTGTGTAAAATTGATTTACGATTAACTTCGACAACAGCAATAGACATTTTGCATAACCTAACTTATATATTGAATGGTTATTGTAAAATTTGTTATCGATAATCACAAATAAAAAATCGGCAATTTGCGTGATTTTGTTGTTAAAAATGTGACAAAGTTAAAAAATCCACACTGATCATCAAAGTTAATACAATTCGAATTAATTTAATTATTTACATCCATAATAATAATGATTATCATTTGCATCGTTTTATCAATACAAAGTTATACAAAAAGAGAAGTTTTATGACCCAAAAATTACCTTATATAGCAATATTAACTATCTGTTTTTGCGCAGATACTTATGCAGAAGAAAAAAAAGGCAATCCACAAGATACCATTATCGTTACCGCTGATCGGAATGAAAAAACAGTATGGGATAGCTCAGTATCTGTTAATGCAGTCAACCGTGACGAGATTGAAAAACTCAATGGCGATTCTGTGGTTGAAGCACTGCGTGATATTCCAGGCGTTGAAATTACCGATAACGCACTTGCAGGACGCAAACAAATCATGATTCGTGGTGAAGCCCCTTCGCGGATTTTAATGTTAATTGATGGTCAAGAAGTGACTTATCACCGTTCCGGACACGGTTCGAGTGCTGGTGTATTAATCGACATGGAATCAGTTGAACGCATCGAAGTGATTAAAGGGCCTCACTCAGTATTATATGGCTCGCAAGCGATTGGTGGCGTGGTTAACTTTATAACCCGTAAAGGAAGTAAAGATGGAAAACCACTAACTGGAGATGCCAAATTAATCTATAACCAATCAACCAATGGCTTTACCGAAATGGGCACGGTAAACGGCACGATTGATGAAATATTTGATTACCGAATTAGTGGAACCTACTCTGAAAACAATGATCGCAAAGCGTATCAAGGCAAACTGCATGATACCGACTTTGATAATAACAGCATAAGCTCATGGTTTGGACTCAACCTTGATAAACACAAATTTGGTGTATCATTAGATCGTTATAAACTGAATACCAAAACCTATACGGACGAAAATAAAAAACAACCAGCACTTAAAGAATTTTGGGTAAAAATACCGGAACTGAAACGAGAAAAAGTTGGATTTTTCTATGATTATGATGTTGAAGGCGATTTCTTAAAGAAACTTCATTATGATGCTTACTCCCAAAAAATAAATCGTCAATTTAGAAACCATATTGTTATGGTGCCATTAACGAACAACACTGCAACCAATGACGAACAAAAAACCTATGGTATGACATTCCAATCAGATATGCAGCCACATAAAGATATGCAACTGATTACTGGTATACAGTATCAACAAGACAATGTAGACCAAGATTCACACAATGTCATGATATCAAGAGTAAGAAGAAATACACAACACAAAGACTCAACTAACAAATGGCAACAATCTAGTATTGCGCTATTTGGACAAAATGATTGGGCAATAACCGATGATATCTCTTGGAATCTTGGTGCCCGCCAATATTGGGTCGAATCAAAACTAAAAAAAGGTAATACGACCATTAACATAATTCCAGTTAGGGGTCCAACAACATCTAGCCACAGTATCGATAGAAAAAAGAAAACTCATGATAACAATTTTGTTGTATCGTCAGGAGTAACTTACTCTGGAATTGAAAATACTCAATTAAGAGCCTCTTTTGCTCAAGGATATGTTTACCCTACCCTTTCTCATCTTTATGCGGTTACTTCAGCGGGTGGACAAACTAGTTATGGAAACTCTAATCTAAAAGCTGAAAAATCCAACAACTACGAAATTGGTTTACGCTATAACAATAACAAATTACTAGTTGATGGAGCTATCTACTTCTCAGATGCTAAAGATTACATCACCCAAATGAACTGTAATGGTTCGTCGATATGTAATGGCGCATTGGGAAGTACTAATGCTTACTATATCAATGCCAACAAAGCCAAAACCCATGGCTTAGAATTAAGTGTTGAATACCTAGACCTTCCGGTGAATCCTTATCTAAAAGGGAATTACCTAAGCCGTAAAATCGAGACAGATACCTACAGCACTCGTGACACCGGCAACCCACGCTTTACAGGGAGTGCAGGGATAAAACATACAGCTTATTTTGATAAATTTGATATTGATTCAGACCTATTTATGCGATTTGCCACCAACGCAACAAAACGCGGTGATTCATCTGTTTATCACTACAGCGGATGGTCAACATTAAACTTATCAACCACAACCTCATTTGGCGCTAATCGCCAGTACCATATTGGGTTAGACCTCAACAATATCTTAAACAGAAACTACACCACAGCTTACGAATCAATACCAGCAGCTAAATTCCACGCTATCATTAGCGCCAGTATGAAATTCTAAAGCTGCGATATAGCAAGGCAAAAGAATCCCTATGCCTAAAAAAATCCGCCCTAGTTGGGGCGGATGGTTTAAGAGTTAGACACTATAAAATTGCTTGTTATCGCTCGATTACGTTGAATTTTCGATTCTTTAGTGAATATAATTATTTTTTCACCCAAGTAATGATGCTAAGGTAAAGTACAAAGCCCTTCCGAAATGCTTTCATAGCCAGTATAAGCCCAATGTATCTTACCCTCCGCAGGGTAAACAACAAACCGATTATCGTTGCCAGGAGCTATAACATTGGTCCAGAACCTGTTAGTACCAAAGCCGGCTTTTTCATATTTGTTTAGATTACCCCACTCTGCAATAAAGCTGGCACCAATTCTACGCTGATAATGATCATCAGGTGAGGAAGGTGTAGCACCAGTCACTTCATGACGTGTTGCATTAGTTAAATCTTTAACCGTAGGCATACGGTAACCAATTTTATTACACCAAGACTCCATATTAGAATAGGTATAATAACCTTGACCTCGGTTGACAAACCATTGTTTTATCTGAAATCCATACTTGACAGCCCTCTCACCATTATGGGCATAATGACCAATTAACTCAAAAGTCTGAGGGAAAGTAGGCTTAGCAATAAGACCAGGATTGTTAGAATTCCATTGGGATGCCTTCGCAACTGGACCGGTTAAAGTAACCCGTACGCTTGTCGGTGTGGGATTGCTCATAGTAGCGGTGATACCTCCCTGAGTGACAGAAGACCAAGCCAATTTCTGACTATTACCAGCAATTTCTAAATCAAAGTACATGTTATTAGCACCCGTAGTCGGAAAGTTTTCACCATAATAATTTGGCCTAGTATCCTGGGTGAAAAAAACCTTATAATGGTTCCAAATAGAAGATGGACCAGGGTGCTTATCTAGCTCATCTGCAATCAAAACGGGTTTGGCAAAACAAACCTCTGGTTCAGTCTTAGGGTTAGGAGTAACATAATAAGTCACACTACTTGCATTGAAAGTACTACTACGAGGAACCCCATAACGTGTGAATAGTGTACCATCCGTACTGGTTAATTTAAGACTATAAGGGGCACCACAATGCCCTAATACTGTATGACGTGGTACAGCTCGGCTGTATTTATCGGTGACAGATAAACTTAAAGTACCTGTAGCTGTAACATCTGTATCGCCATCATTATCCCCCCAATATTTATAAGTATCAATAAGCCTACTTAATGCGACTGAATCTGTATTAACTGGAACAAACATGTTAACGCGAGCAAGACTTTGACCAGCAACAGGTAAGACGATTGGTGCTAAAGAAGATGAAGTATTAGTTGAAGGCGTGTATTGCACACCATTTGATAAAGTAATACTGAGCAGACCATCAGTATCAACCGCACGTGTAAGTCCACCGTCATAAGTTAAATAAGGCGCACTACCCTGAATATGATTTCTTGTTGTCTGTGAAGTTAATGCATGGCTGGAATAAAAAGGTATGAGTAAAAGGCCTAGCGGTAAAAAGATCTCTCGAAATAATTTAGATCGACAAAATGATCCAAATGACGATCGGAACGACGATCGACTGCGTGATCTTAAATTTTTGTCAATTAATAAACTGGAGTGTAAAAAAAGAGGCTGAGAGTTTAAATTTGGCGAATTTAAATTAGAGGTTGACCAAGTTGCCTGTTGCCTGTTGCCTGTTGAAAATTGTAATCCATATTCGACTATCCTGTCAAGTAATTTTTTGATTTATTTACTATTTTTTGTTTGTTGATTAAACTTTAGCTATTCAGCTAAAGTGATCTAGAAGTATAGAGATTGGAAGAATATGACGCAATAATTTTTTCACTTTAGAACGTTAACTTTTGTAAATAAGAGCATAAGAAGATCTAAAAAATTACTAGTTAGATTATGTCTTAATTGGCAAATATTAACTTTATAAATCTTTAGAATTATAGTTTTTAATCACGTGAAAATTTAATTTTATTCAAATTTTGTTCATTTATTGATTTGTAGGTGGGGTTTTAAATGCCAAAAACCCCGCTCCTCAACTTTTCTGATATAAAAATAATTAAAACACATCATCATTTAAAGCCAAATTATTCATATGGCAACA
>NZ_JAFNNF010000006.1:0-111480 GCF_026536885.1 Gilliamella sp. B2889 | reverse complement strand
GGGTATTACCCATGTGAGAGTAGGGTGCCGCCAGACTTTTAAATTAGAGCGAAAGCCCAGCAGCAATGCTGGGCTTTTTTGCATTTAGGGATCAGTATTTTTAATACTATTGAGCAAATAAATTCCTATATCTCTCTAATATTTTAAGCAACTTAATAATCAAAGAAAATAAAAGAATATAACAAAGCACTTCTTTTAAATGATTAATACGTTAAATGCTACTTGCCTATAACTTAAAAACATCATAATTTCTTTCATATTATCTTTAGTAACAAGATAATTTGGGGAAAAGGTAATCTTTTCTAAAATACTAAATACATCTAAATTAACAAAATTATTAAATTAATAATTGAAGGGTTTAATGACTTCATGATTGGATGAATAACGTTTAAATGAAACGAAAGTTAATTTGGTAGATAAAATATGAATTTTGAGAATACTCACAAAATCAATAACCATTAATAGTGAGGGATAAAAGCTTGTTAGATTTTGTGTTAATGGAGATTGAATAAATGAACAATAGATTGAAAAAAGCAATATTCATTAAATAAATATTGCTTTAAATTTTTATTATTAGCCTAAAAGTAGGGCATCATCTGTTACTTTTTCACCGCGAGTTTTTTCGAACATCTCTAATAAATCATTGACGGTTAATTTATCTCGCTTTTCCCCTGAAACATCAAGCACCACTTGCCCTTGATGAAGCATGACTGTTCTAGTGCCGTATTCTAAAGCTTGTTTCATTGAATGGGTAACCATCATTGTGGTTAACTTATTTTTTAAAACAATTTCATTAGTGAGATCCAAAACGAATTGTGCTGTTTTGGGATCAAGTGCAGCAGTGTGTTCATCAAGTAATAAAATCTTAGATGGTTGTAATGTCGACATTAATAGACTTACTGCTTGTCTTTGTCCTCCTGATAATAATCCCATCATATCTGATAAGCGATTCTCAAGGCCTAAATTGAGTGTTGCTAGTTTTTCTTTAAATAAGGCCCTCAGCTTGCGATTTAATGCTGGTAGTAAAGTGAAACTATTACCTCGGTTATAAGCAATCGCTAAGTTTTCTTCAATAGTAAGATTTTCACATGTCCCTACCATAGGATCTTGGAATACTCGTGCAACCATACCGGCTCTTTTCCAAGCAGGCCAACGAGTCAAATCTTTATTATTAATAATCACATGTCCCGAATCAGCAATCAAATCACCACTAATCACATTAAGTAAAGAACTCTTTCCTGCGCCATTACTACCGATTATAGTAACAAACTCACCTTCACTGATATTGAGATTTAAACCTCGTAATACATGATTTTCAATTGGTGTTCCTTGATTAAACGTCAATTGCAATTGCCCAACATTGATCATGCTTACTTCCCTCTTCTTTTTGAGTATTTTTTCAGTTGTTTTGGTAAGACTAAAGCTAAAACAACCAATATTGCCGTGATAAGATTTAAATCTTCTGTACCGACACCGATCTCTTGTAAAAATTCATTGCTAAGTGCAAAGGCAATAAATAAACGGTATAAGATAGCGCCGAAAATAACAGCAATCATAACCGCCCAAATGCGTTTTGTTGGGAAAATACTTTCACCTATAATGATTGATGCAAGGCCGATAACAATAGTCCCCACCCCAATAGTAATGTCAGCACCGCCTTGAGTTTGAACAAATAATGAACCACCAAGTGCGATTAATCCGTTTGAAATTGCCATACCTAAAATAGTGATACCACCTGTTGGAATTCCTTGGGATTTAGCCATTCGTTGGTTAGTACCAGTCGCTCTTAAAGCCAATCCGATTTGGGTATTTAAAAATAGGTTAAGTAGCAACCAAAATACAACAACAAAAGCTAAAACCATAAGTGGTTGCACTAAATATTGATTACTATAATCTTCATTAATAAATGGAGAGAAAATAGTTTTTGCATCGAGTAAAGATAGATTAGGCGAACCAGCCATTCTTGGTGTTTCATCCATGAGATAAGGTCCTAATCCTAAAATTCTTAGATTAATTGAATAAAGGCCTATCATCACGATAATACTTGATAGTAATTGTAATATGTTAAGTTTAACATATAACAGTCCAGTCATTGCACCGGCAATACAACCTGCAAACATACCTAGAAAAGTTGCAATCCATGGATCAATACCGACATACATACACAAACCACATACTGCCCCACCAAGTGGGAAACTCGCATCAGCGGTTAGATCGGGGAAGTCAAGTAGTCGAAACGATATAAACACGCCTAAGCTAACTAATGCGTAAATAAGTCCTATTCCAACTGAGCCTAATAAAAATTCAAATGACATGAAAATATCCACTAAAAAAAGTAACCGCCAAAGTAGGCGGTTTAGTTATTAAAACGGTTTAATAAATTATTTTTCAACAATTTTTGCTGCTGATTTTAAAACCTCTTCAGATAGAGTGACACCTTGGCGTTCAGCAGCCTTTTTATTAATAGTTAATTGTGTGATGTTACCAACTTGTGGTGGAATATCACCTGGTTTTTCACCATTAAGAATTCGAATAACAATTTTACCTGCTTGGCGACCAAGGTCATAATAACTCATTCCCAAAGCAGCAATTGCACCTCGTTCAGCTGAATCAGGATCTGATGCAAGAAGAGGAATTTTGTTTTCATTGGCAACCTTTGCTAATGCTTCATAAGCTGAAACGACGTTATTATCGGTTGTTGTGTAGATCAGATCAACTTTTCCTTTTAAACTTATTGCGGCGGTTGAAATATCAGATGTTCGTTGTGCTGGTGCAGCAATAATTTTCATGCCGCGTTTTCCAAGTGCAACTTGTAATTCTTTAAGCACAATTGTGGAATTTACTTCACTTGGGCTATAAACATAACCAATATTTTTTGCATCAGGTTTAATTTTTAACATCATATCGATTTGTGATTCTAAAGATAATGCATCTGATACACCAGTTACATTGGTTTTAGAAGCTTCCCAACTAGGTGTTAATTTAGCAGCAACGGGATCAGTGACAGCAGTGAATACAATAGGAATCGTTTTGGTTGTTGCCACTAAAGCTTGGGTGCTAGGTGTTGCAATACCAACGATAACATTGGGCTTATTAGCAACAAATTGTTTTGCTATTTGGGCAGCATTAGCGCTACTACCTTGAGCACTAGCAAACTGTAATTTTAAATTTTGACCAACAATATAGCCATTATCTTTTAATTCATCTTCAACACCTTTGCGAACATTATCTAATGCAGGATGTTCTACAATTGCTGTTATCGCGACATATTTTTGCTCAGATTTATTATCTGCTAATGAAAAAAATGTTACTACAGACAAACTAAGTAACATAAAAAGCTTGATGATTAAATTCCGCATGTGGTGCTCCTGTAATATTTATTTTACAACCAACCTAATTATACGTTTACTATAAAGCAAAAACAGATAATTTTCTAGATTTAATAAAAAGTATATGTGTAAATATTTTAATACACCTTATTGCAAGGAATTATGAATAGAATAGACTTATCAATAATACTTTAAAAAATTTTGCGGTGAGGAACGGGGTTTCTGAACATTCTTTGCCCATTAAAGTGGACAAAGAATTGATTTTATTTAGATATATGATTTTATTTTTGACCAATAACTTTATAGGCAGACTCGATAATGTCAGGAGGTAAAAAGATTCCTTGTTTTTTGGCTGCATCAGTATTGACGACAAGGCGTAATGTTTGTCCGATTTCGGGTTTAATATTGCCAGGATCTTCTCCATTTAAAACTCTTACCACCAGCTTACCTGATTGACGACCTACATCGTAATAGCTCATTCCATAAGCAGCAACAGCTCCTCGCTCAATGGCATCAGGAAACGATGCTAACAGTGGGATTTTATTTTCATTGGCAAATTTAACTAATGATTCATAAGCTGAAACAACGTTGTTATCTGTTGTGGTGTAGATAAGATCAACTTTTCCTTTTAATGTATTGGCTGCTGTTGAAATATCCGCCGTACGTTGGGCAGGCACCGCCACCAATGAAATATTTTGTTGGCTAAGTTCATTTTGTAGATTTTTTAACACTACAGTTGAATTAATTTCGCTAGGACTATAAATATAACCAACAGATTTTACATTAGGCACAACTTTTTTCATAAATTCAATTTGAGGGCCTATTTCTTGATAGTCTGAAACGCCAGTGACATTGTTATGAGAGGGATTCCAATTTTTAATTAATTTTGCTGCAATTGGATCAGTGATTCCTGCAAAAACAACGGGTATTTGTTTAGTTGCGGCAACTGTTGCTTGAGCACTTGGTGTTGCAATTGCAACGATGACGTCTGGTTTAGCTGCAACGAACTGTCTGGCAATTTGTGCGGCTGTTGCACTACTACCTTGGGCACTTCGATATTGGACATTTAAATTATCGTTTAACTTAAATCCATTTGCTGTTAACTCATCTTTTACTCCATCACGGATTTGGTCTAATGAAGGGTGTTCAACAATTGCTGTTATCGCAACATTTTTTACCGCATTAGCCAAACAGAAAAATGGCGTAATTACTAACATCAATATTAAAATTATAGCGCGTTTCATCATAAAGAACTCGTAAACTAGTACAGTGATATGATTCTAATCTTAATATTACAAAATGTTAAGTAATATTTTTAACTTTTGTAATTTCTTATTGGGCAAAGACAAAAGGATTTAACCCACTTTTTGCAAATCCTTCTTCTTCAGTCTTGATATCCAATATTAATGAGGCAATATCATCAGCAATGATTTCGATATGAGGATCTTTATCTTGGTCTAAGATTTTCAAATAGCTATGGCAAGCATCACAGCACTCGGTTTTTATTGCAGCTAATTCTTTATCCAAAGAGAAGTATTGAATATCTTGCATATTATCACAACAAGTACATTTCACTCGTGGTACATACCATTCGCTTTCACATAAGCTACAATGAAGGTATCTTAATCCATTATTTGCACCAAGCTGAATAATACTCGCAGCTGGCATACTATTACACACTGGGCATAGCCAGCTTTCATTGGTATTTTCAGCGACGGCTTTGCCTTTAATTTGACTAGCTAGTTGGCAATAATAGACTGATAAAGCTGACCAAATAAATATGGATTCATTACCGTCAACCAAATTAAATTTACCATTGAGTAAGTTGAGTGCTTTCTCTTGAAGTTGATTAGAATGGTTTTGTTTTAATTGTTCAATAACAGATTGAATTTGATAGGTTGTATTTGAAAATGAATTTAATAATGTTAATAAATAATCTTGCCAAATATCATTTAATGGTAAGTTTTCCAAACTTAATGGTGGTAAATCATTATTAAGTGATGGAGAGATATCAATAGGTTTTTTGATTAAAATAGCCTGTTGCTCGACAATCTTAGCGCAGAAATTTAAATAATCGCTTAAAGAATTGTTTCGTGCTAGCGTTTTTAAGCGCTCAGCGCGATGAATATAAAGTGTTTTCGGTGATGGATAAAAGAGTAAGGGAATCTGTCTAATTACGGTGTTTTGTTGTTCAAGCTGCTCTCGTGGGATGATTTTTATACTCATTCTTGATTACCAATTTTGTTATTTTTTCCATCATTAATCTAATAGGCTAAGAATTCCGCTGATTAATATCAGCGGAGATTAATTATTCTTATAAAGCAGGTTTTTGTTCTGTTTGAGATGATGGCTCAACATCGTTCTTTTGATTGTCTTTAAGTTCTTGCTGATAGATTTTTTTCATTTCATCTTCGTACCATGAGGAGTGGTTTTTAAATGCCCACGCTCGTGATACATATCCAGTTATCATTCCTTTTATAGACCCTTTAACCCAAATTGCCATATAAGCATGACCAATAGCCAGTAAAATAAGACAAATAGCAGCAAAAGAGTGGAAAAATATTGCGATTCGGACTATTTGAATAGGAAAATAATCAGATACATATCGGCGCCACATTATCAAGCCCGTAACGAATAGCACAAAGATTAAGCTCATAATGCACCAGAATAAAAACTTTTGGCCAACATTATATTTACCAATTGGGATACCTTCTTCTTTTCCCATAATCACGTTTTTAAAGTTTTTAATCCATAAAAGGTCATTTTTATTTGGAATATTGTGATGAGCTAATTTGATAAACATGAACATCAGTAAAATGAATACTACACAACCAATTATAGGGTGTAAAGCTCTCACCAATTGTGGCGTGCCAAGAAATAATCCAAATAACTTGATTGATGGAAAAAATAAAGATAAACCTGATAACGCGGTTAATATAAACAAACAGACCATACACCAATGACAGAAGCGTACAATAAGTGGTGTTCTTAATATCATTCCTTTCTTATTCATGACGAGCCTCCGATTGTGTTGAATTAGGACTATTTTTTCGACCTAAAATAGGTAATCCTAAACGTTTTCTTGCTTGTTTGTCCGCTTCTTTTTCGTGTTCAATATCTTCGTCATCGACTTCAACTGCACCTACCCCCATGTAGTGGAAGAGTAATCCGCCAAAAGTTGCAACAAAAGCAGCAGCTGATAGTGGTTTCCATGCGCCTTTCCAGAATTTAACGATTTCGCTAATTTGAGGATCTTTCGGTAATCCATGGTAAAGTTCAGGTTGATTAGCATGATGTAGTACATACATAACATGAGTACCGCCGACACCTTCTGGATTGTAGAGTCCTGCGTTTTCAAATCCACGTTTTTTTAAATCAACAATTCGGTGTTCGGCATGGCGAATCATATCTTGTTTGGTGCCAAAATGGATT
Source organism: Gilliamella sp. B2889 (assembly GCF_026536885.1). Classification (NCBI taxonomy): domain Bacteria; kingdom Pseudomonadati; phylum Pseudomonadota; class Gammaproteobacteria; order Orbales; family Orbaceae; genus Gilliamella; species Gilliamella sp. B2889. Next base: position 104,719 of record NZ_JAFNNF010000006.1, on the reverse strand, counting down.
GCTCCAGTAGGGCAGGTTTTTACGCAAGCAGGTTCTTGACCAACAGCAACTCGATCAACACATAATGTGCATTTATAAGAGTGGTTATCTTCTTTGCTAACACGTGGAATATTAAATGGACATCCTGCGACGCAATAACCACATCCAATACAGTGTTCTGATTGGAAATCGACAATCCCATTAGCATATTGAATGATTGCTCCTTCAGATGGGCACGCTTTTAAGCAACCAGGATCTGCACAATGCATACAACCATCTTTACGTATAAGCCATTCGAATTTGCCATTGATTTCAACTTCTGAATAACGCATTACGGTCCATGCTTTTGGTTCTAAGTCAGCTGGATTATCATAAACGCCGACGGTATTTCCTACTTCTGCTCGCAGATCATTCCATTCGCTACAAGCTACCTGACAAGCTTTACAACCGATACAGGTGGTCACGTCAATTAATTTAGCTACTTCCTGCTGATAATCTCTTGCCCTAGGTGCAGGTGTTAGGGCATTAGTTGCTGAGCGGCGAATAATATCTTGAGTTTGTAATGACATAATCTATCCTCCTTCTTATGCCGCTGTGGTAACTTTTTCGATGTTGACTAAGAAGGACTTGTATTCTGGGGTTTGTGAATTAGCATCACCTAAATGCGGTGTTAATTCATTAACCAAAAAGCCTTTTTTAGTTTGACCTGTGAATCCCCAAACAATTGGAATTCCTATAGTTTCGATCTCTTTACCATCAACTGTCAAAGTAGGTAAACGTTTTGTCACAACTGCTTTGGCTTTGATATAACCTCGATATGAAGTTACTTTCACTGTATCGCCCAATTTTATGCCTTTTTTATTCGCAAGATTTTCACTGAGCTCAATAAATTGTTCTGGTTGTGTTATTGAAGCTAATCTTGCATGTTGCGTCCAAAAGTGGAAGTGCTCAGTAATACTGTATGTTGTACCAACATAAGGAAATTCATCTGCTTTACCTAAGCGAGCTAAATCTTCTTTAAATGCTCGAGCTACTGGACTATTTACTTGTTTAGGGTGCATTGGGTTATTTGAAATTGGTGTTTCAAATGGTTCATAATGTTCAGGAAACGGTCCATCAACTAAACGATTCAAACAGAACAGCCCACCTAATCCATCATTGTTCATGATAAAGGCTCCCGCTCCAGAATCTGGTGATAATGTGGCAGTAAAATCTGGTACGTCATTGCCGACCCAACTTGTTCCGTTCCATTTGATTAACATCCGATTTGGATCCCATGGTTTTCCATTTTCATCAGTAGAAGCACGATTATAGAGTACACGTCGATTCATCGGCCAAGCCCAAGCCCAGCCAGCATGAATACCCTTACCTGATGGATCACTAGGATCTCGGCGAGCCATTTGGTTACCTTGTTCAGTCCAAGAACCACAAAATATCCAAATTCCAGATGAGGTCGTTCCGTCGGCTTTTAATTGAGAAAAACCACTTAATAGTTGGCCTTTTTTAAGGATGATGTTGCCATTAGTGTCCGTTATGTCAGCCAATGCTCGACCATTACACTCTTTTGCTAACTCTTCGGCTGCCGGACCTTCAGGATCTTGATAATCCCAAGTTAAATTATTAATTGGTTCGTGATAAGCGCCGCCTTCTTCTTCATAAAGCTCTTTAATTCTTAAATAGATTCGCGCAATAATCTCTGGATCGTAAAGTGATTCATAAGGTGGTCTAGCAGCTGCCCAATGCCATTGTAATAAACGTGATGAGTTAACAATTGTCCCATTTTCCTCTGCAAAACAGTTGGCCGGAAGTCTAAAGACTTCTGTTTGTATTTTACTTGGATCAACATCATTTGATTCACCATGATTTTTCCAAAACTCGGCTGTTTCAGTTGGCAATGGATCGATATTTACCAAGAATTTGAGTTTGGATAATCCCTCACGAATACTATTTTTATCAGGTAAGGCAGCCAGTGGGTTAAACCCTTGGCAAATAAAACCATTAGCTTGTCCGTCACGCATCATTTTACTAAAACGTAAAATATCATAGGTTTTATCCCATTTTGGTAACCAATCAAATCCCCAATTATTATCCCCAGTTGCCTTATCACCATACATTGCTTTCATAAAACTAATAAAGAATTTAGGGTAATTACCCCAAAAATTAACCTCATTTGGACCAAGAGGTTTTGGTGTTTTTTCTGCTAAGTATTGTTCAAGCGATGTTTGAGAATCTTTTGGTAGATCAAGATAAGCAGGTAACCGATTAGACAGTAAACCTACATCAGTTAATCCTTGAATATTTGAGTGACCACGTAAAGCATTTATACCACCACCCATGACACCAATATTACCAAGAATCAGTTGAATCATTGCTGCAGTACGGATGATTTGTGTACCATAAGTATGTTGAGTCCAACCTAATGCATATAGGAAAGTTGCCGTACGATCATTGGTTTTAGTACTGGCGAGTGAACGACAAACATGTAAAAAGCCATCTACAGGACTACCCGTTATTTTATTTACAATTTCTGGCGTATAGCGACTAACATGTTGTTTTAGTAAATTCCAAACACAGCGAGGGTGACTTAATGTTTTATCTCTTAATGCAAAACCATTTTCATCTTTTTGATATGCCCAACTGGTTTGATCGTATTGACGATTTTCTGCATCGTAACCACTGAACAATCCACTATTATTATCAAAGTTGAAATCGTCACGCACAATTAAGCTAGCATTAGAGTGTGTTATAAGATATTCAAAGTTGACTTCGTTATTAGTGATAAGGTAATTAATGATACCAAGTAGAAAAGCGATATCTGAACCTGCACGAATAGGTACATAATGATCAGCTACCGAAGCGGTTCGATGAAAGCGTGGATCAATCGCTATGAGTTCTGCACCGTTAGTAATTTTGGCTTCAATTGCCCATTTAAAACCAACTGGATGGGCTTCAGCTGCGTTACCCCCCATAACAATAACCACATTAGCATTTTTAATATCGTTCCAGTTATTGGTCATGGCGCCTCGACCAAAGGTAGCACCTAAACTAGATACTGAGGGCCCATGGCAAACTCTAGCTTGAGTTTCAAGGCTTAGCATTCCTAAAGAACGGGCAACTTTAAATGCTAACCAACCTGTTTCATTACTCGCAGCAGAAGTCACTAGCCAGCCAGTAGTTGTCCAGCGGTTAACCGTCGTTCCTTGTTCATTTTTTTCTTGAAAATTTTTATCACGGTCAGCTTTCATTAAGCGAGCTATGCGGTCAATTGCTTCATCCCAGCTGATTCGTTGCCATTTGTCAGAACCTGGCGCACGATACTCAGGGTATTTAACTCGTTGTTCGCTTTTAATATAGTCGAGTACGCCAGCACCTTTCGGACAAAGTGAACCGCGACTAACAGGATGGTCAGGATCGCCTTCGATATGAAAAATAGACGATTCGGCATTCTTAGCGCCATCTCCTCGGCTATAAAGGAGCATTCCACATCCAACAGAACAGTAAGTACAATTATTTCGCGTTTCTTTTGATTTTAACAATTTATATTGGCGAGTTTGTGCAAGCGCTACATTCGGCATTAATCCTAAAGTAGCGACAGTTGTTCCTGCCATGCCACCAGCACAGATCTTAAAGAACTGTCTACGGTTAAATAGCATATGAACTCCTTAAAAAGCTGACATTACATTTTATTATCTAATTTTTTCGATGTTATAAACATCCTTACTAATTGTAATGATAATATTTAATTGAATGGAAATAAAGGTATACTTTCACAAAAGTTTGACATATGTCAAAAAAACAATGGTGCTATTTATTAAATTAGTTAATGAAGATTATAAAGAATAAAATTATTTAGAAAACAGTGATAAAGCATAAAAAAAGATACTTTATTTAATGATTGAAGTTTATTCGGCTTACCCAGAATAATCAAGTAAGCCCAAGATAATTTAATTTTTAAGGATTGATTTCATCAATTGTTTGCATTACACGGTTAGTAATTAATGGTTTAAGTATATTATTCATGGTTTCGATTTTCGGTAAATTTGCATCACCTTTATCATCTAAATAACCTTGTTCCCGAAGCGAAGCAACTAGTGTTGAAAAAACACCTTTATCAAAAAATTCAGGAGCATTTATACCATGTAATATTGAAAGCCGTTCTGCAATTAAACGTCCTTCTTTTTCTAAGGTTGCACGACTAATTGTTGGATCTTTTTGTAACAATGAAAATGCAATGACATAGCGTTGTAATGTATCTCTTGATGATGACGCTAACAACTGTAATCCTGACATTTTTAAGTAGTTCAATGTTAATTTATCAGGTGAATAACTTATTAGATTCAAATCAGCATAAGTTGCAATAATTTTATTAACGTATTCAGTTAATTGATCTTCATTATGATATAAAAATAGCTCTGATTTTATTAAAGGGAAGAGCAATTTAACCTGCATAAGTACTTCATCAATTGAAATGCGATTATGTTTAAGTAAAATTCTAGCCACAATTGCCGGTATAATCAGTAAATGCTGAATATTATTGCGATAATAGGTCATCAATACTGCTTGTTCGGTCGTTAACCCCACCATTTCACCAACTTCATCAGTAGTAATGACAAATTTACCCATTTCTTTGGCATGTTCAAACATCTCTTCGGCAGTTTGATCGGGAATGGTAATCAAATCAGAGTAAGGAATGTTTTTTAATAATTTTAAAAGATAATCTAAATGCTCTAATAATTTTACTTTTGTTAATGTGCATTGATCAGCGGCTAATAATATTGAACAACATAAATTCATAGCATTAATCGCAGCCGAAGAATTGATGTGCTCCATAATTTGTTTCGCAAGCAAATTAGTTGTTGGTGTTAACCAATTAGGGCGCGGTGTTCCTGTAGGATCAATAGCATCTCGCCATTCAGGTATATGCTGATTTAAAAATTGATTTAAAGGTATTGGGCTCCCAAAGTTAACGTAGCCAAAGCCTAGTTTTTTTAATTTTAAGAAGGCTTTAATTGTGCTCCACAAGCTTTCTTTTTCTTTTTTAGCGCCACGCAGCTCGTTAGCATAAGTGGCAACTTCTAAAACATGTTCATAACCAATATAGAGCGGGACAATTGTGATTGGGCGTGTATCACCCCGTAATAAAGTTTGGATTGTCATCAACAACATTCCGGTTTTAGGGTCGAGTAGTCTTCCTGTGCGTGAGCGCCCACCTTCAATGAAATATTCGACGGCATAACCCCGGATAAATAACTCTGCTAAATACTCTCTAAATACGGCGGTATAGAGTTTGTTACCTTTAAATGAACGGCGGATAAAAAATGCCCCTAAGCGCCTAAAAATAGGGCCTGCTGGCCAGAAATTTAAATTGATACCAGCTGCAATATGTGGTGGAACTAATCCTTGCCGATAAAGTACATAAGACAATAACAAATAGTCCATATGACTTCGATGACATGGTGCGTAAACGATTTCGTGTCCATTTTCAGCAAGCTCTCGAACTGGGTCAGCATTCGTTACTTTTAAACCTTGATAAAGTCTATTCCATGCCCAAGTAAGAACAGAGTCAGTCACTCTTAGCATGCGGTAAGAAAAATTAGCCGCGATTTCATTTAGAAGTGATAAAGCATTTTTCTTGGCTTTATCTAGCCCAATATGTTTACTTTTAGCTTCTTCTTGTATTGCTTCAGCAAGAGCTGGGTTAGTTAATAATTTATTAAGCATTTCCTGTCTAACAGGCAATTTAGGACCAACAGAAGCCGCTCTTTGTTTAGCAAAGTGAATACGTGCTACACGCGCAAGTTTATGTGCTAAAACAGAAATATCTTGTTTATCGTCGACTTTAATATCTTTAAAAGATACGGTTCGAGAAAATCGAGTATAGCAGTCACGACCAGAAATTAAGATTTTATAAAGTTTATAGGTAGCACCTAACACTTGCAGTGAAGGCATTTTTTTGCCTTCTTTATCTGGTTTACGACCAAACATTACAGATACAGGCAACATTTGAACATCAAGTTCATCATTTTGTTGATGGGCTGAAATGTATTCCCTTAAAATTTCGATAGATTTATTTTTTTGTTTACTTGAAGCAAAAATTCCTGGGCCTTTATCGATATAAATATAAGCAGGTACAGTTTTATCATTAATATCAATTCCTAATAAAGGATCTGGTAAATGATATTTTAGACAAAGCGACCTAACTACCATTAAATCAATTTGAGAGTTATAAGGAAGCACATACAAAATTGGACGATGGATATCGAGGTCCAGTTCAGTAATGGGATCGGTAGGAATTGGTTTACTTTTAACAAAAAGCTTAACAGGAATTTGAATTAGTGAAAAATAAATTTTTGTCCACCAAGAAAACATAAAAATAAACCTCATACTTTGTTGCTAACTATATACTTAAATCATTTTAAGTTATTTATTTACCAACCTAATAATGAATGTTTAAGCTGTAAATTGATATGATTACTCTAATATAAAAAACATTAATCCAAGTATATATGCGTTACAGTATAGCAAATTTGCATAATCTTGTAGTGATTACATTATAATAATGACAACGTATTATAAAGGTTTATTTCTATCAGCACCATATCAGCATGAATTGAATATTACCGTTAATTAAAGCAAGTTATTCACACAATTTTCATTAAGGATACAAATCGGTTATTCTTTATTTGCAATGTTAGCATTAAATTTATTATAAGTTTTCTTTAGTCTTACCTAAAAAATAATTTACGCTAGTAAGCGTATACTAACAATTGCACTTTATATATCTATCGCCTAGAATAACTATCTTTATTTTGCTACGAAGAATCTATTTATGAATACTATTCTTGAGCTGTTTTCCTCGGTAAATGCAGTGGTTGTTGCAGTTATTTTAATGTTAGTCCTTTCGCTTTGCCGTGTTCATGTGGTGATTAGCTTAATCATTGGTGCTTTTGTCGGTGGTTTATGTAGCCATTTAACATTAAAAGAAACAATTGACGCTTTTAATACTGGGATTAGCAACGGGGCTAATATTGCGCTTTCTTATGCTATGCTTGGTGCGTTTGCAGTAGCAATTTCAAAATCAGGATTACCAGAATTGTTAGCTGACAAAGCCATTAAGCAGTTAACGACTAATGATGCTAAAACTCGAATTAAATGGTTGTTAATTATCATAATCGGGTTAGTTAGTATTTCCTCACAAAATATCATCCCAATTCATATCGCCTTTATACCGTTGTTAATTCCGCCACTTTTATATGTGATGTCGAGATTGCAACTAGATAGACGAATGATTGCTTGTATCATGACATTTGGTTTGATTACACCATATATGTTTTTACCTGTCGGATTCGGAAATATTTTCTTAAATCAAATCTTATTAAAAAATATTATTTCATCGGGGATGGATGTTAGCCATGTTAATGTTATGCATGCTATGGCTATTCCGGCTTTTGGTATGTTTGTTGGTCTACTTTGGGCTATTTTCGTTAGTTATCGTAAACCGAGACAATATAAACTGATTAATGAAGAAAGCCATGCCGAAGAGTTTAGTAATGTAAGTACTCGTTCACTTGTCGTCTCATTATTAGCAATTATTCTCTCTTTTACTGTCCAACTTTATACTGGATCGATGATTTTGGGTGCTTTAATTGGCTTTATCTGCTTTATTGCTTCAGGCTCAATTAAATGGGGTGAGGCAGACGGAATCTTTACCGATGGTATCAAAATGATGGCGATGATCGGCTTTGTGATGATATCAGCTCAAGGCTTTGCTGAAGTATTAAAACAGACTCATGAAATAGAACCATTAGTTGTTAATAGTGCCTCATTATTTGCGGGGAATAAAGTAGTTGCATCTTTTATGATGATGTTAGTTGGCTTGATCATTACACTTGGTATTGGTTCATCTTTCTCTACTGTACCAATTATTGCAGCTATCTATGTTCCTTTATGTGTTCAGTTGGGCTTTTCACCAATAGCAACCGTTTGTTTAATTGGTGCGTCAGGAGCGATTGGCGATGCAGGTTCACCTCCTTCAGATACTATTTTAGCAACATCTGCTGGTTTAAACAGTGATGGTCAGCATGATCATATAAGAGATAGTGTTATTCCAACCTTTACCCATTTTAATATTCCATTGTTTATAGCTGGTTGGGTGGGATCATTAATTTTATAAATATTTAGATTGATGAGTTAAGGTCATTATTGATTATGAATAAAAAGTCACACTCAAATATTCGAGCTATTTGTGCTAAAGCGATTTTTAATGTACTTGAAGAGGGGCAATCGCTTAGTACGGCCTTAACGTTATTTAGCCATAAAGTAGCAGAAAAAGATCGCGCGCTAATGCAAGAAATCTGTTTTGGTGTGATGCGTGTTTTACCTGAACTTAATTTTTATATTCATACTTTGATGAATAAAGTTCTTACCGGGAAAAATCGAGTTCTACACTATTTATTGTTAGTGGGTATTTACCAAATTTTATATACCAGAATACCTGAACATGCAGCTGTAGGTGAAACAGTTAATGCAGTAAATGATTTAAAAAAATCAGCGCTCAAAGGATTAGTAAATGGCGTATTGCGTGAATTTTTACGCCAACAAGAATCATTACAACGAAAATTTGTACAGGATGATAAAACACCTCAAACTTTGCATCCAAGTTGGTTAGTTAATCGTCTTAAGCAAGCTTATCCCGAGAAATGGCAAGCAATCATTTCTGCCAATAACCAAAAACCACCAATGTGGTTACGCGTTAATCTTAATCACTATTCAGTTAGTGAGCATCAACAATTGTTAACTGAACGGCAAATTGAATCAGAAGCTTTTGCTGATTTGCCTTGTGCTATTAGGGTATTATCGCCTGTAAATGTAACGAAATTACCTTATTTTGCTGAAGGAGCCGTTACCGTACAGGATTTGTCTGCTCAATATGCTGCATATTTGTTAGAACCCCAAAATGGTGAGAAAATTTTGGATATGTGTGCCGCTCCAGGTGGAAAAACAACCCATATCTTAGAAATTGCACCTAAAGCAAATTTATTAGCGGTAGATGTTGATGCAGGTCGTGCTAAACGTATTGAAGAAAATCTGGCTCGCCTAAAACAAGTAGCAGAAGTTAAAGTGGGTGATGGTCTTACACCGGAAAAATGGTGCTTGGGTAAACAATTTGACCGAATTTTGCTTGACGCACCATGCTCGGCAACAGGCGTAATTCGTCGCCATCCTGATATCAAGTGGTTACGGCGAGATAGTGATATTGCGCAACTCACTGAATTGCAACATGGGATCTTAACCAATATTTGGTCTTATTTAAAAACAGGTGGCACTTTAGTCTATGCTACCTGTTCAATCCTACCTGATGAAAACAGATTGCAAATTGAGCGTTTTTTAAAAGAAAACAGCAATGCCCAACTTGTGGGTGATACGAAACAATTTTTACCAACTATACACGGCGGCGATGGCTTTTTCTATGCTGTTTTAAAAAAAAGTAGTTAATACATTTTTACAATGCCAGCTCTGTTTAAAAATGATTAATGTATTAACGCTGAGCATCCAGCTTAAAAAGTTGGAGGAAGATGAACTTATCACTCGTAGTGTATATGGTGAAAAAACACCACTTAAAGTGTTATACAAATTACCCCCTTTGGGTGAAAAAATTGGCCCAGCACTTGAACAGCTTTGTATGTGGGGACTATCTGTTTAGTATTCTTTCTTCATTTCTAAACTGAAGCTAATTAATATTGATTAACAATGAAATTTCTTGCAAAAAAAGTTGAGGAACAGGGTTTTTGAGCCGTAAAATTTAAGAAATAACTTCTTATAATCCTTACTTGGACAATCTTTAGTAGATATGGTAAATTCCGAATCTGTTTTACATTTTTAAGACTTTCGATATATGGCTTATACATTAACCTATAATGATCTCCCAGAAAATATTCAATACTGGCAAGGTTTACCTTTGTCTTTAAATGGTTGTGAAGTTGTTCCATTGGATTACAATGCGGGTAAAACGGGTTGGATTATTTATGGGAAAAAGTTAAATAAAACACTGCTTTCAAAATTTCAAAGACAACTTGCAATGCCAATGGTTGTAGTTTCATCTTGGAAAATTAAAACCTATCAAATAGTACGTATTGCTGGCGTAATGCCAAAAAAAGCCAAATCGATTTCGCTAACATTAGGTATTGATGTTTCACCAATTGATAATTTACCCACATTGCATTCTCCAGGTTTATTAGTCATGGATATGGACTCGACCGCAATTGGTATTGAGTGTATTGATGAACTAGCAAAATTACACGGTGTCGGTGAACAAGTTGCTGCAGTGACTGAGCTTGCTATGCGTGGTGAACTTGATTTTGCTACCAGCTTACGTAAACGAGTTGCTACATTAAAAGGCGCACATCAAGATATTTTAGAACAAGTAAAAGAGAGTCTACCATTAACACCAGGATTAACTTATTTAGTTAAAGAGTTGCATAAAAAAAATTGGCATGTTGCCATTGTTTCGGGTGGATTTACCTATTTTGCAAATCATTTAAAACAGAAGTTAAAACTAATTGACGCTCACGCTAATGAATTAGAAATTAAAAACGGTAAGCTGACAGGTAAAGTTAATGGGCAAATTGTTGATGCTAAATATAAAGCGCGGATGTTACAACAATTAGCCACCTCTTTAGATATTCCTATTGAGCAAACTGTTGCGATTGGTGATGGGGCAAATGATTTAATGATGATTAGAATTGCAGGGCTTGGTGTTGCTTATCATGGAAAGCCTAAAGTCGTTGAAAAAGCAAGAATCAGCATCAATTATGCTGATTTAACCGGTTTATGGTGCATCTTATCTACCAGTTTATTAAGTGAAGGCTAGGAGAAGAATTTGGCAAAAACAGTAAAGCGCGCTTATGTCTGTAATGATTGTGGTGCTGACTATCCTCGTTGGCAAGGTCAATGTAGCGCTTGTCATGCATGGAATACCATTACTGAAGTTAGGTTAGCTAGTAGTTCATCACGCAATGACCGATTAACCGGCTATGCCGGTGGTGCAGGGCAAACTAAAATCCAAAAATTATCTGAAATTAGTCTGGAAGCCTTACCCAGATTTTCAACTGGATTTTCTGAATTTGACCGTGTACTTGGTGGTGGTGTAGTACCAGGTAGTGCTATCTTAATTGGTGGTAACCCCGGTGCCGGTAAAAGTACTTTGCTACTGCAAACCATGAGTAAACTGTCAGCACAAATGAATACCCTTTATGTAACTGGTGAGGAATCATTACAACAAGTAGCGATGCGTGCACATCGTTTAGGTTTACCGACAGATAATATTAATATGTTGTCTGAAACCAGTATTGAGCAGATCTGTTTACTTGCTGAACAGTCACAGCCAAAGTTAATGGTTATTGACTCAATTCAAGTTATGCATCTTGCTGATATTCAATCTTCGCCAGGTAGTGTGGCTCAAGTTCGTGAAACTGCAGCTTATTTAACGCGTTTTGCGAAAACCAAAGGCATAGCTATTATTATGGTTGGCCATGTGACTAAAGATGGCTCACTAGCAGGCCCTAAAGTACTTGAACACTGTATTGATTGCTCAATTTTACTTGATGGTGATGCTGACTCTCGATTTCGAACTTTACGTAGCCATAAAAATCGTTTTGGCGCAGTCAATGAGTTAGGTGTGTTTGCTATGACTGAACAAGGATTGAAAGAAGTCAGTAATCCATCTGCAATCTTTTTAAGTCGTGGTGAAGAGATGTTATCGGGCAGTTCGGTAATGGTGTTATGGGAAGGTACTCGTCCATTACTGGTTGAAATTCAAGCGTTAGTTGATCATTCTGTATATGGCAATCCAAGGCGAGTGACTGTCGGGCTTGATCAAAATCGGCTGGCACTTTTACTCGCGGTTTTGCATCGCCATGGTGGTTTACAAATGGCTGATCAGGATATTTTTGTTAACGTTGTTGGCGGGGTAAAAGTGACCGAAACTAGTGCCGATTTAGCATTGATTGCTGCATTGGTATCCAGTTTTCGAAATCGCCCTTTACCACAAGATGTGGTTATTTTTGGTGAAATAGGTCTGGGAGGAGAAATACGACCAGTACCAAGTGGTCAAGAGCGTATTTCTGAAGCCGCTAAACATGGTTTCAAAAAGGCAATAGTGCCTATAGCTAATATGCCAAAGAAAAAGCCAGAAAATATGCAGATCTTTGCTGTTAAGAAAGTGTCGGAAGCGTTAGATATTTTAAGTGATCTTTAGAGTGTTCAAATATTGCTAAATACTCCGCCGATTTTTGTATCGGCGAAGTATAACTGGCTAATATTAAGGTTAATTAATAACAAATTTCATAACAAGGTTGATAGGCACTACCGCCAGGAAGCTTCATGCGATCTTGTTTTACATAGCTAAGCAGTAAATTATCTAATTGCTTCATGATTTCAGGATCACCTTGCAATTTATAGCGACCATGTTCAGCAATTTGCTTCATACCAAACTCTTTAACATTACCTGCAACAATTCCAGAAAAAGCACGGCGTAAATCAGCAGCTAATAATTCAACTGGCTGATCTTTATGTAGATTAAGTGATGCCATGTTTGCATGGGTTGGTTCAAATGGGTGCTGTAATGCTTCATCAATTTTGAGTAACCAGTTAAACCCATAAGCATCACCAGTTGCTAACCGTGATGATTTAACCTGTTTTACCCCATGTTTCATTATGCGTGCAACTTGTTCAGGTGAATCAATGATAATTTCATACAATTTAGTCGCTTCTTCGCCTAAAGTATTACGAATAAATTGATCAATCGCGTCAAAATAATCTTCACACTCTTTTGGACCCGTTAGAATAATTGGTAAAGTCTGATTTTTATTAGCAGGATTGAGCATAATCCCCAAAATATAAAGTAGTTCTTCAGCAGTACCAGGTCCGCCAGGAAAGATAACTATACCATGCGCCATTCGAACAAACGCTTCAAGTCGTTTTTCGATATCTGGCATAATGATGAGTTCATTAACTAATGCATTTGGTGGTTCGGCTGCAATTATCGATGGCTCAGTCATACCAATAAAGCGACTATCTTTTATACGTTGTTGTGCATGACCAACAGCGGCGCCTTTCATTGGTGCTTCCATTATTCCCGGACCGCAGCCTGTACAGATATTAAGTTCTCGTAATCCAAGTTGCATACCAACTTGACGAGCATAATAATATTCACTTTCGTTAATTGAGTGTCCACCCCAACAAACAATTAGATTAGGCTCTTCGCCAACGTGTAGGGCATTGGCATTACGCAGAATAGAAAAAACAAGATTGGTGATGTAATAGGAGTGCTCTTTTTCAAGCTTCTCGTTAGGTACCAAGTGTTTAATTGCCGTAATTTGGCCATTTAAAAAAAGAATATCACGTAAAACCGCAAACAGATTAGCTTGTATGGAGCGAATAATGCGTTTGTCGACAAAAGCACTTTCAGGTGCATCAATAAGCTCTAATTTAACTCCACGCTCTTTACTGATAACGTTAATTTCGAACGATTTAAATCTATCTAGTAATTCTTTAGTGTTATCCGTTTTACTACCCGCATTAAGAGTAGCTAATGAGCAATTTCTAAACAATTGATAAAGTTCGCTATTTGCTGATTTTTTTAAAATATCAACTTCAGCCTGCGCAAGTAAATCCATTGATCCTAACGGACTTATATGGGTAATCATCACAACCTCCATTTGACGGTTTTATCGACAAGGAAATCATTATATACCGAAATATAATGAATACTAAGCAAAGCTGTAAATAAGCTAAAAATATGAGGCAATAGGGTGAATTAAAAAATTTTTTCTAGTTATGAAATAAATACCTCATAATAAGAAAAAATAAAAAAATTAGAATATTATTCAACCTTCAAGGTGTTTGTCAGGTTAGTGAGTTATCAATGAAAAAGGAATTTATTTGTTTATAGGGGTTGTCAGTAAGTTAAAGAAGAGAGAAAAGGGCGACCGAACGCTTTTATTAATCTTGTCGAAGGGCAACTTACTTAATTACATCACGGTTATTTATACTTAAAAGAAAAATGATGAAATTGAATCATCTAATCAATTATCGAATAGTGATAATTGTCCGTAGTCAATAAATAGTGTCTATGCTAGACTTAAACAAACTCTGAAGCTTTTTCACCTAAGTGAATTCATATGGTGGACTAGCCGCGGTATAGCGCAGAAATGGCTATGCTTCCCGATTTGGATAAGGTGTTTGTGATATGCAATTAATGGATAATTATCAGCGTCGATTTCAATATCTACGCTTGTCGATTACCGAGCAGTGTAATTTTCAGTGCCAATACTGTTTGCCTAATGGTTATCGACCTAATAAAGATCATCAATTTTTATCGTTAAATGAAATTGACAATGTTGTGTCAACGTTTACTGAACTTGGTGTACATAAAATTCGGCTAACGGGCGGTGAACCGACTTTGCGTCGAGACTTTATTGATATTTTGTCAATAATTTCTGCTTATCCCAGCATCAAACAACTCGCTATCACAACCAATGGTTCACGGTTATTAAAAAATGTGCATTATTGGCAACAAGCAGGACTTAATGCTATTAATATTAGTATTGACAGTTTTTCTCCTTACATTTTTAAACAAATAACAGGCCAAGATAAATTACGTGAGCTGATTCAAGGCGTTGAAAAATCATTAGAAGTAGGTATTAGGAAAGTTAAAATTAATACCGTTTTGATGAAAAATATGAACGACCATCTGGCTGATTATTTAACTTGGATTAAAGATCGTTCAGTTGAGTTACGTTTTATAGAATTGATGGAAACAACAGAAAGCCGTGAATTATTTAATCGTTATCATTTAGCTGGTCATGTGATGGAATCACAACTTATTGAACAAGGTTGGCAATTACAGTCAAAAGAGGCGTTCTCTGGACCTGCTAAAGTTTACGCGCATAGTGATTATCGAGGTAAGATTGGTCTGATTATGCCGTATTCAAAGGATTTTTGTAAAAGTTGCAATCGATTACGTGTCTCGTCTATCGGTAAATTACATTATTGCTTGTTTGGTGATGCAGCGGTTGATTTACGGGATTTACTACAAAGCTCTGAGCAAAAAGCGCAACTTAAAGCTAGAATTTTATCTTCACTATTAATAAAACCTGAAAAACATTTATTACATACCCACCATTTAGGTATCACACCTAATTTATCTTATATTGGTGGTTAACATACAGTCTTGTTTGGGAATATGATTAATGTCCCAGTGTGATATCGCCCAATCTAATAACGCTTTCTGTGTGGCATCTTGCCAATTTTCGGGTATTTGTTGATCTAAAAATTGTAATGCTTGCACCGTTAATAATTTGGTTTTTTTTATATCAATTGGAGAGGCATGATTTTGCTTCGAGAGTTTATGACCATGACTATCTAAAGCTAATGGTAAGTGGCAGTAATTTGGGATTGTAAAATTAAATAATTGATAAAGTGAAATCTGTTTAGCGGTCACAGGTAATAGATCTGCACCACGAACAATTTCGGTTATTCCTTGATAATTATCATCTAATACAACAACTAGATTATAAGCAAATAATCCATCTTTTCGATGAATAATAAAATCTTCTAGTGCATTGATATGATCAATGCTTTGTTGACCTCTAATTTTATCATCAAAAGAGAAAATCGGATGATTTTGCTTTAAACGAATAGCAACGTTATTTAATGCTAAATGTCGCTCACGACAAAATCCATCATAAATATTGTTTTTAAGGCTATGGATCCGTTGTCTGGTACAATCACAATAGTAAGCTTTTTGCTCAGAAATTAATGATGCTAACACTGATCGATAACGTTCACTACAGTTAGACTGATATAAAACTTGATCATCCCAATAGAGATTAAAAGCTTCTAATGTTTTTAATATTAAAGATGATGCGCCTTTGACTTCCCTTGGGGGATCAATATCTTCAATACGAACAAGCCATTTACCATTGCTGGCCTTGGCTTGTAAGTAGCTACCGAGAGCTGTCACCAACGAACCAAAATGTAATGGTCCAGAAGGTGACGGAGCAAAACGACCAATATATTGCATGGGCGTATAGGATAGAAAGAATAGTTAAATGAGAATCACATACCCATTTGTTTTTCACGAAGTTCAGCTAATGTTTTACAATCGATACATAAATCAGCGGTAGGTCTTGCTTCTAAACGACGGATACCAATTTCAACACCACATGATTCACAATAGCCAAAATCATCGGTTTCAATTTTCTTTAATGTTTTTTCAATTTTTTTGATAAGTTTGCGTTCTCTATCACGCGCTCTTAGTTCTAAACTGAACTCTTCTTCTTGAGTTGCGCGGTCGGCTGGATCTGGGAAATTAGCAGCCTCATCTTGCATATGAGAGACAGTTTTACCCATTTCACCTTGTAATTGTGAAAGCCACGCTTCTAAGATTAGTTTAAAATGTTTCAATTGCTTAGGATTCATATACTCCTCACCTTTCGCCTCTTTATAAGGCTCAAGCCCAGCAATTGATAGCAGACTAAGAGAAGATGTATTTACTTTTTGTTCCTTTTTCACAGCAATCCCCTTAAATACACATTATTTTCAAGCGCTAAACTATAGCAATAAATTAGCCTTTGGCAAATTTTTTTTACTATTTTTTTTGTGCTAAAAGTGCAGAATATTACAACTATATGTTATTAATAAGATTAATTATTCATCCCATTTTTTTAAATTATTCAAAGGACATTTTTTAATTAAATCAAACAGCTTATCGTTATCAGGTAAGATAAGTTCTGGTGAAATATCAAATAAAGGATAGAGTACAAATTCTCTATTTTTCATATGATAATGAGGAATTGTTAGTCTATCGTTGTCTATTATTAAGTCATCATATAATAATATATCTAAGTCTAATGTCCTTGCTCCCCATCGATTATCTTTGCGTACCCGACCTTGTGATTTTTCTATTGCTTGTAGTTCATCTAATAAAGCTATAGGTTTAAGTGAGGTGGTTAACTTTATAACTGCATTGAGGTAATCATTTTGATCTTGTGGACCGAGCGGTTTACTGCGATAAAATGGTGAAATGTCAGTAACTACGGTATTGGGTAATTGTTTTAGGGCTGCAATAGCTTGATTAGCTTGAGCTAATGGATCGTTAAGATTACTGCCTAAGGCAATATAACATATTGACATAATTGGATGTATTTTTTCGTGATGTTTAAGCATAGAGATATTTTAGCACATATAAAGTGTTATCAAGCTAGATTGCTAAATAATGATTATTTCTAGTTATTAAGATATAGCGATATAATCTTTTAAACGTATATTTAGTATCCACTATTTGCTCAATATTTATTGAGATTTGTATGAGAGTTTATAATGCATTTAGGTCAACAATTGAGTTTGTTAATAAAAAATACGCCAATTATTGAGCAACAATCAGTCCTTGAATGTGCAATTAATGGTGTTATTGATTATTTTGCGAGTAGCTTACAGGCATCTAATGAAACTAATGCTCAGCAATTACTGGCCTGGATAAATGATGAAGGTGGCAACAATCGAGCTTGGCTAATTGGTCAAAAAACGTTAGCAACTAGCCGGCAAGCAGCATTATTTAATGGTTTTCAAGCACATTGTTTAGATTATGATGATGTACATATTGATGTACGTGGTCATCCATCAGCGGTTATCTTATCAGCCTTATTTGCTAGTATCCGCTTAGATGATTCATTAACGAGTTTAGATGGTCGTCGTTTTTTAACTGCCTATGTAATAGGTATTGAAGTTATGGCCTTATTGGGACGATGTGTCAATCCTGAACATTATGAAAAAGGTTGGCATACAACAATCACTTTAGGTGGTATTGCCGCAACAGCTGCTATTTGTTATTTATATGATGAACCATTTCTTGCTCAAGCATTAACTTTAGCTGCGACGCAAGCGTCAGGTCTGCGATTAATGATGGGGACACCAATAAAATTTTTGCATGCGGGATTGGCTGCACAACATGCTATACAATCGGTTGAATGGTTAAGAGCTGGGATTTCAGCAGATAAGGATTTTCTTGATGATAACCTTGGTTTTTTATCAATATATGGACAAGGCAATGATAATTTAGATTTAACTGTCTGGGCTAAACCATGGAAAATTGTTGAACCAGGGTTATGGTTTAAGACTTATTCATATTGTTCTGCCGCTTCATATATTGCTGATGCGGGTAAGTTAATTTATAAGCATCCTAAGTTTAATGTAGATAATATTGATTATATTACTCTTTTCTTTGCACCAATTAATAGTGATGCAGCACTGATCTATAAAAAGCCATTATTAGCTGAGCAAGGACGTTTTTCAGCAGAATATATTTTGGCATTGATTTTACTCGGTATACCTATCGATTTTGAACAATTTGCTTCAAAGCCAATAGCTGACAATATCCTACAATTAATCCAAAAAATGCAGCGTAGTTATGATATACAATTAACCCCTCATCCTGATGCATATAATAAGCGCTATGTCGTTATTGAAATAGTATTAAATGATGGACAAAAAATTAGCCAACGACTGGATATTCCTAAAGGATCACCTAAAAATCCTTATAGCCAACAAGAATTGGCCGCTAAGTTATTTGGAGCATTGCAAAATGAAATTAAAGCACAACAATTATTGTCTGATATCTATGCTCTAGCCAATGGTATGGATATTAAACAATTACTCATATCGCATTGGAAAATGCTTTGATATCTACTATAAACAGTTAATTATTTTATAAATATAAGCTTAAATTTCAAAATCAATATCATCATTGATTTGCCGTAAAAAGCGTTGAGTTAACTCGTGTTGTGGGTTATCAATTAATGATTTTGCTGGCCCTTCCTCAACAATAATACCATTAGCCATAAAGATGATGCGGTCGGCCACGTACTTTGCAAACTCCATTTCATGGGTTACGATTAGCATAGTTATCTTTTCTTTGGCTAGTTTCAGCATCACTTGTAAAACTTCATGAACTCTCTCAGGATCTAACGCAGAAGTTGGTTCATCAAATAATAATACTTTTGGTCTTACAGCTAATGCCCTAGCAATTGCAACACGTTGTTGTTGCCCTCCCGATAATGTTACAGGATATTGATCAGCATAAGCTAACATTCCAACTCGCTCTAACAATGATATTCCGTACTGTTGTGCCTCACTTTTCTTCATTTTCTGTGCAACAATTAATGGATAAGTAATGTTTTCTAAAGCTGTTTTATTTCTAAATAAATTGTAGTGTTGAAAAACCATTGCTGATTGTTTGCGTAAATTGGTCTCTTGCTTATGGTTGTAATGTTCACTATTGAGTATTACTTTATCAATACGAATCGTTCCTGTATTAGGTTTTTCAAGTAAATTAAGACAACGCAATAAGGTTGATTTTCCCGATCCGGATGGTCCAATAATGGCAACTACTTCACCTTCTTTGATATTAAGATTTATTTCTTTTAAAACTTCATTATTTCCAAATCGTTTTGATAAATGAGATACACTAATCATCATGCTCTCCTTAACGATGATATGGTTTAGTTAGTTTACGTTCTAACTGCTTTTGTAACCATGAATAGGCGACAACAGTTAGCCAGTAAACAATACCGACGGCTAAGTAAGTTTCAAAATAGAGAAAAGAATTAGCAGTTAACATTTTTCCTGCTGCTAATAATTCTTGTACCCCGACAAAAAATGCTACAGAAGAGTCTTTGAGTAGTGAAATAAACATATTCCCCGCATTCGGTAAAGCATTAATTATCGCTTGAGGTAATATAATTCCTCGATAAACCTGAATTGTACTTAATCCTGAGGTTAATCCTGCTTCTTTTTGTCCAAGATCAACCGAAGTTAAGCCAGCACGAAATATCTCGGCTAAATAAGCTGAATATTTTAAACTAAAACAGATAATAGCCGCCGTGGTTGCGCCTACTTGTTTCATAATTGGAAATATTTGTGGTAGGCCATAGTAAATAATAAACAGTAAAACGACAGATGGAATTCCACGAAATAAAGAAATAAACAGCGCCAAAAAAGAATCAATTACAATAATTTTATTGTTTCTAATCAAAGCAATAGCAAGCCCTAATATAGTGGCAAACACAAATGATGTAATGGCAATAAAAAGTGTAACTGGCAGATAAGGTAATATCTGCGGGAATACACTAAAGAAATAGTTTATATTAAAATTCATGAGGTAATATCTTCACCAAAATATTTAATTGAAAGATTTTTCAATGTTCCATTAACACGTAATTTTTCGATGGCTTGGTTAAATTTTTCTTGTAAAGCTTTACCTTTTTCATCCTTACTAAATGGGAAGGCAACTTGTTCAATAGTAATTGGTTCGCCCACTAATTTGAATGGTAGATTTTTTCGTTTAATTTCTGCCAATAAAATTGGTTTTGAATTGACATAACCATCGACTCTTTGAAATTCTGTATCATGCATTGCACCATCTCGAGTTTCATAGGTTTTGATCGTAATTTCGTTATTAGGAAATGCTTTTTTAAGATTATTAATATGGTTTGAACCAAGTACCCCTGCAATAGTTTTACCATTAAAATCAGTTAGCTGATTAATATTGTTATTATCTTTGTGTGTAACAATTTGACTACCATAAAAACTATACGGCTGAGAAAAATCATATTTAGCTTGACGAGTTGGTGTAACTGCCACCGCATTTGCTACCGTATCTAAACGACCTGAGTCAAATTGGCCCATTAATCCACCAAATTCAGCAATTACCCATTCAACTTTAAAACCTAACTCATTGGCAATTGCTTCTGTGACTTCGACATCAAATCCAACTAACTTTCCATCTTGTTTATAACCATTCGGGTAACTTTGACCGGTTGAGCCTACTTTTATAATGTTTTGTTCCGCCGCCTGATTGTTTGATTGATTATCACAACCACTCAGGGTAATTAATAAAATAGCAGAAAACCATGTTATTATTTTTTTCATTATTGATGACTCCTCTTTTTCCATTCGGAATAGTTTTTGTGATTTAATATTTTTTTAAAATAAAGGGTAGTGTGATCACTGGTTAAATTTACTTGCCCTATTTGTTGATATCCTCTTTTGCGATATATATTGGCTAGCCATGGATGATTGGCTGCTGTACCTAAAGTTACGGCGGGAACCTTAAGTTGGTTAATTAAAACTTCTTTTTCAACCCAATCCCATAAAGCATTACCATAGCCTTGTCCTTTATAAATTGGATCTGTTGCAAACCAGCCTAAATGTGGTAATCCATAAGGTCCTGGGTTATTTCCCCATGGAAAACGTATGCTTAAGGTTGATATTAATTTATTGTCCTTTTCTATTATATAAACTGCATTCGAATCAATATGATGAATTATTTCTTCAGGTTCGACAGTAGCTGCTGCAAAATGAATGCCTAACTGTGACGTAGCTTGATATGCTCGGTGCAATAATTGTTGATATGCTGGAATATCGGAACAGCTGATTAAGCGAAAATTCATAATAAAACTCCGCTTTGTTCCGCATATTTGATTACTTGGTCGACTTTTTGTGGTGCAGAACCCAGATAATTAATTGGATTTAACCAATTATCAAGTTCAGACTCGGTAAATTGTTCACTTAAACGTGGATCATCCAATAGGAGGGATTTAAATGGTCGGTTTTGTTCAAATGCTTGCATAGCATTTTCATAAATTAAATGGTGAGCAGTTTGTTTTCCTAATCGCTTGCCAATTTCGAACATTATTTTTTCTGATAACAGTAAGCCATTTTGTTTTTTTAAATTAGCTAACATTTGATCAGCATTGACTTTTAATCCTTTTAAAACAGCTAAAGCGGTTTGAAGTTGTGCTGAAATATAAAGATTAATTTCTGGCAGGGCAATCCATTCTGCCCGCCAGCTCATGGCATCACGTTCATGTTCAACTTTCATTGATTCATGAATAAGTGCCACACTTTTTAATAAAGGCGCGGTAAGACTCGCTAAACCTTCTAAGGCGGCTGGATTACGCTTATGAGGCATGGTAGTCGAACCAATTTTACCATCAGAAAATGGCTCTTCCACTTCATTAATTTCCGTTCGCATAAGGTTGTAAAATTCGTTACCAATTTTGCCAAGCGAACCGCTAATAAGAGCAATAACTGATGCGTATTCAGAAAAACGATCTCGTGCAGATTGCCAACCAATATTGGGTGTATTTAGTCCAAGTGAAGTTAATGCACGATTTTCCACTTGTGGACCTAATTCACCCATTGATGCATAAGTGCAAATAGCTCCGCTAATATTACCGACTAAAACTCTTTGTTTTATTTCAGATAAACGTTGTAAATGACGAACAAACTCGTCTAACCAAACCGCTAATTTAAAACCAAATGTTGTCGGTAATGCTTGCATACCATGGGTGCGACCTACCATGGGTAAATATTGATATTGTTTAGCCAACCGTTTTAATTGATGCGCAATTAATTTGGTATCCCGTTCAATTATATCAAATGACTGTTGTATCTGGAGAACAGTTGCGGTATCGACAATATCTTGGGTGGTTGCTCCATAATGAATGTATTGACCAGCATCACCTACTTGTTTTTGTAATGCGTTGATTGTTGACATCAGTGAATGTTTCGCTTTGGCTGCTTCTTGAGCAAGTTGTTCAAGTGATAATTTTGATGCATCAGCTTTGGCAATAATTGCATCAGCAACGTCAGCAGGAATTACACCTAATTCACCTTGAGCTTTTGCTAAAGCTACTTCTACTTTTACTTGCTTTTCTAAGCGATTTTGTTCAGACCATATTTGGCGCATTTCGCTAGTGCCAAAATTATTGCCTAAAATTAAAAAATCTAAAATATGTGATGCCACAAAACCGTCCTCAATGAAAATTAAATAAATTGATAGCAATTATTATTAATTATTGATTTAACGTCTAATAGCTAGTTTTCCTAAATATATAACTAAAAGGAATAATGGAATGAATGACACGACTCTTTATCGAGTTTAAAAAGAGTGTTATTTAGCAAAAAATTTTGAGGAGAGGCTTTTTTAGATTGATAATATAAATTATTTAATAATATTCAAATGGTTGATGGGGATATCAATTCAGGACAAAACATAATTTAGATAGAGCTTATAAAAAAATTCTTATTGTTAATATATCGAATACATTGGTGATTAAAATTTAAATTAATTGCTAATGTATTCGACTATTACTAGAAATATTTTATTAAACTTGAGGTTTATAATACTTCGACAATTGATTCACAAAGTCTAGACATATTATCGATAGTCATTCCCGCAACATTGATGCGACCTGAATTAACCATATAGATACCATACTCATCACGCAATTTTATTACCTGTTCTTCACTTAAACCACTAAATGAGAACATACCATTTTGTTTAGCAATAAAGCTGAAGTCTTGGTTAGCACTTTTATCTTGTAGTGTTTTTACAAATAACTGTCGCATACGATGAATGCGTTGTCGCATACTGGTTAATTCGTCAATCCACTCTTCTTTTAGCTCATCATTATTTAAAATATAAGAGACAATTTTTGCGCCATGTGCTGGTGGATTAGAGTAATTGGCTCTAATAATAGTTTTTACTTGACTAAATGCTCGATCGGCAATTTCGCTATCAGCAGCAATTAAAGTAAATGCCCCAACACGTTCATTATAAAGTCCAAAGTTTTTTGAGTAAGAACTAGCAATTAGGAGTTCTGGTTGGTTATTGGCAAATAGTCTAAGTCCATATACATCTTCTTCTATTCCTTGTCCAAATCCTTGATAAGCTAAGTCGAATAGTGGTAACCAACCGTTTTTTAACGCTAATTCCGAAATAGCTTGCCATTGTTCAGGCGTTGGATCGATACCAGTTGGGTTGTGGCAGCAGCCATGAAATAGTACCGCATCACCAGCGACAACTTGACTTAAATCAGTCATTAAACCATCAAAATCTAGGTCTCGCGTTAATGGATTGTAGTAACGATATTCACGAACTTCTAAGCCTGCGGTTTGAAATACGCTACGATGATTAGGCCAAGATGGATTACTTATCCATACTCGTTTTACTTTTGTACGTCGAGATAAAAAATCAGCCATAATTCGTAATGCACCAGTGCCTCCAGGTGCTTGAGCTGTTCTAGCTCGTTGATTTTCAGTACCAAATAGTAGAATTTGGGTAGCATCATTAAATGAGTTAAGACCATCAATTGGTAAATAACTTTTTGTGATTTCATCATTTAAAATCAGATGCTCAGCTTTTTTTACACTTTCTAAAATAGGTGTTTTGGTCGTCTCGTCTTTATAAACACCAACACTTAAATTGATTTTGTTAGTGCGTTCGTCCTTGTTATAAAGATCCGCTAAACCTAAAATGGGATCTGCAGGCGCTGCTAATAAATATTCAAACATAATATACCTATTTCTTTTTTTGAGCTTCAATGCATTATATACACATTGTTTGGCAAGTTACAATTTCGTTAACAATCAGGCTTCGAAGCAATAATTTTACCACTATTGGTGTTTTCAAATACAAATTGTTAACTTTCAATTTTAAGTTTTTCAAGAAATGATTTTAAATCAGGTGCCAATGTGATTAATTGTCCTGTTATTAAATTTTCTTTAACAATTTCAGCAGTTAAATTATTTATTGCAATAATTTCAGTGTCCTTATTAGTTGAGCCAATAAAAAGAGTCGGATGGCGTTTTAATTTTTTTTGCTGTGATAAATGCGCAATTAAATTCTGCTCTAAATTAGAGAAGTCGTCATCACTCCATGGTTGAAGTAAAATTACATCAATATCGGCAAACTTTGCAGCCATATTAGCCGCATATTGTGTGCCATAATAAATATGAGTGCTTTGATGTATTTTTATATTAATTACTTGTTCAACGATGGTTAAATTTCTTGGTGGAATAAGTAAATAAGGCTGCCAATAAACAATAAGATTTTCGGTTTTTGTAATACAAGGAGAAGGTAATGAATGTAACTCTTCACTTTTGGGTGCACCATCAAATTGAGCAATCCAACGATGGGTAAAATCAATTAAGGCAATTTTTTCAGGTAATTCCATAGATAAATATTCGTTCATTTTGTAAGCAAATCTAAATTATATTATACGGATAAAATTGGGATATGCACCTGTGTTAATGTTAGGTTTGTAAATTACTAAAATAGGTCATAAAACTATCAGTAATGATGTAGAAAATTTAGACAAAATCAAATTTAGAAAACTAGCGACTAATGCTGCATTTTATTATACTTTTAGCCTATTTTATTGAGCGTTTAAAATTAATACTTAATTGTTTATAAAATAATCACTTTAATTTACTTGCTATCCTCTGCTGAAACGTGAATAATAGACAAGGATAATTTATCCTTGTAATGCAGCAATGGCGTTAGACATTACAGTTTGTCAAAATAAAATAGCGTAAGTAGAATTATTATAATTAATTAATATGTTTATTTTAAACAATCATATAAAGATTTAGTGGTTTGTTAAATTGTAGAAATTTGCAAACTCATCATTGAAATAATATCAATAATTGTATGTTTAGTGGTGTTCAAAAAGTATATAAGTGTTTTGAATGTAATATTACCTCTAAAAATGTATTGATGTTGTATATACGGATTTCACATAAAATAATAACAAAAATAACATAAATAAAATAATGAAATACTGTATACAAAATATTAAGTTAAGTACTATTGTTTATCATTGTTAAAATAAGCATTTATTAATAATAAGATTCTACCTACAGTTAATTTAGATTAATGAAGAGTGTAGAATAATGAAAAGAATGCTAATCAATGCAACCCAGCAAGAAGAGCTGCGAGTTGCCCTTGTTGATGGCCAACGCTTGTATGATTTAGATATCGAAAGCCTTGGTCACGAACAAAAAAAAGCCAATATATATAAAGGCAAAATCACTAAAATCAACCCTAGTTTAGAAGCCGCTTTTGTTTCATATGGTGGTGAGCGAGATGGTTTTTTACCATTAAAAGAGATCGCAGAAAGCTATTTCCCTTCAAATATTTCTGGTCGGCGTAGTATTAAACATCTGCAAGAAGGCCAAGAAGTCCTTATCCAAATTGAAAAAGAGATTCGTGGTAAAAAAGGTGCTGCTTTAACGACTTATATCAGTTTAGCCGGTAGCTATTTAGTATTAATGCCAAATGACCCAAGAGCAGGTGGGGTTTCGCGCCGTATTGAGGGAGAAGAGCGTGCAGATCTAAAAAGAGTTATCGATGCGCTAGAAAAACCAAAGGGCATGGGTGTAATAGCTAGAACAGCGGGTGTGGGTAAAAGCCAAGAAGAGTTACAACAGGATTTAAATGCGTTAGTTAATTATTGGACAGCGATTCAAAATGAGTCAAAAAATCATCCAGCACCAAGCTTAATTCATAAAGAAAGTGACATTATTACTCGAGCATTTCGTGATTATTTACGTGATGATGTGGGTGATATTCTTATTGATAATCCTAAAGTACTGGAAATTGCAAAAAAACGATTAGCTGATTTAGGTCGTGTTGAGTATGTTAGTCGTCTTAAACTTTATGAAGGTGATGTACCATTATTTAATCATTTTCAAATCGAAGGTCAGATTGAATCGGCATTCCAACGGGAAGTTCGCTTACCATCTGGTGGTTCAATTGTTATTGATGCAACTGAAGCATTAACTGCGATCGATATTAACTCAGCTAAATCTATTCGTGGTAGCGATATTGAAGAGACTGCATTTAATACTAATCTTGAAGCGGCAGAAGAGATTGCTCGCCAATTGCGATTACGTGATTTAGGTGGCTTGATTGTCATCGACTTTATTGATATGACGCCAATTCGTAATCAACGTGAAGTGGAAAATCGCTTAAAAGAAGCGATGAAAACCGATCGAGCAAGAATCCAAACCACTCGTATTTCCCGTTTTGGTTTGCTTGAAATGTCTCGTCAACGTTTAAGCCCATCTCTACGTGAAGCAACTCATCATATATGTCCTCGTTGTCAAGGAACAGGTACAGTTCGTGATAATAATTCATTATCACTTTCAATTCTTCGCTTAATTCAAGAAGAGGCGATGAAAGATAATACGGTTCAAATTGATGTGATTGTGCCAGTACCAATTGCTAGCTATTTGCTTAACGAAAAGCGTCGTGCGATTAATAATATCGAAAGAATGCATCCGGATGTTAAAATCGTCATTGCTGGTGATGAAGAAATGGAAACACCACTTTATAAAGTGATTCGTAAACGTAGTGGTGAAGAGACAGATGTATTAAGCTACAATTTACCTAAACTAATCCGTGAGCTTGAAGAGGAAGAAGAAGATCAAGTCGCTGAATTAGTGGTAGAGCAAGCTGTATTATCAGGTCCTAAAGTAGAAGCGAGTAAAGCATCTAAAGCGAAAAGTGAACCGAAAAAAGTTGAAAAATCTAGTGGCTTATTTGGTGGTTTATTTAAGAAAATTCGTCAGTTATTTGTTTCCGAAAAGGTAGAACCTAAACCAGAAGTTAAGCCTCAATCAAATAAAAAACGAGATAATCAACGCTCAAATAATAGACGTCAGCGTAATAATCGTAACAATTCAGCTGCAAATAATAATGTTGCAACTGATGAAGTTAAAGAGACTACACGCTCTAATCGTCGTACAAAACAAAATAATAATTCATCTAATGCTGCGAATAATATAAAAGCTGATAAAGTCGTTAATGAGGCGGCACAACCACCTAAGCAAAAAGAAGCGAAACCAAGACGTCAACAGCGTGCATTAACGAAGAGTGTTCGTGTTAAAAATAGTGATGTACCTGCTCAAGCTGAAAAAGTGTGTATCCCTACTTTATTATTGCCAGTTATTGTTCCTGAAACAGGCGATAATGCTGTAACTAACGATTCACAACCGAAGCGTCAACGAAGAACATCTCGTCATTTGCGTATGAATACACCACGGACTAAACGACGCGGTAAAAATAGCGAATTAAAACAGTCTGCAATGCCATTGCAATTTGCTGCTGCGTCATTAGAGCTTGCATTAGGCCGTGTATCGGTTGATTATAGTCAAGTTAGCCATGATGAATCGTCTAATGCTGTTCCAGTGATCCCTTCACTTTTATTACCAATCGTAATTAAAGATGATGTAGACATCGCTAAAAACGTAGTTGCTAGTGAATCTCAATCAAATATCACAACTCAAGCAAATATTGAGAAATCACCTACAACTCAGGTAACAACAGAATCTACAGCAGATCATGCAGCGGGTTATTCATCATCAATAATGACTAAGGCTCCAGCTCCGGACTATGTGGAATCTGATAGTGGAATAAAAACACGAGAAGAGTTGGATTATCGTTATGACGGTAAAGGTAATGCTGGTGGATTAAGTGCTCAAGATCATGCTTATGCCGCAGCAAGTAAACCGGTCATACCTGAATAGCAGATAACTAAAACAACAGTGATGGATATCACTGTTGTTTTTGCTCATAATAAAGATAAACAATGATTATCTATATTTTAAAAAAAATTGTGACGTTTTCATTTATTATCTGCGTACTTGCTCAGATCAGCTCCTGTCTGGTCTATTTTGATCCTCAATCTATTTTTAGTGATTTAACTTTTGTTGATGCCTATAATGCTTTTTTTAAACAATTACTACAAGGTCAATTTAGGTTAGCATCAGGTGAAACTTTACCGTTTTTAGATACCTTATTAACAACGTTTGAACTTTGTATTTTAGCATTGCTTGTAGCTTTACTTATTGGATTACCTTTGGGTATATTTCTAGGTTTAAGTAATATAAATTGGTTGAATACTACCATTCGTTTAGGCTGTTTAATCTTTTATTCTTGCCCGATTGTTATGCTCGCAACAATTGTAATGTTTTATCTTTCCTCGACAATGCCGATTTCAATGAACTTTGATATCGCACCATCAGTAACCGGTAGTTCTTTGCTAGATATTTTAATTTCATCAAGGCCAGATAAATTCACTGCATTGTTAGATCAGCTTCACTATTTACTTTTGCCAACAATTATTTTAGCTATTCAACCAAGTATTATGACCATTCAACTAGTTAGTGAAAATGTCAAAAATACTTCAAGACAAAATTATATTAAAATGGCAATTATCCGGGAACGTTCACCGTTTAAAGTGTTACGTCGACATTTATTACCAAATTCAATTCCGGCAACAATTCCACAATTGACATATAACACCACGACTTTATTATTTTTAACTATGGTTATTGAAATTTTATTCAATCGAGTTGGTTTAGGCCAATGGGTGATGATGGCTTATCGTAACCATAATTATTTTATTATTGCGATAGCAATTCTTGCGTGTGGAACAGTAATTAGTTTATTGACTTTATTAGGTGAGATAACAGCTATCGCTATTTATCCATTACGTCATAAGGAACATTATGTCTAGGATAATTTTGTTAGGTAAGCGAATAAATTCATGTTTCCAAAGACTTCATAGCAATTTATACCTGATCATAAGTTTTTATGGGGTTTTAGCAATTGCTTTTATTGCCTTATCAACCAAATGGCTTTTCCATGCTCACTTGAACCCTATCTATGCAACTTCATTGCCTCCTGCTTGGTGGCCTAATGGAGATATTAATCACATATTAGGAACAACTGATCAAGGGCAAGATATTTTTGATTACTTATTAATTGGTTATCGGTCAACCATTTCAATGACTTTAAAAGCGGTTTTTTATGTCATCATAATCGGTGGAGTGATTAACTATTTAATGTTTTTTGTTTCATTTATTAGGCCTTTTATTTTATTTATTTTTAGATTTTTTATGGTCGTTCCGCCATTACTTGGTGTAATTGTTATTAGCTTGTTATTGGAAGATGATATTACCAATATTTTAATTGTGATTGGTTTATCCTATTCACCGCGCTTCATTTATAATATCCATCAACGTGTTATTAAGGAATGGAATAAAACCTATATTACTGCGTATCGACTCGATGGATTATCCTCATTTTCTATCTTAAATCATTATATTATCCCTAATATTTTACCCGTTTATTTGGCTGAAATTGTTTCATTATTTGGTTCAGTTATTTTAGCGATAACAACAATTACCTTTTTGGGTTTTGCTAATGATTTTTCTCGGCCAGATTTAGGCATGATGATGTTTAAGATGAAAGATATGATGGATGTTAATTTGCTTGCTTTTTTAGCTCCGGGTATTGCTGTGTCTACTACAATTACTTTGGTTTATTTATTCAATTTTGGATTATTTGGCCAGCGAGTAGGACATTAATTATGGCATTATTAGACATTCGTAATTTAACTATTGAGTTTATTACTCCAGATGGCCTTTTACGCGCAATTGATCGTGTGAATTTGAAGCTGTCTGAAGGCGAAATTCGAGGTCTAGTTGGCGAATCTGGTTCTGGTAAAAGCCTTATTGCTAAAGCTATATTGGGTGTGACAAATCATAATTGGAAAATATCTGCTGATCGTTTTCATTTTAATGATATCGATTTACTTAAATTAACACCCAAACAACGTCGAAAAGTCATCAGTGACCATATTTCGATGATTTTCCAAGAACCGCAGTCTTGCTTGGATCCCTCAATGAAAATAGGGCAACAGTTAATCGAGGCTATCCCACGAAGAACCTTTAAAGGACATTGGTGGCAGCGTCTATTTTGGCGTAAACATCGAGCTGTTGAATTATTACATCGCGTTGGAATTAAAGATCATAAAGAAATCCTTAAATCATATCCTTTTGAATTAACGGAAGGTGAATGTCAAAAAGTGATGATTGCAATTGCATTAGCAAACCAACCTAAGTTACTTATTGCAGATGAACCAACTAATGCTATGGAAGCAACAACTGAAGCGCAAATCTTCAGGTTATTAGCGAGTATGAATCAGAATATGGGGACGACTATTTTACTTATTAGTCATGATTTACAAATGGTTACTCGCTGGACAGATCGCATCAATGTCCTTTATTGTGGACAAACCGTTGAGGTTGCGGATAGTGAAGATTTAATAAAATCGCCTTATCATCCTTATACTCAGGCATTGATTTATGCTATACCTGATTTTGGTAAAGCCATGCCACATAAAAGTCCATTGAACACGTTACCAGGGGTTATCCCATCATTGGAGCATTTACCTATTGGTTGTCGATTAGGGCCACGTTGTCCTTATGCTCAAAAAAAATGTATTCAAGCACCAGAACTTATTCTTATAAAAGACCATTCTGTGGCTTGTCATTTCCCATTAAATACTGATGAGTAAATACAGGAATAGTTAATGAACCCAATATTAAAAGTCCGAAATTTATCAAAACGATTTAAAATTCCTAAAGGACTCTTTGGTCATTTACAAATTGATGCCGTTAAACCATTATCGTTCTCGCTCAACGAAGGTAAAACACTCGCCATTATAGGGCAAAATGGTTCAGGAAAATCGACACTAGCCAAAATGCTGGTGGGTATGATGAAACCAGATAGTGGGGATATTTGGATCGACGGTAATAAAGTTGAATATGGTGATTTTGTCCATCGGTCACAACTTATTAGAATGATATTTCAACATGTTGAAAGCTCTTTTGACCCAAGACTTCGTATTGGTCAATTACTTGAAATTCCACTTAAACGCAATAGCAATTATAGCGCTCTTGAACGTGAAAAATTGATTAGTGATGTTTTAAAACAAGTAGGCTTACTGCCTGAACATGCTTCTTATTATCCATCAGTGATGGCAGCGGGGCAAAAACAACGCGTCGCATTGGCTAGGGCCTTAATTCTGAGACCCAAAGTTATTATTCTCGATGAAGCTTTAGCTGCGTTAGATATTTCAATGCGTTCACAGATTGTTAATTTGATGTTGTCTTTACAAGAAGAACAGAATATTTCTTATGTCTATGTAACACAAGATATTGGTATGATGAAACATATCAGTGACCAAATTTTAGTTATGCATAATGGTGATTTAGTTGAATATGGTAATACTGCTGAAGTCTTAGCTTCGCCATTAAGCGAAATCACACAAAAACTGATTAATAGTTATTTTGGTGAGGCTTTAACCGCAGATACTTGGCGGACCGATACTCGAATCATTTAAATTCTATTTTTACTATTTATATAACTATAATCACACTTATTTGTTAATTCATATAATCTGCTATTGTTCTGATTTTGTTTAAAATATTATATCTATTTTTTCTAACAAAACGCTCGACAATCTTTCTAAAAAACACTATATTTAGCTATATGGATTTCTAGACGTCTATTTGAAATGTTATAAAAAGTAATTAATAGGAGCTTTTAATATGCCTATATGTATTCCAGATTCATTACCGGCAGTAGATGTGTTACGTAATGAAAATGTATTTGTGATGACTTCAACTCGTGCTAATACTCAAGAAATTCGTCCACTAAAGCTTCTCTTCTTAAATTTAATGCCTAAAAAGATCGAAACTGAAAATCAGTTTTTACGTTTGCTTTCCAATTCATCTTTACAAGTCAATATTCAACTCTTGCGTATTGATCAACGTGAATCCAAAAATACCCCTGTAGAGCATTTAAATAGCTTTTATTGTGATTTTGAAGATATTCGTGAGCAGAATTTTGATGGTCTTATCATAACTGGCGCACCATTAGGTAAAGTCGCATTTTCAGATGTAGTGTATTGGCCAAAATTAGCTGAAATAATTACTTGGGCAAAAGATCATGTTACTTCAACAATGTTTGTTTGTTGGGCTGTACAAGCTGCATTAAATGTACTCTATGATATGCCAAAATTTACTCGTTCACAAAAATTGTCAGGCGTCTATCAACATCAAATCATACAACCTAATGCACTTTTAACTCGAGGTTTTGACGATACTTTTTTAGCACCACATTCACGTAATGCTGATTTTCCAATAGATAAAATTAAAAGCTATACTGATTTGACGATTTTAGCTGAATCAGATTTAACCGGTCCATATTTGATGGCAACTGCGGATAAACGTATGGCTTTTGTAACAGGGCATCCAGAATATGACTCCTTCACCTTATCTAATGAATATAATCGAGATTTGAAAGCTGGAATAAATCCGGAAATTCCATACAACTATTTTCCTGAAAATAACCCAAATTTAACGCCAAAAGCCACATGGCGAAGCCATGCTTATTTATTATTTAGTAACTGGCTCAATTATTATGTTTATCAATTAACACCATTTGATTTAACAACTCGCAATTTGACAATTGATTAAATGGGAAAGTAAATAAATTTATAAACTAGATACCTACTGGTAAAAAAGTTTAATTAATTACCAGTAGATAGAATTTTTCAACTAACTTAATTTGAATGGATAAATCCTTATCTTGCATCATGTTATCCATAGTTATATCATGGTTAATAGTGCTATATTAATTAAGGAATAAGTTATGTTAAAGTCAATAGATCCAACTACTACATCCGCTTGGAAGTCCCTTCAAGTTAGTTATCAGAAGCATTGCGATAAGACGATTGCTCAAATTCTAAAAGATGAACCTAAACGAGTTGAAAAGTTAAGTATTCCTTTTGAAGATGAGTTCTTGGTTGATCTGTCTAAAAACCGCATTACTGAGGAGACCTTAAAGCAACTTTATCAGCTCGCTGACGAGTGTGATTTAAGCGGGGCTATTAATGCCATGTACAGTGGTGAAAAAATTAATCGGACCGAAAACCGAGCCGTTTTACATATTGCGCTTCGCAATGTATCAAATTCACCAATTTATGTTGATGGTAAAAATGTTATGGATGACGTCAATGCTGTGCTGGCGAAGATGGAATCCTTTAGTAAAAAAATTATTAGTGGTGAATGGAAAGGCTATACTGGTAAAGCGATTACTGATGTAGTTAATATCGGAATTGGAGGTTCAGATTTAGGACCAGTGATGATTACCGAAGCATTACGCCCTTATAAAAACCATCTAACTATGCACTTTGTTTCTAATGTCGATGGTACTCACATTGTTGAAGCTTTAAAAGGTTTAAATCCAGAAACAACGCTATTTTTAGTTGCATCGAAGACCTTTACAACTCAAGAAACTATGACTAATGCACAAACCGCTCGTCAATGGTTACTTGATGCTGCAAAAGATGATAAAGCTGTTGCGCTTCACTTTGTAGCTTTATCAACCAATGCCAAAGAAGTAGAAAAATTTGGTATTGATACTGCCAATATGTTTGAATTTTGGGATTGGGTTGGTGGTCGTTATTCTTCTTGGTCTGCAATCGGCTTATCAATTGTACTTTCAATTGGTTTTGAAAACTTTAAACAGTTTTTAGCTGGTGGACATGCGATGGATAAACATTTCCAAAGCACACCAATTGAAAAAAATATCCCAACATTACTTGCTTTAATTGGGATTTGGTACAATAACTTCTATGGTGCAGAAACCGAGGCTATTCTACCTTATGATCAATATATGCATCGCTTTGCAGCTTATTTTCAGCAAGGGAATATGGAATCAAATGGTAAAAGTGTTGATCGTAATGGCAACAAGACTACTTATACTACAGGTCCTATTATTTGGGGTGAACCAGGGACAAATGGTCAACATGCGTTTTATCAATTAATTCACCAAGGTACTAAACTTATTCCTTGTGATTTTATTGCACCGGCAATTAGTCATAATCCAGTTGGCGATCATCATCCTAAATTGCTTTCTAACTTTTTTGCTCAAACAGAAGCTTTAGCTTTTGGTAAGACTGCTCAACAAGTAGAACAAGAGTTTCTTGCTGCTGGTAAAAAGCTTGAAGAAGTTAAATCTATTGTTCCATTTAAAGTTTTTGAAGGCAATAAACCGACTAACTCTATTTTAGTGAAAAAAATTACACCGTACACTTTAGGCGCATTAGTGGCGATGTATGAGCACAAAATCTTCACGCAAGGTGTTATTTTAAATATCTTTAGCTTCGATCAGTGGGGGGTTGAATTGGGTAAACAGTTAGCTGGTCGCATTTTACCTGAACTTGCTGATGATAAACCAGTCAGCTCGCATGATGAATCAACCAACAGCTTGATTAATCAATACAAAAAATGGCGTTAAACGAATTATTTGAACTCTATGTTTGATTATTCTCAATAAAAAACCTTCAGTGAAAACTGAAGGTTTTTTTATGGGTAGTAACTTTGTGCGATGTTATTTTTTAACACGCATAATTGGTGTTTTACCTGCCTCAACTGAGCCGGATAACTTAGTTAATTCAACAACAGTTTCCATATTAGATATTACAACTGGTGTTAACACTGATTTGGCTTTACTTTCAAGTAAAGGCAGATCGATTTCGATGATAGTATCTCCAATTTTAACTTGTTGTCCTTCTTCGGCAACTCGTGTAAAACCTTCACCTTTTAATTCCACCGTATCTATACCGAAATGAACAAAAAGTTCGATACCTTCATCTGATTCAATAGCAAATGCATGATTGGTTTCAAAAATTTTACCAATTTTACCATTTAATGGTGCTACAATTTTATTACCAGAAGGTTTTATAGCAACACCATCACCAACGATTTTTTCTGCAAAAACTACATCTGGCACATCTTCGATCTTAACGATTTCACCACTAAGAGGTGCAATAATTTCGATGCTGTTTTTGTTATCATCAGATACAAATTGCTTTATTTTATCGAATAAACCCATCATTGCCTCCTAACAAATTTGCTTTTCAGCAGTATATTTTTCAATTAAATCGGTTATTTCTTTATCTGTTGCTTTTTCAAGAACAGTATCAGCAAATTTCTTCGCTTCTTCATAATTCGTATTACGAATTAATTTTTTGATTTTAGGAATTGATACCGCACTCATACTGAACTCATCAAGCCCCATACCTAGTAATAAAATTGTTGCTCTTTCATCACCAGCAAGCTCTCCACACATTCCTGTCCATTTACCTTCTTTGTGAGAAGCATCGATTACATTTTTAATCAATGTTAATACTGATGGTGAAAGTGGATTATAAAGATGTGAAATAAGCTCATTACCACGGTCAACAGCAAGTGTATATTGGGTTAAATCGTTAGTTCCAATACTAAAGAAATCAACTTCTTTAGCTAAATGTCTAGCAATAACCGCAGCGGCTGGTGTTTCGATCATCACACCAATTTCAATGCTTTTATCGAATGCTTTACCTTCAGATGTTAATTGTTCTTTAAGGATATTAATTTCAGATTTTAGAATACGAATTTCTTCTACCGAAATAATCATTGGGAACATAATACGCAATTTACCAAATGCAGAAGCGCGTAAGATTGCTCGTAACTGTGCATGTAGTATTTCTTTACGATCTAAACAGATACGAATTGCACGCCAACCTAAGAATGGATTTTCTTCTTTTGGTAAATGCATATATGGTACATCTTTGTCACCACCGATATCCATTGTACGAACAATAACTGATAGGCCATTAGTTGATTCAGCAACTTCTTTATATGCTTTGAATTGTTCATCTTCATTAGGATAAGCTTCACGATCCATGAATAAGAATTCTGTACGATAAAGTCCAACACCTTCATAACCATTACGATCTGCACCAGCAATATCACGAACAGTACCAATATTTGCACAAATTTCAACTTGATGACCATCAAGTGTTACAGCTGGTAGATCTTTTAATTTTGCTAACTCTTCTTTATCAGCAAGATATTTTGTTTGTACTTGTTTTAGTTTTTCTTGAGTTGCATGATCTGGATTAATGTAGATAGCATTGTTGATTGCATCTAAAATAACAAAATCACCTTGTTTGATTTCTTGTGTTGCATTAGATGTACCCACGATTGCTGGAATTTCTAATGAACGGGCCATGATTGATGTATGTGAAGTGCGCCCTCCCGCATCAGTGATGAAACCTAACACCATATCTAAATTTAATTGAGCAGTTTCAGACGGTGTTAAATCAGTCGCAACTAAAATACAAGGTTGGCTAATAGCACTTAGATCAACAATTTCGATGCCTAAAATATTTTTTAGCAGTCGTTTACCAATATCACGGATATCGGCAGCACGTTCTTTTAGATATTCATCATCTAGATTTTCTAACTCTTTTGCTTGGGTTTCAAATACAGATTGGACAGCTGCGTCAGCACTTGAGTGTTTACTTTTGATGCGTGAAATAACTTCTTGTTCAAGATCTTCATCTTCAAGAAGCATGATATGACCTTCAAAAATAGCAGCTTTATCCTCACCTAAAGTGGTTTTAGCTCGTTCCATGATCGCATGTAATTGTTCGCTTGATTTTTCACGTGCTTCTTTAAAACGATCAATTTCAGCGTCAATTTTGTTATCAAGAATTTGCCTATTATTTATAACAATAGGTTCTTCTTTTAATAATAGCGCTTTTGCAAAAGCGATACCTGGGGAAACAAGTATACCTGATACCATAACATTTAATCCTTATCTAATATTAAAACCGTTCAACGCTAACATGGGAGTATTATTCCAATTCAGGAATTAATTTTACTAAATGAGTTACTGCTTCTTTTTCATCTTCACCTTCGGCTGAAATAGTAATAGTTGTACCTTGAGTTAAGCCTAATGTTTGTAATTTGAATAAGCTTTTAGCACTTGCACTTTTTCCATTTGATGTGACAGTAATTTCAGAATTGAAGTTTTTAGCTTCCTTTACAAATTGTGCAGCAGGGCGGGTGTGAAGACCGTTCGATGCAGTAATGGTTACATCTTGCTTGTACATAATTATTTTACTCCCAAAAATATATTTGTTCATGCGACAATATAAATAAAAACAGCTTGAAAGGCTAGTAAGATTTCACGGATATGTGACAATTAGTCAATCTTATTAGCGATACTTTACAAAGTAAGCTGAAATATTTATTAATATCGGTAAATTCGAGTGACTCTATCACTACATTTTTTAAATTCAACCTGACCGTGAATTCCTCGTTTGATATTTTCAAATACCATCTCTTCACTACCATCTAGTTGTGAGGCACGGATCTCGTCTCGGCAGAAAGCTTCAAACTTATCAAGTTCTTGTTCTCCATTGCCTAACTGATAATCTTTAGGTAAGTCTTGGCTGGTTATATAGGTATTATTCTGTACATCAAGAACAATCACACCTTTATTTTTCAGCCATGAACTACAAGCAGTTAACGATATAACTATATACAGTGATGTTAAAATTAATCTAAAAATGTTCAAAATAATTCCTTTATAAAGCACAATAACCTGTTTATTATTTACAGCTAGGCACAAATTATATACTAATAATGAGTGAAAGTGCAGAGGGATGTATTTTCACTATTATTACAAACTAATAAGGTGGAGTTAATGACTAATACCAAGATTTATGACGAGCTTAATCGTCAACTTATCCAAAATAAAGTTGGCATAACTGCAGCCGAGTTACATGGATTCTTATCTGGCTTATTAGCTGGAGGAAATCATGACGAAAGTTGGAGAGTGTTAGTTCAAGACATGTTGAATGATGGGCAAAAAATAGCTGAACCTTTAAATAAGGAAGTGGAAGAATTATATCATACAACTAAACAACAATTTATTGATGAAGATTTTGAGTTCCAACTTCTACTTGGTGAGCAAGATTTGTTTACACAAATTGACGATTTAGTGGGATGGGTAAATCATTTTTTATTGGGTATTGGTTTAGTTCAACCTAAACTTAATCGAGTTAAAGGTGATGTGGGTGAAGCAATATATGATCTAAGACAAATAGCTAAACTCGGTTATGATGAAGATGAAGATCAGCAAGAGCTGGGCTTTGCATTTGAAGAGATCAAAGAGTACGTTCGCATTACGGCGATGTTATGTTTTGATGAATTTAATGAACCCGATATCACACCAACACTTCACTAATATACGATATTACTGATTATCAAGGTAAACGCTATGATAGATATTCAGACCAAGACAGAACTGCTAGATCGGCGAAATAAATTATTGGCTCAGATGGAGCCAAATAGCATTGCCTTATTTTTTGCTTCACCAGAAGTTAAACGAAGTAATGATACCCACTATCCTTATAGACAAGATAGTGACTTTTGGTATTTTACTTTTTTTGCAGAGCCAGAAGCGCTTTTGGCAATAATTAAGCAACAAGACGGTCAAGGACGATATATTTTATTTAATCGCAAGAAAGATCCTTTAGCCGAAACATGGACTGGCTATCGCTTAGGCCAGCAAGAGGCATTAACAAAGATTTTAGTCGATGAGGCTTATCTTTTCGATGATATAGAGAGTGTTTTACCAAATTTAATAAATGGAAAAAAAGCAATTTATTATGCAGACCAACTATATGATTATGCTGACGAGATAATTAAGAAAGCAATCAATACATTACGGCAAGGTGCTCGATTCAAACTTTCTGCGCCGAGTACAGTTATTGATTGGCGACCAATTGTTCATGAAATGCGAATGTTTAAGTCTGAATATGAAATGGCTCTTTTACGTAAAGCGTGCGAAATCAGTGCTCAAGCACATATTCGGGCAATGCAAAAATGCCAGGCTAATTGGTATGAATATCAATTAGAAGCTGAAATATTACATGAGTTTGCATGGCATGGCGCTCGATGGCCGTCATATAATACTATTGTTGGCGGAGGTAATAATGGTTGTATATTGCATTATGAAAATAATAGCGACACGCTCAAAGATGGCGATTTAGTCTTAATTGATGCAGGTTGTGAATATCATTATTATGCAGGTGATATTACTCGAACATTTCCGATTAATGGTAAATTTAGTCAAGCACAACTCGAAATATATAACATTGTGTTAACTGCGCAATGTACAGCTATCAAATTATTGAAACCAGGCACCTCAATATCATTAGTTAATCAAAAAATTATTCGGATTATGGTTGAAGGATTAGTTAAGCTTGGAATTATGCAAGGTGATGTTGAAACATTGATTACAAACAAAGCTTATTTAGCATTCTATATGCATGGATTAGGTCACTGGTTA
Source organism: Gilliamella sp. B2889 (assembly GCF_026536885.1). Taxonomy (NCBI): domain Bacteria; kingdom Pseudomonadati; phylum Pseudomonadota; class Gammaproteobacteria; order Orbales; family Orbaceae; genus Gilliamella; species Gilliamella sp. B2889. The sequence goes on along the minus strand of NZ_JAFNNF010000006.1, from coordinate 64,788 downwards.
GGTATTGATGTGCATGATGTTGGCAGTGATCGTGATCGCATACTCGCTCCGGGTATGGTCTTAACCGTTGAGCCTGGACTTTATATTAATAAAGATGCTGATGTGCCAGAATGTTATAAAGGTATTGGGATTCGTATCGAAGATAATATTTTGGTTACCGAATCTGGCAACGAAATTTTAACCTCAACGGTACCTAAACAACCGCAGGAAATTGAACTTTTAATGCAAAAGAATAGATAAACTATTTATCAACTAAGCACTAATTGAATTATAAAATTAGTGCTTTTACAGTTTTTTATTTAATAATAGTTATTGATTGAGGAATGAGTGATTAATTGCTTCCTAAGCTAATTGAACTATCACGATTGAAAACAATTTTTATTTTGAGATCTTTTCCGGCAATCGGCTTATATTTCCACATTTTCATTGCTGAGATAACCGAGCGATTAAAAATATTATTAGGTTGGGCTTCAATAATCCTAATATTTTCAACACGGCCCTCACTAGTTACATCAAACATAGCAACAACATAACCTTCTAAGCGCATATCTAGTGCTCTTCGAGGATATTCTGGTCGATTACGACTAATTGGAGAGGGATTACCAGAATATTGTCGATTATCAGATATTTTAGGAGCTACTGAAGTATTTGCTATATTATCACTTGTCACATCTTGTCTAACTTGTTGACGAGATGATTTTTGTGTCGGTGGTTTTTTCTTATTTGGTTTAGGTTTAACAATAACTGGTTTATCTGGCTCTGTTGCTGGTTTTTTTTGTTCTATTTCAGGTGTAGGTTCCGGAATCTTTTCTTCAACGACTTCTGGCTCTACGACTGGTTCTTCAATTGGTTTATTGTCAATGATTTCACTGTTTTCAGCACCTTTGATTTCAGGTGTTTCTTCAACCAATGATTGTTCCGGAGCTGCTAACTGAGTAAGGTCAATCATAACAGCTTTAATTGAATTATCACCTTCATCAACAACGATATTATTTGCAAATAGAGCAGAGCTGAACAATAATCCAAATAAAAATAAATGTGATATTACAGAGATCGATGTATATATATAGGCATCCTTTTGCTTATTAGAAGCAGGTGATTGCGGCTCTTTTTCGTTGTTGATATCTATATCAAAGTTGATCTTCATAACAGTAATTAATGTTCATTTAAGGTGTGTATTCTAAATGAAAATGCTTATCATTTGTAGTATTTTTTTAAATATGATTTAGCAGTACTTGTTGCATAAAAATATTTATCAGATAATAGTAAATAAATATCTCCCATTTGTAGTGGTTAGACTGATGAATAATCCATCGATAAAACAAATACTCGATCTAGTGCAAGATGATTTAGTTAAAGTTAATGAAGCAATACAAGCAGAACTTAGTTCCGATGTTGTACTAATTAATCAATTAGGGAATTACATCATTAGTAGTGGTGGAAAACGGATTCGCCCAGTTATTGCCTTGTTAATAGCTAAAGCGCTTAATTATCAGGGTGATAAACATATTATTACCGCAGCTTTTATCGAATTTATTCACACTGCAACTTTATTGCATGATGATGTTGTTGATGAATCTGATTTACGGCGAGGTAAATCAACCGCTAATGCGCTATTTGGTAATGCGGCAAGTGTCTTAGTTGGTGATTATATTTACACAAGATCTTTCCAAATGATGGTACGCACAGAATCATTCAAAGTATTGAAGATAATGTCAGAAGCAACAAATATTATTGCTGAAGGTGAAGTTCAACAGCTGATAAATTGTAATGATCCTGATATTACTAAAGAGCAATACTTACAAGTTATTTATCGCAAAACAGCAAGACTGTTTGAAGCAACATCGCATTCAGCAGCAGTATTAGCAGGAGCAACACCAGAGCAAGAATTTGCACTGCAAGAGTATGGAAAATACTTGGGAACCGCCTTTCAAATTATTGATGACTTATTAGATTATAGTGCGGATAGTAATCAAAAATTAGGTAAAAATTTGGGTGATGATCTCAATGAAGGTAAACCAACCTTACCATTATTGCATGCAATGCATCATGCTAATTCAGAAGATGCGACATTAATCCGTCAAGCTATCGAGCAAGGTAATGGCAGGCATTTATTAGATCATATTTTAAAAGTTATGCAGTCGTGTGGATCTCTTGAATTTACTTTAAAAACGGCTCAACAAGAGGCCAATAAAGCATTCAATGTTATTTCAATCTTACCTGATTCCCCTTATAAAAAAGCGCTACAAGATCTGGCTTTACTATCAGTAAAAAGGGATAACTAAACGTGATGTGATATTGAAAAAATATTATTTATACGATTCGTTTAATAATAAAGCTTTTAGCGAAATATCGTAATAATCTTAAATTGATTTTACGTTGCTATGTAAACAAATTGCTTCCCTTAATATGCAATTACTTTAATCTAGGTAGTCATTATGCTCAAAAGATCTTGGCCTGTTTTTTTAATTTTTATTTCGATGATATCAGTGCAAGCAAGTGCTTCATTTGCTAAATACTTGTTTCCTGTACTAGGGCCTGAGGCGATGACAGCATGGCGGTTGTTTTTCTCAGCGATTTTATTGGTAATAATCTTTAAACCTTGGCGTAAAACTATTACTAAGCCAGCCATTAAATATATTATTTTGTATGGTGTCGCTATGGGATGTATGAATTTGGCTTTTTATAATGCCATATCTCGAATCCCAATAGGAATTGCTGTGGCAATAGAGTTAACTGGACCAATTATGGTTGCGATGTTTTCTGGGCGCCGATTAACTGATTTTGTTTGGTTAGCTATTGCGATCATTGGATTGGGGATGTTGCTTCCTATTCATCAGGCTTCTAACGATTTGGATCCTATCGGTATATTACTAGCTTTATGTGCAGGAAGCTGTTGGGCTGGTTATATTGTTTTTGGGCGAAAAGCGGGTGAAATTTATGGTGCCTCAAGTGTTGCGGTAGGTTCGATTATTGCCTCAATATTACTCTTTCCTATTGGTGTATGGCACAGTGGTAGCACAATGTTTTCGATGGATCTGTTGCCTCTCGTTTTTGTCGTTTCATTATTGGCGTCTGCTATTCCATATGGCCTGGATATGATCGCTTTGCCACGATTACCCGCACAAACTTTTAGTACTTTAATGAGCTTGTCACCTGTATTTGCTGCGTTTTCTGGATTAATTGTTTTACACGAACAGTTAACTCATTATCAATGGATTGCTATTCTATTTATTATAGTTTCATCGATTGGTACTGTATTAACTATGCAGCGTCCAACCAAAATTAAAGCGCTAAATCGAGAAAATTGAGTTTATTGAAATACTATCGTGTAACTTTGCACGATAGTATTTTATTGAAAGAAAAGCGAAGTAAAATGTTATCTAGGTGGGAAGCCCATGCCTCCACCCATTAGACCTTTCATTTGGCGCATCATCTTCATCATGCCACCACCTTTCATCTTTTTCATCATTTTTTGCATATCTTCAAACTGCTTAAGCAGCTTGTTAACATCTTGCACTTGGGTACCTGAACCATTAGCAATGCGGCGTTTGCGTGAGCCTTTGATGATTTCGGGATTAGCTCGTTCTTTTAATGTCATCGAACCAATTATGGCTTCCATCTTGATGGTGATTTTATCATCCATCTGTGCTTTGATATGATCAGGAAGTTGACCAACGCCAGGTAGTTTAGCCAGCATAGCGCCCATTCCACCCATATTACGCATTTGTCGAAGTTGATCTTGGAAGTCATTAAAATCAAACTTATCGCCTTTTTTGAGTTTCTTGGCGATTTTCTCTGCCTTTTCACGATCAATATTACTCTGTAACTCTTCAATTAAAGAGAGTACATCACCCATCCCTAAAATACGTGAAGCGATACGGTCAGGATAAAAAGGTTCTAATGCATCCGTCTTTTCACCCATCCCTAAGAATTTGATTGGTTTACCGGTAATATGACGAATCGATAACGCCGCACCGCCACGAGCATCACCATCCACCTTAGTTAAAATAACCCCGGTCAAAGGTAATGCGTCATTAAATGCTTTTGCCGTATTAGCAGCATCTTGCCCGGTCATGGCATCGACCACAAATAACGTTTCAATTGGATTGATTGCATCATGCAGTGCTTTGATTTCATCCATCATCTCGCTATCGACATGTAATCGACCAGCGGTATCGACAATAAGGACATCAAAAAATTGTAATTTAGCATGTGAAATTGCTTTGTTAACAATATCAATAGGTTTTTGATTGATATCTGACGGGAAGAACTCCACATCAATTGCTTTAGCTAGTGTTTCTAACTGTTTTATTGCCGCAGGGCGATAAACGTCGGCAGAGACAACTAACACTTTCTTTTTCTGTTTTTCTTTTAAAAATTTTGCTAGTTTTGCGACGCTGGTAGTTTTACCCGCACCTTGCAAACCTGCCATGAGAATGACGGCTGGAGGCTGGGTGGCTAAGTTAAGTGAACTATTAACTTCACCCATAGCTGTAGTAAGTTCTGCTTGAACGATTTTGATGAATTCTTGGCCTGGTGTTAGGCTTTTATTAACATCTAAACCAACAGCTTTTTGTTTAACTTGGTTAATAAATTCTCGTACCACAGGTAGGGCAACATCAGCCTCAAGTAATGCCATACGGACATCACGTAGGGCATCTTTGATATTATCTTCAGATAAGCGTCCACGCCCACTAATATTGCGAAATGTCTGTGATAAACGGTCAGTTAAATTCTCAAACATGCTAACTCTCAACAAATGAAAAAATTTTCAACTATCATATCAGAAAATTGGCAGAAGTCCCATGATCATAAATTTACCATGACTTGACACCAAATTTGGTTCCTGTTGAAATGAGATGCATAACAAGATGAAAGGAGAAATCATATATGGTAAAAGTTGTTAATACCAACAAAGCACCAGCAGCAATAGGCCCTTATGTTCAAGGTGTTGATTTGGGCAACATGTTATTTGCTTCAGGTCAAATTCCAATTAATCCAGCTACAGGTGAGATGCCAAGTTGTGTCAAAGAGCAAGCTAAACAAAGTTTAGCGAATGTAAAAGCAATTGTTACTGAGGCAGGATATCAAGTTAAAAATATCGTTAAAACGACGATTTTTTTAGCGGATATGAATGATTTTGCGGATGTGAATAGTGTCTATGAGGCATTTTTTACAGAGAATCAGGCAACATTCCCTGCTCGTTCTTGTGTGCAAGTTGCTCGCATTCCTAAAGATGCGAAAGTTGAAATAGAAGTTATTGCGGTTAAATAATCGACTTATAATTGTTAGCACCGAAAGGTGCTAATGAAGTAAAAAAAGTTGAGGAACGGGGTTTTTGAGGTTTTTTTTATTTAAAATCCCTTTTTTGACCATCTATTCTAACGTTTTATATCCAAATCAGTCTTTTAAACGGTCTATTTTATTATCCTAAAATTATTTATATTTAAACTATTATTTAGTGATTGATTGCCAATTAAGTTGGTGCAATAATCTACAATTATCTATTGATATTTACTGATTTAATTAGGTTGGGAAAATGTTTGAAAAAGTAGAGTCGTACGCAGGGGATCCAATATTATCATTAGTCGCTGAATTCAATAATGATAAGCGCGAAAACAAGACCAATTTGAGTATTGGTTATTATTATGATGAAAATAGTGTGGTTCCTCAATTATCGTGTATTAAAACGGCTCGTGACTATATTTATCATCATCAACAAGGCGCACAACTTTATTTGCCGATGAGTGGCTTACCGAGTTATTGTCAGGCAATCCAATCATTGCTTTTTGGTGAAGATAATCCTGCTTTTCAAACAAAGCGGATTGCCACTGTTCAAACATTAGGGGGATCAGGTGCGCTGAAAGTCGGTGCTGACTTTTTATATCGTTATTTTCCTGATTCTCAAGTTTGGGTTAGTGATCCAACTTGGGAGAATCATATTGCCATTTTTAATGGCGCAGGATTTAAGGTAAATAAATACCCTTATTTTGATCCTCAGACTTGTGGCGTGAATTTTGATGCGATGCTTGAAACACTAAATACCTTACCAGCTAAAAGTATTGTGTTATTGCATCCTTGCTGCCATAACCCAACTGGTGCAGAATTAACAAACCAACAATGGGACAAAGTGATTGATGTTTTACAAAACCGAGATCTCATTCCATTTATGGATATCGCTTACCAAGGTTTTGGCGAAAGTATCGAAAGTGATAGTTATGCAATAAAAAAAGTGGCTGAGCGAGGATTGTGTGGGTTTATCAGCAATTCGTTTTCTAAAACTTTTTCACTTTATGGTGAGCGAGTGGGCGGTTTATCCGTTTTATGTGATAATAACCAAGTGGCTAATCGAGTGTTTGGTCAATTACAAGCAACGGTTCGTCGAAATTATTCTAGTCCTGCCGCTTACGGTGCACAACTTGTATCATACGTATTAAATAATGCTGAACTTAAAGCTTTATGGTTTAAAGAAGTCGAATCAATGCGTAATCGTATTGTTATCATGCGCTCAACATTAGTCGATTTATTAAAAACAGCAGCACCTAAACAGAATTTTGACTACCTACTTAAACAAAGAGGTATGTTTAGTTACACCGGTTTTTCTAAAGAGCAAGTCGCACAACTAAAAGATGATTTCGCTGTTTATTTGGTGGGCAGCGGGAGAATGTGTGTGGCGGGTTTAAATCACCATAATATACATCGTGTAGCAGAAGCATTTGCCACAATCAAATCATAATGTGACTAACTAGAGGAGAATCACATGTTACGTAAAGTATTTATTTTATTGGTAAGTATCGCGATGACAACACTTGTAGTAGGTTGTAACACGGTTAAAGGTGTAGGTAAAGACGTGCAATCTGGCGGTAAAGCTATTACCAATACTGCCGAAGATGTTAGTGAAAAATTGTAAATAATAAATGGGTTTGCTTATAGCTTCTTAAAAGCAAACAAAACCATATGTATCGACTATTTATTTTAGCATTTTTACTTGTAGGGTGTGGTTCGTTGAACTTTCGAACTGCACCTTTAATCATGGATAATTGCCAGTATCAAAATCGTTCTGGTGTTGAATTTAAGTTAAACCAACTTGAATCCAATTTTACACAATATCCCCATATTTATCTTTCACAAAGTCGAGCTAGTCGACACTTACCCATGAGTTATGCTGGCTTAAAAGGCAAATTAACAGGTCAAACTTTTGAGCGAGATTATCCAAAAGAGACTTTTTGGCGTAGTACTAATATATTTGAAAAAGCATCAATGTATGATGATGGTTATGATGATCTTTACATTAGCGCCAAACAGAAAGAAGAACGCGATCGTAAAGCAAAGTTTGTTGTTAAAGAAGCTGTGTTAGAAACGTGTCAAATTGTTTATATTTCCATTGATTCTTTAGCTAAAGACAGTGATAATTCGTCATTAATTAAATTTAATGATTTATCTATTATTAATTAAGGATCTTTATATGACGGATAATCCAAAACTTAAGGGAATAGGTGGCTGGCTTATAGTTATTGCAATATTTATCATATTTTCGATTGTAGTAAATCTATTCGCTATCGGTTTTATTGTTATGATTTTCAAAGACCATTGGGGTGATTTTATCAATCCTGCTTCTGAATATTATATTCCTAATTTTAGTTGGGTTTTACCAGTGGAATTAGGTCTTAACGCGATTTTAATTCCTTTTGCCCTTTATTTGCTTTATCTTTTTTTTACTAAAAACTATAAATTTCCTTATTATATGATTGGTTATCTAGTAACTTCATGTACTTTTGTTCTTTTGGATCAATTTTTTTCTTATCATTATGTTAAACTTCCGATTGAAACAAGCGATATAGCTAAAATAGTAAGACAACTCATTTGGAGCGGTATTTGGGCTGCTTATATATTAAGATCAGAGCGAGTTGCAAATACCTTTGTTGAAGGACAATGTAAAAGTCATAACAATATAATTAATTAATTTATCATTTTATTATTTTAAGGAATTAAAATGCCATTAAATTTTGAATCATCTGTTAAAGGAAAAGTTAAAAAAGCAGTTATTCCTGTTGCTGGTCTTGGCACAAGAATGTTGCCTGCAACCAAAGCGATTCCTAAAGAGATGTTACCTGTGGTTGATAAACCACTTATTCAGTATGTTGTCAAAGAGTGTATTGCGGCAGGGATAACTGAAATTATTTTTGTAACGCACTCGTCTAAAAATTCTATAGAAAATCACTTTGACACCAGTTTTGAGCTTGAAGCTATGCTTGAGGCCCGAGTTAAACGTCAACTTTTGCAAGAAGTACAAGGGATTCTGCCAAAAAACGTGACGATTACTAGTGTTCGCCAGGGGTTAGCAAAAGGACTTGGTCATGCTGTGCTTTGTGCTTATCCTTTGGTTGGTGATGAGCCTTTTGCTGTAGTATTACCGGATGTGATTATTGACGAGTATGATAGTGATCTTGCTCAAGATAATTTAGCGGCGATGATTAATAATTATCATAACACTAAACATAGCCAAATCATGGTCGAACCTGTGCCAAAAGACCTTGTTTCATCTTATGGTATTGTTGACTGCCGTGGTGAAGAGTTATCAGCTGGTAATATAGCGCAAATGTATAGTGTAGTTGAAAAACCGTTAATTGAAGAAGCTCCATCTAACCAATCAGTTGTTGGGCGTTACGTTTTATCTGAAAAAATTTGGCCACTTTTAGCTAAAACGCCTTTAGGTGCTGGAGGTGAAATCCAATTGACTGATGCAATTGCGATGTTACTTGATGAAGATCGAGTGGATGCATACTGTATTAAAGGCCGAAGCCATGACTGTGGTAATAAATTGGGTTATGTACAAACTTTTGTACAATACGCAATGCGTCACAAAAGTTTGGGTGATGATGTTAAAGCATGGTTAAAAACCATTTAGTTTTGTTTTTCCGCTGATATAAAAAGACGCCAATTGGCGTCTTTTTGTTAATTAAATTAAACTGAAAATTATCTTTATTGTTAAACTTCAGACTGTTCATTATCCAAAGTCACATTAGGATCATTATAAATATCCATATTCATTAATTCAACTTCATGATCGGTTGCTATTGCAGCGGTCATTGCTCCAGATACATTAGCTAACGTTCTGGCCATATCAATGATTGGATCGACGGCTAAAACCATACCAATTAATGGGAAGTATTCAGCCATACCCATGCCTGAAAGTACAACAGTCGCTGCAACTGTTGCAGTGCCTGGAATACCTGCGATACCAATTGATCCGATAACTACCACAATGACTAGCATTATATAGAATTGAATATCAGTATTAATGCCTACCATATGAGCAACCATAACCGCGAGTAAGGCTGGGAAAAAGCCAGCGCAGCCATTCATTCCCATTGTACTTCCGAGTGAGCCAACTAGATTCGCTGTACCTGTATTGACGCCCATTCTGACGGTCAATGTTGAGATAGTCATCGGTAATGTACCAACAGATGAGCGGCTAGTGAAAGCAAGTAACCATGTGCCAAGTGCTTTTTTGATAAATACGATAGGTGAAATTCCATGAAGCATGACAATCACAATATGCACAACAAGCATTATTATGGTTGCAAGGTAAATCGCTAATACAAAGCTTGATACATCAATAATTGCTGGGATACCGTTTGAAATAATTGTACGAGCAAGTAAAGCAATCACCGCATAAGGCATATATTTAATAACCGTCATGGCAATTGACATGATAATTTTATAAAGCGCTTCAATAAAGGTTTTAAAAAGAGCAATAGGTTGTGGATTCTTTTTTTCCATTCGGTTTGCGGCAAGTCCCATCAATGCTGAAAAGATAACTAAGCCTACAATATTCTCTTTTACCATAGAGCCGATGATATTACTTGGAATAAGATTCACGAAAGTATCAATAATATTGGTATATTGTTTGGCGGTAGCCGTTTTGGTTGATGCTGAACTCAACTCACCTAATGATAGTAAATTTGCTAAAATAATACCGACAATACAAGCGATGGCTGTAGTGAATAGTAACCAAAAAATTCCTCTGAATGCTATTTTCGGCAAATTGTCTTTACCAGAAAAATCAATAATCACTTTTACAATTGAGACAAAAATTAATGGAATCACTAACATGCGTATGAAGGCAATAAAGGCACGACCAAACAAACCATACCATGTTGCTGTTTCTTGCATCCAAACAGTTGAACTTTCTGGAAAACCGGCTGCAGCTTGAATACCTAAACCAATAACAGCACCAAGCACCAATCCGACTAACATTCTAATGGAAAAATTAACTTTTTTGGTTTGCATCGGTCGCATGACGGCAAAAAAGCAAAGCAGTAATAAACCAATCCCGATTATAGTTTGATAATGGGTGATGGATAAGAACTTTTCGAAAAAAGTGCCCTGAAAAATGGCATCTGACATGTTTACCCCCTGCTTTTGGATAAAATTGAATTAATTTTTAATAATCTTTTATGGTTTGGATTAAAACCAAACCACATATTTTGAATTTTAATAATTTTGCAAATATTTGAAATATTTCAATACTATTTAGCAATGCCCCCAGCGATATTTAAAATATCCCATGGTCTTGAAAAAGGTGGTGCATATAAAAAGTCCATCATGGCTAATTCATCAATTTTCATATTAGCCCAAATAGCGGTGGCTAAACTATTCGTTCTTAATACAGCACCGCTGCCCCCAGCAATCTGTCCACCTAATAAAATACGAGTTTCGGCGTGATAAATAAGTTTAGCCGTGACGCTAGTTTGCCCTTCAACATAGTTACTATGATTTTTATCTTTAACTACTACTGTTTTGTATGGGATACTGGCTTTAATAGCTTGTTGTTCGGTTAGTCCTGTTCGACCGGCTTCGATATCAAATACTCTTAATGCTGATGTCCCAAGGGTTCCTGGGAATTGATTGTTACCGCCTGCTAAATTGTCACCAACAATTTTACCTAATTTGTTCGCCCCGGTCGCTAATGGAATATAAGTCATTGATTGGCTAACGCGATGATGAAGCGCGACACAGTCGCCTGCAGCATAAATATCAGCTATGTTAGTTTGTCCATAATTATCAACGACAATTGCACCATTACTAAGAGTTTCAATATTGAGATGTTTATAAACTTCGCTATTAGGCTTTACTCCTGTGGCAATAATGACAATGTCGGCGGGATATTTAGCTTTATCGGTGATAACATGAGTAACTTTTTGTTCACCTTCAAAGCCTTGTACTTGCTCTTGTAGATGTAAATCACAATGTTGTTTTAGATTTTCTTCAATTATCTCAGTAAGTTCTGGATCGAAGGCATCGGTCAAAACTCTATCATCTAATTGAATTAATTTTACGTTTTTATTCAATTTTACTAACGATTCAGTGATTTCTAGCCCGATATAGCCGGCACCAATGACCACGACATTACTATTTTGGTTTAAAGCTTTTTTTATTGCCAGACCATCATACATATCACGTAAAGTGAAAATATTTTCCAATTGTAGATTTTTTAAAGGTGGAATTATCGGTGTTGCCCCAACGGCAATGAGTAACTTATCATAATCGTCTTCAAAACAATTATTGTTTTTGATGTCTTTGATGGTGATTTTTTTTAATTGAGGATCAATAGCAATAACTTCATGTAATGTTTTGATTTCAATGCCATCTTTAGCAAATTGTTCTGGCGTTCTGGATATCATTTCATTTTCATCACCAAAATGATTGCCAATAAAATAAGGTAATCCACAAGCTCCAAATGAAACTATATCTGATTTTTCATAGATACAGATTGTCGCATTGGGGTCCCTTCTTTTGGCTTTTGCAGCAGCACTTGCTCCAGCTGCTTGAGCGCCAATGATGATTATTTTCATCGATAATTCTCCTTTGAGCGCAGATAATTTTTAACTATCATCCTAACACAGGTTATCATCTTGGTTAAATTAGTTGGTAATTTAGCTTTAATCTTAATCAATTTTACGTTCAGCTGATGTAATTTTGGATAGTTTATTATCGCTAGAATAAATATTAATTAGTCAAAAAAGTTGAGGAACGGGGTTTTTGAAGTATATTTTTGATTAATTCCACCTGTAATGGCGTATCGTTTAAGGCTGGAATGTAATAAAAATGTTTACCACCAGCATCTAAAAATATTTCTCTGTTTTGCTCATCAATTTCATAAAGTGTTTCAATGCAATCCGCTGAAAAACCCGGGCAGATAACATGGACATGTTTGGTCCCAGTTTTAGCTAGGTTTTCTAATATATCGCTGGTGTTTGGTTCAACCCATTTCCCTTTACCAAATTTTGATTGATAAGCCATTTTGATTGGTAAGTCGATACCATTATCTTGGCATTTTTTTATCAATAACTTGGTTGTTAACTGGCATCTTTGCACATAGTCATCTTGCCGTTTATCAATATAGCTTTGAGGTATGCCATGATAGGAAAGAAGCAATACATCAGGTTGTCCTTGCGTTGAAAAAGCTTGTTGCACTTGTGAATAAAGCGCATCGATATAACTTTCGTCATCTGCATAATCACGAATATAGTTAATCTTGAACGCACAATCACGAATAAGTTGCTTAATTTTATCTAATACCGCCTGAGTTGTAGTTGTAGAATATTGTGGAAATAACGGTAATAGTGTTACTTCTTCGCATGATTTTAAATTATTTAGTGCGGATTGTAAGCTCGGTTCACCATAGGTCATGGCTAATTCGCATTGTATATCCGGTAATGCTTGTTGTAATTGATTCATCAAGCGTTTACTGTAATGGAGTAATGGTGATTCCTCATTTATCCATATTTTTTGATAATGGTTAATGATGTAGGGAACGCGTTTAGGTAATACTAGGTATTTTAGTATTGGATACCAAATAAAAGCAGGAAGATCGACAACATGACGATCGAGTAAAAACTCTGTTAAGTAAGAGCGAATTGCCTCTGGCGTTGCAGCACTTGGCGTACCTAAATTAACAATTAATACTCCCTTTTTGTTTTTCATCGGTTATCCTTATATGGTTCAAGATAGTGATGGGTAACCTTAAGTAGGCGATTTAGTGCTCCTTGGTTTCTTTTTAATACTTGATATGCGTTTTCGCCCATTTGCTGACAACGATTGTCGTCATTCAATAAGCTGTTTACAGTTGAATAGAGTGAATCAGCTGTGCTGTCACATATCAACATACCATTAGCTTCAATTAACTGTTCACAAATCACTTTAAAGTTAAAAAAGTATTTACCGCTGATAATTGGAATATGGTGTAGTGCCGGTTCTAATGGATTGTGACCACCATGCTCAATTAAGCTACCACCAACAAAAGCGATATTAGCTAAGCCATAAAGTTCTAATAGTTCTCCCATGGTGTCGCCCAAAATCACTTGCGTCTGATTTGTTGGGATTTGCTTCGTGCTTCGTTTGATATAATTTAACTTATTATCGGAAATTAGTTCTTCAACAGTTTTAAAACGTTCTGGATGACGCGGAACTAAGATAAGTAATAAGTTAGAGTGATTTTTTAGTAGTCGTTGAAATGCTGATAAAATGATTTCATCTTCACCTGAATGTGTGCTCGCTGCTATAAGAACTGGTCGATTTAATTGCCATTGCTGTTTTAATTGCGCAAGACTTTGTTTATCAGTTAGTTCAATATCAAATTTAATACTACCGGTTACGGTTAAATGCTCTTTTGGCAAACCTAACGATAAAAATCGCTCTCCATCTTGTTCGTTTTGAGCGGCGACAGTGCTGATTTTAGTTAATAGTTTACTAATCGCTTTTCCTAATTTGTGATACCTATTGGCTGAACGTTCAGATAATCGCGCATTAGCAATAATTAATGGGATTTTTTTGTTATGGCATTGGCTAATTAAGTTTGGCCAAAGTTCGGTCTCCATGATTATGACTAATTTAGGTTTAACTGCTTTTAGAAAACGATGTATTGCACAGGGCAAATCATAAGGTAAATAGACATGGCTAACGCTATCTTTTAGTAGCGTCTTAACTTGTTTAGAGCCAGTAGGTGTCATTGTTGTAACGGTAATTGGTAACTGCGGATATTGTTTTTGAAGTGTTTTTATCAATGGAATTGCTGCGAGTGTTTCGCCGACAGATACCGCGTGAACTAAAATTCCACCTGATTTGACTTTATTTTTACAAAATCCATAGCGTTCTAACCAACGCTTACGATAATCTGGTGCTTTGCGACTGCGCCAAAGCAGTCTAAACCAGACAAGCGGTTGGATTAAATAAAGTAAAATCGTATATAAAATATTCATGATTACTCATTAGTTAGATTGAAAAAGTGTTCTCGGTAATAAAGTAATTCGGCGATTGAGTCGCGAATATCATCTAACGCTTGGTGAGAACTCTGTTTACTGATACCTTTTAATATTTCAGGTTTCCAGCGTCTGGCTAATTCTTTAATCGTACTGACATCTAAATAACGGTAATGAAAATACTTTTCTAGATTTGGCATATAATTGAACAGAAAACGTCGGTCTTGACCAATCGTATTACCACAGATTGGTGAACAGTTTTCGGGAACCCATTGTTTTAAAAACGCAAGAGTTTGTTGTTCAGCTTGTTGTTCGGTAACCGTACTTTGACGAACACGATCGATTAATCCTGACTTGCCATGCGTTTTTTGATTCCAATCATCCATAAGCGCAAGTTGTTCATCTGTTTGATGAATAGCAATGACTGGACCTTCAGCGAGAATATTTAAATTAGAATCAGTTACAATAGTTGCGATTTCGATAATGCGATCGCTATTTGGATTGAGGCCTGTCATCTCCAGATCAATCCATATCAGATTATTTGATAGAGTAGTCATAATTTGTGGTATAAATTTTCTTTTTAATGCTGAGTAGTGTAGCATAAGTACTAAACTGTTTGACCAAAAAAATTAGCAACCGTGGCAAAAAATCAACTTTCAAAAAATCAAAAAAGGCGTATGGCCGCTAAGCATCAACAACGTTTAGAAACTAAGATGGATGAAAATCTATCAAATTTCTCTGCGCCTCGTGATGGGGTGGTGGTAAGTAGGTTTGGCAAATCAGCGGATGTTGAAGATAATGCTGGGATTATTTATCGATGTAGTATTCGCCGTACTTTACCGTCATTAGTGACGGGGGATAAAGTATTGTGGCGTGAGAGTTTGGAACCGAATACTAATGGTATTATTGAAGCAGTTCATCCTCGTCATTCCGAGTTAGTACGGCCTGATTTTTATGATGGAGTTAAGCCTGTTGCAGCAAATGTCGATCAAATTGTTATTATTTCAGCCGTTTTACCTGAATTATCGTTTAATATCATCGATCGGTATTTAGTCGCTTGTGAGGCGACGAAAATTAAACCTATTATCGTATTGAATAAAATTGATTTACTTGATGAGCAAAAAAAACAAGAAATTGAGCAACAGTTTCTTATTTACACTAAAATTGGTTATCAGGTTTTATTTGTTTCATGTCAGTCACAACAAGGTATTGAACCTTTACAGAAGGTTTTAGATGGTAAAATTTCTATTTTAGTTGGTCAATCAGGTGTCGGTAAATCCAGTATCATCAATTTACTATTGCCTCACAACCAAGCTACGCTAACTGGTGAAGTATCTGAAATATCTGGGCTTGGCCAACATACCACAACTTCAACTCGGCTTTATCATTTACCTAATGGCGGGGATATCATTGATTCACCAGGAATTCGTGAGTTTGGTTTATGGCATTTAGAGCCAGAGCAAGTTATTGCTGGTTTTGTTGAATTTGATGATTATTTAGGAGGTTGCCAATTTCGTGATTGTAATCACTTAGATACACCGGGATGTTTACTCCAGAAAGCTGTTGCACAAGGCGCGATTGCACCATCAAGGTTAGATAATTATCATCGAATATTACAGTCAATGCGCGAAGTCAAAGCGAAAACCAATAAAAGTTATAAATAGTTGCTTTTGGTTAGAAGGTTTTATTTTTGAACTGTTGAGGCTTATTGCTCACAACATGACTTGTGAGCAATAAAATGAAATTTAAGATCTATGATTTTTTAGTGCAAAACCAATTGCAATATAAGCAAAGCCTTGGAAAACTAAATCTATACCTAAAAACATTCCTAATACCCAAACGCTATCATATGGCCAGCCTGCCATTAACATAAGTCCTAAAATGATGTTAATCACCCCAGAAAAGACGACCCATCCCCAACGAGGTATGTTGCGGTTGCTCATTGCAGCAAAAATTTGAGTAAATCCACTAATCGTCAATAATAAAGAAATTAATAATGTTAATGCGCTTGAGACCGCGATCGGTTGGAAAAACGACATAGCGCCAATGAAGATATATAAAATCCCCATGATTGCCCATAAAGCAGTTTGGCCAAATCCTTTGATGTTAAAAGAGTGGATTACTTGGATAATCCCTGCGATAAAAAGGAGTGAACCGATAAAATAAACAGAAAAAACGGTGGCTATGAATTGATACCCTAATGCCAAGCAACCGAGAATAATTAAAACTATACCAATAATAATAAACCAATTTGATTTTTGTTTAAAACTTTGAATAGTGTTTTCATTAGCTATCATATTTATTTCCTGTTGTTAATGTAATGTATTAAATGAACACCATCTTTCTGAGTTAATCTTGACTCATATGAAAAAGGGAAGTGTACATAGCTGATAAAAAATACTTAGTGAAAACTCGGACGATTTACTTTCACTAAGTATAATATTTAATCAATATAATAAAATCAATTTTGATATTAAATTTTATCTTTCAGTGCTTCATCTAAAGTTGAATAAAACATTAATTTATTTGATACAGGTACAATTCTCGCCCGAGCTAAGGTTTTTAATGGTTGGAATTGCAATTCGCAAATAGATAGATCAACTGACTCAGGTAATTCATCAATAAAATGGATAAGTGCATTTAAGCCTCCTGCATCTAGGATAGGTACCGCATCCCATTGTAAAACAATATGTTGATAACCATTGATTTTTTGGTATAACTCTAAAAAAGTCCGTTCAGCAGCCGCAAAGAATAATGGACCATTAATTCTTAGCACTAACGTCTTTTCATTGCTTTGGTTCAATTCGACCAAACGAGTCATACTAGCAATACGACGCATAAACAGTATTGAGGCTAATACAATTCCAAGCGTAATAGCGATTACCATGTCGAATAATACGGTAAGGGACATGCAAATAAGCATGATCATGATATCGTCTTTAGGTGCACATTTAATAATGTAGATAACGCGTTGAATGGCACTCATATTCCATGCAACAATTAATAATAATGCTGCCATAGCTGATAATGGAATAAATGATAAAAGTGGGGCAAAACAGATAAGTGCCAATAATACGATTAATGAATGCAATACGGCGGCAATTGGCGATGTTGCGCCCGCTTTGACATTTGCCGCTGAACGCGCAATAGCCGCTGTTGCTGAAATGCCACCAAAAAATGGCGCAATGATATTTCCTAAACCTTGGCCAATCAGTTCGCTATTTGAATGATGTTTGGTATGGGTCATTTCATCTAATACAACTGCGCATAGTAGTGATTCAATCGCACATAACATAGCCATCGTTAATGAGATTGGAATTAAAGCCGTTATTGTTGACCAATTCCATGTGAAACTTGCATGTTCCCATGGTAAGATAAATTCTGGTAAGACAGGCGGAATACCATGACCAACAGTGTTATCGGCTAATGTATAAGTGAATCGTGAACCGATTGTTTCGATTTGATAGCCAAATTGATTGAATACTAACATGGTTAGTATGCCAGCAATTAAAGCCGGTAAATGGCCAGATATTTTTACTCGAAATTTTGGCCACATGATTAAAACAATCAGTGTAACTAAACCAACAAAGGTATCTGCGATATTAATGGTTGGAAAAGCTTTAACTAGTTCAATAACTTTATTAACATAATTTTCTGGCATGTGTTCTAGCGTTAAGCCAAAAAAATCTTTTATCTGCATGGTGGCGATGGTTATTGCAATACCAGAAGTAAAACCTAGCACCACTGGTAGAGGAATGTATTCGATTAATCGACCTAAACGAATTACACCCATCAATATTAAAAAAATGCCTGAAAGTAGAGTGGCAATTAATAGACCTGATAAGCCAAATTGTATGGAAACAGGATATAGAATGACCACAAACGCTGCAGTTGGGCCTGAAACACTAAAACGTGATCCTCCAGTGAGAGCTATCACGAAGCCTGCTATAATTGCGGTATAAAGGCCATGTTGAGGGGCAACACCACTTGCAATAGCTAAAGCCATAGCAAGCGGGATAGCAATAATGCCAACCGTTATTCCGGCAATTAAATCTTTAAGAAAACGAGTTGTGTTGTAAGGAGTATTTATGCATGCAGATATAAACGCACAGCTTATTTTAATACCAGAAAGGCCATATAATTTCATTATGTTTTAAAGCAGTTAAATGAGTTATAAAAAGTAGCTAATAAGATAATCTTTTTTTAAAAAATTGAAAGAGTATTCTAAAAATAATTGTATGATTTTCAGTTAAATTATGTGATTAATGGTATAAAATGCTTTAAAAGCACGCTCTTGTTATTTTGCTCTTATATTATTAGGTAGGAGCCATTATGTCTTTTATAAAACAATCTTTTTTTATCCAATTTTTAATCTTAGTCATCAGTTTACTGATGTTTTCACCATTAAGTTTTGCAGAAATGATAACATCAGGTTCAAAGACCGCGTATCAGTATGATAAACAACAGACTCCTGCACCAGATGGATATCAAGCATTTTATATTGATCATATTGGTCGGCATGGTTCACGTTATATTAGTAAACCTAAATATGAAGATATTGCTTATAACGTATTAATTTTAGCTGATAAAAATAATCAATTAACCGAAATGGGAAAATCATTATTAAGGCAAATTATTCGTATTAAAGCATTGAATAAAAATCATTATGGTCAGCTTACTGATCTTGGTCGAAAAGATATTAGTTTAATTAGTCAACGCATGTTAGCCAATAACCCAACGGTTTTTAAAGGACAAAAAATCGAAGTGATATCATCAACCTCACCAAGAGCTAAAGAAACAGCAGAAATTTTTATTAAAACATTTAAAAATAACTATTCTGATATCAATATTTATCAACAACCAGAAGATCAACAAACACTATTACGTTTTTTTGAATATTCTCCGACTTATAAAGAATATAAAAAGAGTAAAAGTGTTAAAAATGCCTTAAAATCGCTAGAAAATTCGACTAAAACAGTAGAGATGAGTCAAAATGTTGCAAGTTTGATATTTACTCAAGGCTTTTGTAATGAGTTGAATATTGGGATTTCTTTACCTGAAAAATCTTCAATTAAAACAGCAGATTTTGTCATTGCAGTTTATCAACTTTACCAGGAGTTATTATCATTTTCTCCTGAAATTTTAGCTGATAATCATCTTGATTTTAGCCTATATTTCACTAAAAATCAGTTATTATGGTTTGACACGGTAGTCACTTCTAAAAATTTTTTACAAATTGGTCCAGCATTTGATTCGAATGGTATCCAGATTAAAATTGCTGCGCCATTATTGTTGGATATGTTAAAAACAGCTGATAAGGCAATAACTGATAAAAATATTGATGCTAATTTACGGTTTGCTCATGCTGAAACTATTTCGCCATTAGCAACATTGCTTGAACTTGAAGGCACTTATACTGCCGTTAACTCAGTCGCGGATTATCCATTCGTTTGGCAAGCAGAAAAAATTATTCCTATGGGCGCTAATATTCAATGGATTTTTTACCAAAGCAATCAACCCCATCAACCCATATTAATCAAAGTGATGTTAAATGAAAGAGAAGTGCATTTACCATTGAAAACCGATAATTATCCGTACTACCGTTGGGACGAGGTAAAACAGTTTTATGAAAATAAGCTGAGTAAACTAGGTTTTACTGATAATAACACATCTTTAGAATGGCTAAATAAAGTAAAATAATTTTTAAACTTGTAGCCAAAAAGTTACGGGTCCATCGTTAATAAGAGAAACCTGCATGTCAGCGGCAAATTGTCCAGTTTGTGTCTCAATTTGTTGCTGACATTGTCTAACAAAAAATTGATAAAGTTCATTAGCTTTATCGGGTGGAGCACCTTTTGTGAAACTTGGGCGCATACCTTTTTGAGTATCAGCGGCCAGGGTGAATTGAGAAACAACCAACAATTTTCCATTTATTTGCTGAACATTGAGATTCATTTTGTCATTAATATCACTGAAAATACGATAGCCGAGTACTTTTTCACTCAAGCGTATTGCTTTTTGCTCGTTGTCATCTTGTTCAACACCGAGTAAAACAAGTAATCCCTGATCGATTTGACCAATAATTTGATTATCAACAGAAACCGATGCTTGTTTTACACGTTGGATTAAGGCAATCATAATTTATATTATTCCAGTTAAGATTGGGGCTTTAATAGCGCTTTTTGTTGTTTATTATAGTCAGCGAGTGTTGCTGCAAATTCGGCGCCAAACAAAACAATACACCACGAGCAATAGATCCAAACCAACATAATCGGAATTGAGGAAACTACTCCATAAATGAGCTGATAAGTCGGAAAAGAAGTAACATATAGCGCAAAAGCACGTTTACCAATTTCGAATAATATTGCTGCAACTAATGCACCAATTGCTGCTTCTTTAAATGGAATTGATTCAGTTGGAATAATGCTGTAGAGCAACCAAAATCCAACAACCGATATGATAAATGGTAAAGTACTTAGTAGGAGATCACCACTAGCAGCGTTCGATAACCATTTTAAAGAAAATATATAAGAACTTACTGCAACACTTGAGCCGACTAAAATAGGACCTAATGTTAAAATTGTCCAATACATGGTTAAGTTATACATGAATGAACGTTTGCGTTTGGTTTGCCAGATACGGTTTAGTGCATTATTAATAGAATTAATAAGTAGTAGTGATGTTACTATTAAACCGATAATTCCAATAAATGTCATTTTTTTTGTATTGGCAATAAATTGTTCTAGGTAATTTTGAATGGTGTCACTTGCAGTAGGGACAAGATTGCTATAAATGAGCTGTTTTAAGGATTGGCTAACTTCATTAAACATAGGAAACGCAGAAAGTAAAGAAAACACAACAGTTATTAATGGGACTAATGCAAGTATTGTCGTATAAGCTAGTTCTGCCGAGGATGAGGTTAAACGATCATGATTTATACGAGACCATAACATTACCAAAAAGGTCTGTATATGCTTAAGTATATTCATAATATATCTTATTTAATTAGAAATAATACAGTTATTAATTCCATTCGTTTTTAAAGTGTTTAATGCTTTTTGCACATCACCTTTATTTGTATAAGGCCCAACGGTAACTCGATATAACTGCTGACTTAAAGATATGTTACCACTAATACCGGTCATTGCCAAAGATGCTTTTAATGTATCTGCATTAGTTTTATCTTTAAAAGCCCCACATTGTAGTAACCATTTATTATTATCATTACTTGATGATAAAGTCGATGTGGTCGTGGTGTTATTCATAAAGCTATCTAATATTTGTTGCCGTTCACTTGCTGTTTTATTTGAGTTACTACTAGCATTTGGTGTTTCCAATTCTTTAAGGTACGTCCAGCGTTCTTGTGGTTTTTCCGGCAGGGTTATCGCTGGTGATTCAGTTTTGACTTTTGGTTTTTCAACTGGTTTTTCAGAAGAATTGGTTGAAAGATAATATAGAATAGAAGAAAACAAAATAATAATGATGATTGCAAGGAATATCATTAAAGATGGGAATAATCGTGACTTATTTTTTTTAGCTTTTCCTTTTGATTGGCTCTTTTTTCTTACATAATCACGCTGAACCACAATACGCTCTCTTTTCTTTTATTCACATAAATTTAAATAATAGTATATAAATAAAAAAAGTGGCTTACACCACTTTTTTTCAATTTTCTTTAACTCTATTGTCAACAGATTAGAAAACTAAGCTAATGCTTTAATCTGTTTAATTAAATTCGCTTTATGACGTGCTGCTTTGTTTTTGTGGATTAGACCACGAGCCGCTTGACGGTCAACAACTGCTTGCATGTCTTTGAATGCTACTTCAGCTGTTTGTTTATCACCAGCTGCTACAGCTGCGTAAACTTTTTTAATATAAGTACGCATCATTGAACGGTTACTAGCATTATGTTTACGGCGTTTTTCGGACTGAACCGCACGCTTCTTAGCTGATTTGATATTAGCCAAAGTCAACTCCCAAGTTTAGATAAAAAATACATATTAATAAGGCGGGGAAATATGCCTGATTTTCTTTCTATTGTCAATGCTGTTACATAAAAAAATTTCCTATATAGTATAAATTACTAATTTCTACTAAATGTTTACTATATAACCGATAATGGATGTAACCTAAAAAGAAATTTTATGTTAGAATAGCAAAAATTTTATTGTTTTTATATTTAAAAGAGGAAGTCTCATGTCTATCATTAGAATGCAAGATCTTGATCTAAAAGGGAAACGTTTATTTATTCGCTCAGATCTTAATGTGCCGGTCAAAAATGGTAAGGTTACTTCTGATGCTCGAATTAAAGCATCATTACCGACTATTGAAGAAGCCATTAAAAAAGGCGCTAAAGTAATGGTTACTTCTCATATTGGCCGTCCAACTGAAGGCGAATATAACCCTGAGTTCTCTCTACAACCAGTGGTTGATTATTTAAAAGAACATGTTTCTTTCCCTGTTCGTCTAGTAAAAGATTATCTTAACGGTGTTGACGTTAAGGAAGGCGAACTAGTTGTTCTTGAAAACGTACGTTTTAATGTAGGCGAAGGTAAAGATGATGAAACTTTATCTAAAAAATATGCAGCACTTTGTGATATCTATGTAATGGATGCATTTGGTACTGCTCACCGTGCTCAAGCTTCAACTCATGGAGCTGGTAAATTTGCGCCAGTTGCTTGTGCCGGTCCATTATTAGCAGCTGAACTTGATGCTTTAGGTAAAGCGTTAGATAATCCAGCTCGTCCAATGGTTGCGATTGTTGCTGGTTCTAAAGTATCAACAAAATTGACTGTTCTTGATTCTTTATCAAAAATCGCTGACCAAATTATTGTTGGTGGTGGTATCGCAAATACATTCATCGCAGCTGAAGGCTATAATGTGGGTAAATCACTTTATGAAGCTGATTTAATTCCTGAAGCAAAAAAATTAATGGCTAATTGTCATATTCCAGTTCCTACTGATGTTCGTGTAGCAACAGAGTTTAGTGAAACTGCGACAGCTACTGAAAAATCAGTTGCTGATGTAAAAGAGAATGAACAAATTCTTGATTTAGGTGATAAATCAGCTGAAGCATTAGCAGACATTATCAAAAAAGCCAAAACTATATTATGGAATGGCCCTGTTGGCGTATTTGAGTTCCCTAATTTCCGTCGTGGTACCGAGATTGTTGCTAAAGCAATTGCTGACAGCCAAGGTTTCTCAATCGCAGGTGGTGGTGATACATTAGCTGCAATTGATTTATTTGGTATTGAAGATAAAATCTCTTATATTTCAACTGGTGGTGGTGCCTTCCTAGAGTTTGTAGAAGGTAAAAAACTTCCTGCTGTTGCAATGCTAGAAGAGAGAGCAAAAGCGTAATAATTTTCTATATGAAGGATGAGCCAATCACTCATCCTTTAATTTTTATATAAATAAATCTATAGGTATTAAAATGGCTACAAAGATTTCTGATGTCGTTAAACCTGGTGTTGTAACCGGTGATGATGTTCAAAAAGTGTTTCAAGTTGCTCGTGAAAATAATTTTGCATTACCAGCTGTTAACTGTGTTGACACTAATACAATTAATGCAGTAATCGAAACTGCGGCTAAAGTTGGTTCTGCTGTTATCGTTCAATTCTCTAATGGTGGTGCTCAATTCATCGCAGGTAAAGGATTGAAATTAGATGGGCAAGAAACTGCTGTTTTAGGTGCAATTTCTGGCGCTAAACATGTTCACCTTATGGCTGAAAAATATGGTGTGCCAGTTATCGTTCATACCGACCACTGTGCTAAAAAACTTCTTCCATGGGTTGATGGATTACTTGACGCAGGTGAAGCTCACTTTGCTAAAACGGGTAAACCTCTATTCTCTTCTCACATGATCGATCTTTCAGAAGAATCTTTAAAAGATAATATTGATATTTGTTGTCAATATCTTGCTCGTATGTCAGCAATGAAAATGACATTAGAATTAGAGCTTGGTTGTACTGGTGGTGAAGAAGATGGTGTTGACAATAGCCATATGGATAGTTCAGCACTTTATACTCAACCTGAAGATGTTGCTTATGCTTATGAGCGTTTAAGTGCAATTAGCCCACGTTTCACTATCGCAGCTTCATTCGGTAACGTTCATGGTGTTTATAAACCAGGTAATGTTAAATTAACGCCAAAAATTTTAGATAACTCTCAAAAATATGTATCTGAGAAATTCAATTTACCAGCTAAATCATTGAACTTTGTGTTCCATGGTGGTTCTGGCTCTACTCCTGAAGAAATTGCAGAAGCAGTAAGTTACGGTGTTGTTAAAATGAACATCGATACTGATACGCAATGGGCAAACTGGGCTGGTGTTTTAGAATATTACAAAGCAAATGAAGCTTATCTTCAAGGTCAATTAGGTAACCCTGAAGGCGTTGATGCTCCAAATAAAAAATATTATGATCCACGCGTATGGTTACGTAAAGGTCAAGAATCTTTAGTTGCCCGTTTAGAACTTGCATTTAAAGAACTTAATGCGATCGACGTACTTTAATATCATTCATTATTATATAAAAGCAGGGCTATTCCTGCTTTTATTTTATCCGCTAATAAAAAGTCTTGCATTTTTGTATTAGTTGTAGGATAATTTCGCCCTCATTTAACTTAGGGGAGCTGTCTATTGATTAATAGAAGCGTTTGCACCCGAGAAAAAGGAAACTAAAATGGCAAAAAAAGTACAAGCCTACATCAAGTTGCAAGTTGCAGCTGGTGCAGCAAATCCTAGTCCACCAGTTGGTCCAGCACTTGGTCAACATGGTGTTAACATCATGGAATTCTGTAAAGCATTTAACGCTAAAACAGAAAGCATGGAAAAAGGTCTACCTATTCCTGTTGTTATTACAGTATATTCTGACCGTTCATTTACTTTTGTAACTAAGACTCCTCCTGCGGCTGTATTATTAAAGAAAGCAGCTAAAATAAAGTCTGGTTCTGGTGAGCCTAATAAGAAAAAAGTAGGTAAAGTAACAAGCGCTCAAATTCGTGAAATTGCTGAATTGAAAGCTGCTGATATGAATGGTGCAACTATTGAAACGATGATGCGTTCTATTGAAGGTACTGCTCGTTCAATGGGCTTGGAAGTGGAGGGTTAATTCATGGCTAAATTATCTAAGAAAGCTAAACTTATCCGCGAAAAAGTAAACGCGACTAAACAATATGAAATCAATGAAGCAATCGCTTTATTAAAAGAATTTGCTACTGCTAAATTTACTGAAAGCGTTGATGTTGCAGTTAATTTAGGTATTGATTCACGTAAATCAGATCAAAATGTGCGTGGTGCTATCGTTCTTCCTCACGGTACCGGACGTAGTGTACGTGTTGCTGTATTTACTCAAGGTGCAAACGCTGATGCCGCTAAAGAAGCTGGTGCTGAATTAGTTGGTATGGATGATCTAGCGGATCAAATCAAAAAAGGCGAAATGGACTTTGATGTTGTTATTGCATCTCCAGACGCTATGCGTGTTGTTGGTCAATTAGGTCAAATTTTAGGGCCACGTGGTTTAATGCCAAACCCTAAAGTTGGTACTGTAACACCTAACGTTGCTGAAGCAGTGAAAAACGCTAAAGCTGGTCAAATCCGTTACCGTAATGATAAAAATGGTATTATCCATACTACTATCGGTAAAGCTGATTTCGATGCAGATAAGCTTAAAGAGAATTTAGAAGCATTACTTGTTGCATTAAAACGTGCAAAACCAGCATCTTCAAAAGGTGTATTTGTGAAGAAAGTTAGTCTTTCTACTACAATGGGCGCTGGTGTTGCTATCGACCAAGCAACTTTAAATGCATCTGTTTAATTAATTGTTAAACAAAGAATCGGTTGGTGTCTGGCCTTAACCAGACCCCGTCCAAGACCGTAGGTGTAATTGATATTTAATTACTTAATCTTCCTACGTAGACGGTGACAGAACCTGATAAGATATAATACAGGCATTCTGCTCATCGTGATTGTGCTAATTACATTTGTAGTTAGTTTAAATAATTCTAGGCTTTGCCTAGTTTAATCCAGGAGCAATACCAATGGCACTAAATCTTCAAAATAAACAAGAAATTGTTGCTGAAGTTAATGAAATCGCCAAAGGTGCGCTATCTGCAGTTGTAGCTGACTCTCGTGGCGTAACTGTAGAAAACATGACTGCATTACGTAAATCTGCTCGTGAAGCTGGTGTTTATATGCGTGTTGTTCGTAACACCTTATTACGCCGTGTTGTTGAGGGAACTCAATACGAGTGCTTAAAAGATTCGTTTGTTGGTCCAACTCTAATTGCATTTTCAAATGAGCACCCAGGTGCTGCTGCGCGTATTTTTAAAGCGTTTGCAAAAGAAAATGATAATTTTGAGATTAAAGCCGCAGCCTTTGAAGGTGAGTTAATTACTGCAGCGAACATTGATCGCTTAGCAACATTACCTACTTATGAAGAAGCATTAGCTCGCTTGATGTCAACCATGAAAGAAGCCGCAGCTGGCAAATTGGTTCGTACTCTTGCAGCGGTTCGCGATCAAAAACAAGCTGCTTAATAGCGCTGTGATTGTGAATTTTATTAATTAAAAAAATGTAAATTTGGGAAACTATATTATGTCTATCACTAAAGAACAAATTTTAGATGCAGTTGCAGAAATGTCTGTAATGGATGTTGTTGAACTTGTATCAATGATGGAAGAAAAATTTGGCGTTTCTGCAGCAGCAGCTGTAGCAGTTGCAGCAGCTGGTCCAGCTGAATCAGCTGAAGAAAAATCTGAATTTGATGTAATCTTAAAAGATGTTGGCGCTAACAAAGTAGCTGTTATCAAAGCAGTTCGTGGTGCAACAGGCTTAGGCTTAAAAGAAGCAAAAGACCTTGTTGAATCAGCTCCAGCAACAGTTAAAGAAGGTGTTAGCAAAGCTGACGCAGATGAACTTAAAAAGGCACTTGAAGAATCTGGTGCAGTTGTCGAACTTAAGTAAGTTTATCAATAGCAAGCTAAACGGCTGGGGGTTTTATACCTCCAGCCTTTTTGCGCTGTAATAAGTCAAATAATTTTATTTGAAGATTATCAATAAAAAGTAATAAAGAAATAATATATTTATTAAGCCTAATCAATTGATATTTATAGATATTTTCGATGAGGTGTCAGGCGTTATCATTTCGTAGTACCCTGATGAATATTTAATCATGCTAAAATAGCAGATAAGCAAGTTGAGGAACTAATGGTTTACTCTTATACCGAGAAAAAACGAATTCGTAAGAATTTTGGTAAGCGTCCACAAGTCTTGGATATACCGTATCTTCTTTCTATTCAACTTGATTCGTTCCAGAAGTTTATTGAGCAAGACCCAGAAGGTCAATATGGCTTAGAAGCCGCATTCCGTTCAATATTTCCGATAAAAAGTTATAGTGGTAGCGCTGAGTTACAATACGTAAGCTTTAAAATGGGCGAACCTGTGTTTGATGTAAAAGAATGTCAAATCAGAGGGATCACTTACTCAGCACCATTGCGCGTTAAATTACGTTTAGTTATTTATGATAAAGATGCGCCAGAAGGAACAGTTAAAGATATTAAAGAGCAAGACGTCTATATGGGCGAAATCCCTTTAATGACGGACAATGGTACTTTTGTGATTAACGGTACTGAACGTGTTATCGTTTCACAATTACATCGTAGTCCAGGTGTGTTCTTTGACAGTGATAAAGGTAAAACGCACTCTTCTGGTAAAGTTTTATATAATGCTCGGATTATTCCTTATCGTGGCTCTTGGCTTGATTTCGAATTTGATCCAAAAGATAATCTTTTTGCTCGTATCGACCGTCGTCGTAAACTTCCAGCAACAATTATTTTACGTGCGTTAGGTTATGAAACTGAAGAAATTTTAGATATGTTCTTCGAAAAAACTATTTTCGAAGTAGGCAAATCAAAATTAAAAATGGAACTTGTGCCAGAGCGTTTACGTGGTGAAACAGCGCTATTTGATATCGAATCTAAAGGCAAAGTTTACGCAGAAAAAGGTCGTCGTATTACAGCTCGTCATATTCGTGAGCTTGAAAAAGATAAAGTAACTAAAATCGACGTTCCAGTTGAATATATTGTAAATAAAGTTTTAGCAAAAAATTATGTTGATGAAGAAACTGGTGAGGTTATTGCTTTTGCCAATACACCAATTTCTTTAGAACTATTACTTGAATTAACCAATGCTGGTTATAAGAAAATTGAAACATTATTCACTAATGATTTAGATCATGGACCATTTATTTCTGAAACATTAAATGTTGATTCAACACGTGATCGATTAGGTGCATTAGTTGAAATTTATCGAATGATGCGTCCAGGCGAGCCACCAACAAAAGAAGCAGCCGAAGCGTTATTTGATAATCTATTCTTCTCCGACGAACGTTATGACTTATCAGCGGTAGGTCGTATGAAGTTCAATCGTTCTTTAGGACGAGACGATATTGAAGGCGAAAGTGTTTTAACAAAAGCTGATATCGTTGATGTAATGAAGAAATTAATCAGCATCCGTAATGGTCATGGTGAAGTTGATGATATCGATCACTTAGGCAATCGTCGTATCCGTAGTGTTGGTGAAATGGCTGAAAACCAATTCCGTATTGGTTTAGTTCGTGTTGAACGAGCTGTAAAAGAGCGTCTATCTTTAGGTGATCTTGATTCATTAATGCCACAAGATATGATCAATGCTAAACCAATTTCAGCGGCAATTCGTGAGTTCTTTGGTTCTAGCCAATTATCTCAGTTTATGGATCAAAACAATCCATTATCTGAAATTACTCACAAACGTCGTATTTCTGCATTAGGTCCAGGTGGTTTAACTCGTGAACGTGCAGGCTTTGAAGTGCGTGACGTACATCCTACACATTATGGTCGTGTATGTCCGATTGAAACGCCGGAAGGTCCAAACATCGGTTTGATTAACTCATTAGCGGTTTATTCACGTACCAATGAGTATGGATTCTTAGAAACGCCATATCGTCGAGTGATTGACGGTGTTGTGACTGATGAGATTAACTATTTATCAGCAATCGATGAAAGTGAGTTTGTTATAGCTCAGGCTAACTCAAATCTTGATGACGATGGTCGCTTTAAAGAAGATTTAGTGACTTGCCGTTTAAATGGTGAATCTGGTTTATATAGCCCGGAACAAGTTCATTATATGGACGTATCAACACAACAAATCGTTTCTGTTGGTGCTTCATTAATCCCATTCCTTGAGCATGATGATGCGAACCGTGCCTTGATGGGTGCGAACATGCAACGTCAAGCTGTACCAACATTAAAAGCAGAAAAACCTTTTGTTGGTACTGGTATGGAACGTGCGGTTGCGGTTGACTCAGGTGTAACTGCGGTTGCTCGTCGTGGCGGTACAGTACAATATGTTGATGCTTCACGTATTGTTATTAACGTTAACGATGATGAAATGTATGCCGGTGAAACAGGTATTGATATTTACAACTTAACTAAATATACCCGTTCTAACCAAAATACTTGTATTAACCAAATTCCATGCGTGGAATTAGGTGAAAAAGTTGAGCGTGGCGATGTACTTGCAGACGGCCCATCAACGGATTTAGGTGAGTTAGCACTTGGTCAAAATATGCGCGTGGCATTTATGCCATGGAACGGTTATAACTTTGAGGATTCTATTTTAGTCTCTGAAAAAGTGGTACAAGATGATCGTTTCACTTCGATTCATATTCAAGAACTATCTTGTGTATCTCGTGATACTAAACTTGGTGCTGAAGAAATTACTGCTGATATTCCAAATGTGGGTGAAGCAGCACTTTCTAAACTTGATGAGTCTGGTATTGTTTATATCGGCGCTGAAGTAAAAGGTGGTGATATTCTTGTTGGTAAAGTAACGCCTAAAGGCGAAACGCAATTAACACCAGAAGAGAAATTACTACGTGCTATTTTCGGTGAAAAAGCATCTGATGTTAAAGATACTTCATTACGTGTACCAAATGGTGTTTCAGGTACGGTTATTGATGTGCAAGTCTTCACTCGTGATGGTGTACAAAAAGACAAACGTGCACTTGAAATTGAAGAGATGCAACTCAAGCAAGTAAGAAAAGACTTAACTGAAGAACTTAAAATTTTAGAAGCAGCATTGTTTGCTCGTATCCGTGATGTATTAATTTCTGGTGGTATTAAAGCAGACAAATTAGATGCTTTACCACGTGAAAAATGGTTAACCATTGGTATTTCTAATGAAAGTAAGCAAGCTCAATTAGAACAACTTGCTGAACAACATGATGAAATCAAAGCTGAATTTAATAAGAAGCTTGAAGCTAAACGAATGAAGATTACTCAAGGTGATGATTTACAACCTGGAGTTCTCAAAATTGTTAAAGTTTACTTAGCAGTTAAACGTCAAATTCAGCCTGGTGATAAGATGGCGGGGCGCCATGGTAACAAAGGGGTTATCTCTAAAATCAACCCAATTGAAGATATGCCATATGATGATAAAGGACGTCCAGTTGATATCGTATTGAATCCACTTGGTGTTCCGTCTCGTATGAACATCGGTCAGATTTTAGAAACTCACTTAGGTATGGCGGCAAAAGGTATTGGTCAGAAGATCGATGCAATGCTAAAAGAACAGCAAGAGTTAGCTAAATTACGTGATTTCATTCAGAAAGCTTATGACCTTGGTTTAGGGGCAGCACAGAAAGTTAATGTTGCTGAATTTACTGACCAAGAAGTGATGACATTGGCACAAAACTTACGTAATGGTATGCCTCTTGCAACGCCAGTCTTTGATGGTGCAAAAGAGCAAGAAATCAAAGCATTACTTGAACTTGGTGATTTGCCAACGTCAGGTCAAATTACATTGTTTGATGGTCGTACAGGTGAGCAATTTGAACGTCCAGTAACTGTAGGTTACATGTATATGCTGAAATTGAATCACTTAGTTGATGATAAGATGCATGCGCGTTCTACAGGTTCATATAGTCTGGTTACACAACAACCATTGGGTGGTAAAGCTCAATTTGGTGGTCAACGTTTCGGTGAGATGGAAGTATGGGCACTTGAAGCATATGGTGCTGCTTATACTCTACAAGAAATGTTAACTGTTAAATCAGATGATGTGAATGGTCGTACTAAGATGTATAAAAATATTGTAGATGGTGATCATCGTATGGAGCCTGCGATTCCAGAATCATTTAATGTATTATTAAAAGAGATTCGTTCGTTAGGTATTAATATCGAGTTAGATGAAGAGTAATCTTAACTAACTGAAATGATTTCTATTTATAGGGATAACTTATCAGCAATGATAAGTTATCTAATTGGTTTAACTCCATAGGAGTCAATTGTGAAAGACTTACTAAAGTTTCTAAAAGCACAAACTAAAACTGAAGATTTTGATGCTATCAAGATAGGCCTTGCCTCTCCTGATATGATTCGTTCATGGTCTTTTGGTGAAGTTAAAAAACCTGAAACAATTAACTATCGTACGTTCAAACCGGAACGTGACGGATTGTTTTGTGCTCGTATTTTTGGACCAGTAAAAGATTATGAATGTTTATGTGGAAAATATAAACGTTTAAAACACCGTGGTGTGATCTGTGAAAAATGTGGTGTTGAAGTTACTCAAGCCAAAGTACGTCGTGAGCGTATGGGGCATATTGAGCTCGCATCACCTACTGCACATATCTGGTTTTTAAAATCATTACCATCACGTATTGGTCTATTATTAGATATGCCACTTCGTGACATTGAACGTGTGCTTTATTTTGAATCATTTATGGTTCTTGACGGCGGAATGACAAACTTAGAACGCGGTCAAATTTTAACAGAAGAACAATATTTAGATGCGTTAGAAGAGTTTGGTGATGAATTCGATGCTCGTATGGGTGCCGAAGCAATTCAAGAATTACTACGTAATATCGATGTGCAAGCTGAATGTGAAGCACTACGTGATGAGCTTGAAACTACCAATTCTGAAACTAAGCGTAAAAAACTGACTAAACGTATTAAGATTATTGAAGCATTCATTCAATCAGAAAATAAACCAGAATGGATGATCTTAAACGTATTACCTGTGTTGCCACCCGATTTACGTCCATTAGTACCACTAGATGGCGGACGTTTTGCAACATCAGATTTGAACGATCTATATCGTCGAGTGATTAACCGTAATAATCGTTTAAAACGTTTATTAGATTTGGCAGCGCCAGATATTATCGTACGTAACGAAAAACGTATGTTACAAGAATCTGTTGACGCATTATTAGATAATGGTCGCCGTGGTCGTGCTATTACCGGTTCAAACAAACGTCCATTAAAATCACTTGCCGATATGATTAAAGGTAAGCAAGGTCGTTTCCGTCAAAACTTATTAGGTAAACGTGTTGACTACTCAGGTCGTTCAGTAATCACTGTAGGTCCATACTTACGATTACATCAATGTGGTTTACCGAAGAAAATGGCACTTGAATTATTCAAACCATTTATTTACGGTAAATTAGAGCGTCGTGGTTATGCAACTACCATTAAAGCAGCCAAGAAAATGGTTGAACGTGAAGATGCAATTGTTTGGGATATCTTAGATGAAGTTATTCGTGAGCATCCGGTATTACTAAACCGTGCACCAACACTTCACCGATTAGGTATTCAGGCATTTGAACCTATCCTAATTGAAGGTAAAGCGATCCAATTACATCCATTAGTTTGTGCGGCATTCAATGCTGACTTCGATGGTGACCAAATGGCGGTTCACGTACCATTAACGTTAGAAGCGCAATTAGAAGCGCGTGCGTTAATGATGTCAACCAACAACATTCTTTCGCCTGCGAGTGGTGAGCCTATCATTGTTCCTTCTCAGGACGTGGTATTAGGTCTTTACTACATGACTCGTGATAAAGTTAATGCGAAAGGTGAAGGCATGATTTTAACCGGACCTAAAGAAGCAGAAAAACTGTATCGCTTAGGTCTTGTTGAGCTACATGCTAAAGTTAAAGTACGTATTACTGAAAGCCACCGTAATAGTATTGGTGAGTGGGAAGATACAACTTCTGTGGTTGATACTACAGTTGGTCGTGCTATCTTATGGTTAATTATGCCTAAAGGTATGAGCTTCTCTGTCATCAATCAACCACTTGGTAAAAAGGCGATTTCACGAATTTTAAATATTTGTTATCGCCAATTAGGCATGAAAGAAACTGTTATCTTGGCTGACCAAGTAATGTATACCGGATTTGCTTATGCAGCACGTTCTGGTGTATCGGTTGGTATTGATGATATGGAAATTCCAGCTAAAAAATTACAAATCATCAATGAAGCTGAAATTGAAGTTGCTGAAATTCAAGAACAGTTCCAATCAGGTTTAGTTACCGCTGGTGAACGCTATAACAAAGTTATCGATATCTGGGCAGCAGCCAATGAACGTGTTGCTAAAGCGATGATGGATAACTTATCAACTGAAAAAGTGATCAATCATGAAGGTAAAGAAGAAGTTCAATCTTCATTTAACAGCATCTATATGATGGCCGACTCTGGTGCGCGGGGTTCTGCAGCTCAGATCCGTCAGTTAGCTGGTATGCGTGGCTTGATGGCAAAACCGGATGGTTCAATCATCGAAACACCAATTACGGCAAACTTCCGTGAAGGGTTAAACGTTCTTCAGTACTTTATCTCGACCCATGGTGCGCGTAAAGGTCTTGCCGATACCGCATTAAAAACTGCGAACTCAGGTTACTTAACTCGCCGTTTAGTTGACGTAGCTCAAGATCTAGTCGTTATTGAAGATGACTGTGGTACGTTAGAAGGCGTAGTGATGACACCAGTTATCGAAGGTGGAGATGTTAAAGAGCCACTTCGTGAACGTGTATTAGGTCGTGTAACCGCGGAAGATGTATTGAAACCAGGTAGTGCGGATATTTTAATTCCTCGTAATACACTACTTGATGAAAACTATTGTGATTTACTTGAAGAAGAATCTGTAGATAGCGTTAAAGTTCGTTCAGTTGTTTCGTGTGATACTGACTTTGGTGTTTGTGCGAAATGTTATGGTCGTGACTTAGCCCGTGGTCACCTAGTAAATAAAGGTGAAGCAATCGGTGTTATCGCTGCTCAATCAATCGGTGAGCCAGGTACACAGTTAACCATGCGTACGTTCCATATCGGTGGTGCGGCATCACGAGCAGCAGCAGAATCAAGTGTTCAAGTTAAAAACAAAGGTAGCATCAAATTATCTAATGCTAAATTTGTAACTAACCCAGATAAGAAACTGGTTATTACATCTCGTAATGCTGAATTAACGATTATCGATGAATTAGGTCGAATGAAAGAAACTTATAAAGTTCCTTATGGTTCGATTCTAACTAAAGGTAATGGTGCAGCGGTTGATGCCGGTGAAACAGTTGCTAACTGGGATCCACATACCATGCCAGTTATCTCTGAAGCGAAAGGCTTTGTTAAATTTGTTGATATGGTTGATGGTCAAACTATCACCCGTCAAACCGACGAATTAACAGGTTTATCATCAATTGTTATTTTAGATGTCGCTGAACGAACAGGTGTTGGTAAAGATTTACGTCCAGCAATCAAGATTGTTGATGCTAAAGGTAAAGATATTTATGTTGCAGGTACAGAGATGCTTGCTCAATATTTCTTACCAGGTAAAGCATTAGTACAATTAGAAGATGGTGCTGAAATCAATGTGGGTGATACACTTGCACGTATTCCACAAGCATCGGTTGGTACTAAAGATATTACCGGTGGTTTACCACGCGTTGCTGACTTATTTGAAGCACGTAAACCTAAAGAGCCAGCAATTCTTGCTGAAATCGATGGTATTATCTCGTTTGGTAAAGAAACCAAAGGTAAACGTCGCTTAATTATCACTCCACTAGATGGTAGTGATCCATATGAAGAGATGATTCCAAAATGGCGTCAACTCAACGTATTTGAAGGCGAACAAGTTGGACGTGGTGATGTGATTTCTGACGGTCCAGAATCTGCACATGACATTTTACGTTTACGTGGTGTTAATGCAGTGACACGTTACATCGTTAACGAAGTTCAAGAAGTTTATCGCTTACAAGGTGTAAAAATCAATGATAAACATATTGAAGTTATTGTTCGTCAGATGTTACGTAAAGCGACAGTTATTCATCCGGGTGGTTCTCGTTTACTTGACGGCGAACAACTTGAAGTTTCACGCTTGAAGATTATTAATCGTGAGCTTGAGGCACAAGGTAAAGAGCCAATTGTTTACTTGCATGATCTGCTTGGTATTACTAAAGCATCACTTACTACTGAATCATTTATTTCTGCGGCATCGTTCCAAGAAACGACTCGCGTCTTAACTGAAGCAGCAGTTGCTGGTAAAAATGATGAGCTTCGTGGCTTGAAAGAAAACGTTATTGTTGGTCGCTTAATTCCAGCTGGTACTGGTTATGCTTATCATAAAGAACGTTTGCGTAAACGTACAATGCCTATTGATGATGAAATTCAACCAACTGTTTCAGCTGAAGAAGCAACAGCTAACTTAGCAGAATTACTCAATTCTGCAGAAGAAAATCAATAGTCAGTAGGACTAAGTTATTAAAATAGCACGTGTAAGCACGTGCTATTTTTTTATGTGTATTTAAAAAAAGGAGTTTTGATATGTATATTGTCATGAACCGATTTAAAGTAAAACGAGGTAGTGAAGAGGCTTTTATTGAAATATGGCGTAATCGAGATACCCATTTAAAAGAAATGAAAGGCTTTAATCGTTTTTATTTTTTGAAGGGGAAAACCGAGGAAAATTATACGTTATTTTCATCATTTGCTGAGTGGGAATCAAAAGCCGATTTCGACGCTTGGGTAAACTCAGAACAATTCAAACATACTCATCGTAATACCGGAAATAGACCAAATAATAACGATATTTACTATGAGCCAGCACAGTTAGAATGCTTTGAAAGTGTATTATAAATAATTATCAAATAATAAACCGCTTATTATAAATTGGTAAAATCTACCTAAATCATCATTAATAAAAGTTTTATGATCAAGAATAAAAATAAGCGGTATATTTTTTATGCGTAAATTAGGATTATACATAGCATGCATTATAAAAATGGCTATAATAATATTGAGTAAATTATCTTAAACGGTGTGGATTAAGCCGACATTAATTTGCAATATAGCCAATTCAATATAAGTGAGTCCACAGATTGATAACTTACATTCCTTGTTTTTTTCAGAGCTTGTTCTTTTTATCGAAATATCGGTATAAATTTGTTAGTGAGATTTAAACTTGAGGTATAAATAAGTGTTTAAAAATCGCAGATAGCTTATTTTAATTCTATTTTTTGATGTATTCATTTGTTAAGCTATCCATAAATTCAACTATTTATAGGAATATACAATGAAATCAAAATTTCTATTATGTGTTTTGGTATTAATTATTGTTGGAGCATTTTTTTGTTTTAGTCGATACAATGATATCCAAACCCGTGACGAAGGTGTAGCAGCTGCATGGTCAGAAGTTGTCAATCAATATAAGCGTCGGGCTGATTTAACTCCAAGTTTAGTTAATACGGTTAAAGGTTATACTACACACGAAAAAGAAGTATTAACTCAAGTGACCGAAGCAAGAAGTAAAGTTGGCTCAATTCAAATTAATGCTGATCAGCTAACTGATCCGGCTTTATTTGCTAAATTCCAACAAGCGCAATCAGAATTAAGTACTGCCTTAAGTCACTTAATTGCTGTCAGTGAAAACTATCCAGATCTTAAAGCCAGTTCACTTTTTCAGGATCTTATGAGCCAGTTAGAAGGCACTGAAAATCGCATCGCAGTTGCCCGAGGACGATATATACAAGCAGTTCAATCGTTTAATATTTATATCCGAAAAATACCAAATAAGTGGATTGCTGGCTTTATAGGTGTAGAACCTAAACAGCAATTTACGGTTGATAATGAAAAAGAAATTTCAAATGCGCCCGCAGTTAACTTTCAATAAATATAATTGTCAAAAAATATTGAGCGTTAAGTTTTCTGTTAATCAACAGTTGGTATCGAACAACTGAAATTCTCTTCCTTTAAGATCGAGTTATGACCATACCTTAACTCGATCACATAGAAATATTGTACAATAAAGCTCTATTGAGTTACCCCAATATAAGACAAATAGTGCCAAATTTCTATGGCAGCAAAACACGATAAAAAAAGCAACTGTTAATAGCAAAATTGTTATCTGGCTATATAATAGTCATTTCTACCTATTGATGTCTTATACTACTTAAACCTAAAATAGAGTCAATTAGCTTTTGATATGCGTTTTTTAAAAGTAATAATATTATTCTATTGCAGGTCATTTTGGTCAAAATATAATGAAAAAATATGTTTTCTTTAGTATGTTGTTAATGCTTAGTTGGTTTAGTTATGGTTTGACTGAAATTCCTGCTTTTAATAACCATATTATCGATACAACCAATACTTTAAGTGCATCGCAAGTCAAGTCTTTAGAATCATGCCTAATTCAATTTGAACACTCGAAAACTGATGGGGCGCAAATAGCGGTTTTGATGATCGCAAAACTCGACAACGAAACCATAGAGCAGTACGCGCAGAGAGTTTTTAACCAATGGAAAATTGGAAGAAAAGGGCTGGATAATGGTATTTTATTGTTAGTAGTAAAAGACGACCGACAGATGCGTATTGAAGTGGGGTATGGGCTTGAAGGCATTGTAACTGATTTAGTTGCTAGCCACATCATTCGGGAACAGTTAGCCCCACAATTTAAGCAAAATAATTATTATCAAGGTATTAATGATGCAATTTCGGTATTAAAAGATGTCACAATAGGTAATGAAATTCATCCAGATAAACAAACCCAGAATAATCATAGAATTGGGTTAAGTGAAATGTTAGATATGTTGTTTAACTGGATTATTCAACAAAGCTGGAAAGTGTTTTCCTTTTTTGTTTGTTTAGCCTTCACGGTTAAATTCGAAAAAAATGTATTTAAACGCATTATCATCACATCACTATCAAATAGTTTATTTATCCTAATTGTAACTTGGTGTGTTCATGGTTTTGGTTACTTATATCTAATCGATGTCGTTTTTATTTTTGGTATAAATTATGTAGTTGCTAACTTGTTATTCATCGCTATCAGTTTTAAAAACGGCACTAGAAGAAGTCGTAGCGGGAGTGGCAGTAGTAGCCGATCTTCATATAGCCATTCGAGTAGTAGTTCCCGATCCGGCGGAGGCGGCGGCCGCAGTGGTGGTGGCGGTGCATCTGGTCGTTGGTAATGAGATGAACAAAGATAATACTCATTAAGTTTTAATAGTAAGATTATGATTCGGCTATATACTAGTTCTAGTTAACCAATGATATCTTGTCTAAACGCTTTATTAAATGGATCGCAATTAAATGTTTGTTGTAAAAAGTAAAATTTTATTTAGCGTTGTTAATCATAAGGCAAAAAATACAATGAAAAGATATTTTCTAAGTAGTTTATTGTTAATATTCAGTTGGTTTTGTTATGGGCTAACTGACATCCCGGAATTTGCACATCGTGTTATCGACACGACTCATACTTTAACCGATTCTCAAAAAGAGTCATTAGAATCAAGCCTAATTGGCTTTGAAAAGCCTCGAACAGATGGTGCCCAGATAGCAGTTTTAATGATTCCCAAACTGGATGATGAAACGGTAGAACAATACGCAGATAGAGTCTTTATTCAATGGAAAATCGGTCGAAAAGGACAAGACAATGGTATTTTATTGCTTATTGTAAAAGACGATAAACTCATGCGAATTGAGGTTGGCTATGGGCTTGAAGGAACTATTACCGACTTAGTGGCCAGTAAAATCATTCGTGAGCAATTAGCACCACAATTTCGACAAAATAACTATTATCAGGGTATTGATAATGCCTTATCTGTGCTGAAACAAAAAATCGATAATCCTGCCCCGAATTGTGAAGATAATGAACAAGGCCTTAGGATTGAACAGTTATTTACAGAAAACTTCGCTTATTATGCGCTGGTGTCATTCGTTATTTGTTTTATACTTGCCAAATTATTGTATCGTAAAGATAAAACCAAACAATGTTTTCGTACTGGTTTATTTAACGCATTATCTGTTGCTGGATACACTCTTTGGCATGTGGAATATATACTTGAGATAGCATTTTTTCTGTTTGTTATAATGTTTGTCGTATTTTTTTTCAGCCTTCTGGTTAGCAACTTTTTAACTCCTGGAGCTGGCGGAGGAGGAAATAGTCACGGAGGAAGTGACGATTTTGGTGATTCTAGCGGTGGTTTTAGCGATAGCGGCGACT
The DNA here is from genome assembly GCF_026536885.1 of Gilliamella sp. B2889. Classification (NCBI taxonomy): domain Bacteria; kingdom Pseudomonadati; phylum Pseudomonadota; class Gammaproteobacteria; order Orbales; family Orbaceae; genus Gilliamella; species Gilliamella sp. B2889. The sequence continues at coordinate 25,221 of NZ_JAFNNF010000006.1, read as the reverse complement.
TTAGCGGCGGCGGTGGAGGTTCTAGCGGTGGAGGTGGTGCCTCCGGTAGCTGGTAATTTTTAATAAAACGATCTTGGTTATATATCTTCTCCACAAAATTCAGCTTTAACATAAAAACCCAGGTCACCATAAAAAAAGTTGAGGAACGGGGTTTTTTAATATTAATTTAGGGTGTTAATGACGTTTTTAATCGTTTTTAATGATTAAGTTTAAAATCAATTTACTCAATTACTTGTCCAACACGACAATCCTTGTTAGTTACAGAGCTCACTCATCATGACAATAAATTTCCTTTTGCAATAGGAAAAAGTCTCTCTCCACATTGATTGTTATTTCATTTAGGCTAAGTCATCTTATAAATAAACAAGAGAATAATAATGACTATGCCACAATTCCGAATGGTCGAAGATGATTTAGATCCCGAAGTTGTTACTGAGCAAACGATAAAAATCATTAATCATTGGTTAGCTGAGCATCAAATCACTCAAAATGATGTGCAAAAAGCGATGCTGTTATCACATGTTAAAGCGATGGTAGAAAGAGCAAAAACTTTAGAAAAACTCCCCGAAGTCGATCCCACTATATTTGATGAATTATCAGAGCAAGCTTTAGCTCTTTCGCGTAAAACAGTAGAACTATTCAATAATCTTCCAATGGAAGAGGTTTATTTATTGGCTGTTCATTATGAGGTGGCCATGGCCAACTAAACAAGTTACTAGATATAAAAAACGATAATTAATAGGAGAACAATTATGGCTGAAGTAGTCATCGTAATCGGCGATAGAATGGGAAAAGGACAAAAAATTGCAGAAGGAATCAATTCTATTGATGGATGTCGCGCAATTGTTATACCAGGTATGGCCGCCGATATGAAATTAGGTGATGTGATGAATCAAGAAAATGCGGATTTAGGGCTTTCGTTTTGTGGAAGTGGTGGCGCGGGTGCGATAACAGCCCAAAATAAGTATGGTTATTCACAACGACATGGTATGCGTTCGATTGAAGAAGGTGAAACTGCGATTAATGATGGTTGTAAAGTGCTTGGTTTTGGTTTTATGGATACGGTAGAGCTTGGTCAGCGTATCGCCCAAGCATTTTTAAAAAAATACCCTCGTTCTTAAATAGGTTTGAAATATGAAAAAAACTGAGCAGATACAAGTAAGAGTAACCGGGCAAGGGGATTCAAAGCAGCGTGCATTTGCCATAGCCTTAAGTCAAGTGCAGAAACAGGTGCTTAAAAATACGAATAATGTAATGTTACGAATTGAACCCCTAGATATTAGTGTTGTTTCTGCTACAGAAAAGATAACTACAGAACGTTTTTTATTTATCTTTTTACCTAGAAAAAAAGCATTTTATGACATCACTCTTGATGTATCAGTAAATGTTACGTTTATCGATCTAAGCGATATTAAATTTATCTCTAAATAACGTAAAAGGAAAGTCATGGAAATTCTAATTATAGCGTTAAAGTCTATTGTAATTGGTGGACTGTGTGGATTTGGAGTAGGAGCGGGTGCGGCTCGAATGTTTCATGCTCCAACCTATCAAGGTATGGGGGCATTTCGTACCCTAGGTGAGCTCAATTCATGTGAGGGTGATCCAGCTGCTCACTTTTCATTTGGTTTAGGATTCTTTTTTAATGCATGGGCTTCATCAGTTGCTGCGGGTTCATTCACGCAAGATGTTGATCATCGTATTATCCCAAACTGGGGCGCTGCATTATTGATGATAAAGAACCGAAATTTAGCTCAAACGCTACATGATCCTAAGAAAATGGCGTTTGCTTGCGCATTTATCGGTGTGATTGTTGTGTTATTTTTAAATACAACGACATCAGTTATTCCTGATTCATTAAAAATTACTGCAACAAAAGTCCTAGTTCCAGCTGCGAATTTGCTTGTGGCTACAGTGATGCCAGTTATTTTCTGGTTAGCTGCCTTAGATGCTGGTCGAAGAAGTGGTTTTTGGGGGACATTGTTTGGTGGCCTTGCCCAATTAATTATGGGTAATGCAGTGCCAGGATTAGTTCTGGGAATCTTGATTGGCAAAGGTGTAGATGACAGTGGTTGGAATCGAGTAATGAAAATCATGCTTGTTGCAGTAATCATCTTATTTGTCATGAGCGGATATTTCCGTGGTTTTGATATGAAGATGATAAATTCATTTCGAGATGGTTTGTCTTATTGGTTTAAATAATATAGGGAACAACACATTATGAATACTCAAACAACCATTAATAAAAGTTTTTGGTATGCAGATTGGTCTTTCCCTATTCTTTGTGGATTACTCTCTGCTGGTATTTTTGCTGGGACGCATACTTTCTATGTATATGGTATTGGCGCTTTTAATGAAATTGCCTTTGTTGCAATGCTTAAATCAGGAATGACAACGGGCGACTATGGCGCTGTAGCAGCTTTTGGGGCGAGCTTTTTATTTGCACGTGTTATTGAAGGATCGCTAGTTGGTATCCTTGATATCGGCGGTGCACTACAAACCGGTATTGGTTTAGGGGTACCTGCGCTGTTATTGGCTGGTGGCTATACATTGCCAATTGAGAATTTTTTTGTGGCATTAGTAACAGGTTTAATTCTCGGTTTAGCAATAGGCTTAATTATCATCCTGATACGTAAATTTACCGTTAACAGTGGCGGTGGCTCAACCTTTGGGGCTGATGTCATGATGGGCGCGGGGAATGCTTCAGGTAGATTTCTTGGTCCAATGATTATTTTATCAGCTATGGTTGCTTCTATTCCAATCGGTATAGGTTCACTGCTTGGTGCACTACTATTTTATGTGTGGAAAAAGCCTATTACGGGTGGTGCAATCTTGGGTGCCATGATCTTTGGTGGTATCTTCCCAATTATATAACGTCATGTTCCCCTCTATTTATAACATGGTGGAGGGGTTGGATTAAATTATGTATGACTTAATTATAAAAAATGCCAAACTTATTAATGATTCAGTAACTGATATCGCTATTAACCATGGCAAAATTGTTGAAATTGGCAAGGATATAACAGCCCCATCTGAACGGGTGTTGGATCTAAAAAGTCAACACTATATCAGTGCTGGTTGGATCGATTCTCACACTCACTGCTTTGCGCGCTCACCTATATATCATGATGAACCCGATCTAATTGGTGTTAAGGCTGGGGTGACGACAGTTGTTGACGCCGGCAGTGTTGGTGCCCTAGATATTGATGAGTTTTATGATTTAGCTATGCAAGCTAAAACTCATGTTTATTCTTTTTTAAATATCTCAAAAATTGGCTTAATAAGGCAAAATGAGCTTGCTGATATGCAAGATGTTGATGTTGCGTTATTTGACAAATCACTCGCTAAATATCCTCATTTTATTATTGGAATAAAAGTTAGGATGAGCCGTAGCGTTGTTGGTGACAATGGTATTTTACCATTAATCAAAGCGAAAGAGATGCAGAAAAAGACTGGTTTACCACTGATGATTCATGTTGGTAATAATCCTCCTGAACTTGATGAAATTGCAGATTTATTAACTAAAGGCGACATTATTACTCACTGTTTTAATGGTAAACCAAATCAAATATTCGATAAACAAAATAATCTGCGAGATTCAATTAAACGCGCTATTGAGCGTGGCGTCATTTTAGATATTGGTCATGGCGGTGAAAGTTTTAGTTTTGCTGTTGCCGAGCGCGCTAAATGTTTAGATGTTTATCCTAACACTATCAGTTCTGATATTTATTCTAAAAATCGCTTACAAGGCCCAGTATTTAGCTTGGCTAATGTCATGAGTAAATTTATTTGTTTAGGATATAGCAAAACTAGAATTATAGATAGTGTGACGAAAAATGCAGCACAAATATTACATTTAAAAAACAAAGGAGAAATAGCAATTGGCTATGATGCTGATTTGACTATTTTTGATGTAAGAAAGCAGACTGTTTTGTTTACTGATTCAGAAGGTGATGTGCGTGAATGTCATGAGCAGTTTGTTCCTTTGGCTTCTATCGTTAATAATATTATTGAAATAATACAAGAAGGTAGTAAAAATGAGCTCAGAATCTCAAACTGAAAAAGAAATATACAGTAAATACCATTTGAAAAAAGTGATTAATGCTTCCGGGCGAATGACTATTTTAGGTGTATCAACCCCTAGAGCAGAAGTGGTAGATACCGTATCTCATGGTTTGAATGAATATTTTGAAATAAAAGATCTTGTTGATAAAACAGGTCAATACATTGCTAAATTACTTAATGTAGAAAATGCTGTAGTTGTGTCCTGTGCTTCTGCTGGAATTGCGCAAGCTGTCGCGGGTTTAATTGTTAAAGATGATCGTGATCTGCTATTTAATCTCCATAGTTCAGATAAATATGTACCTCGTGAAATTATAGTTCCCAAAGGACATAACGTTAATTTTGGTGCTCCTATCGGTACGATGGTGTCTTTGGGTGGTGGGATTGTCGTTGAGGCGGGGTATGCGAATGAGTGTAAACCAGAGCATATTGAATCACTAATTAATCCTGATACTGCAGCTATTTTATATGTTAAATCACATCATTGCGTGCAAAAAAGTATGTTATCCGTAGCTCAAACCGCCACGATTGCCAAAAAATATAATATTCCATTAATTGTTGATGCTGCTGCAGAAGAGGATTTGCAAGCCTATTATCAACAAGGTGCGGATGTAGTTATCTATAGTGGTGCAAAAGCAATTGAAGGGCCGACTAGTGGATTAGTCATTGGTCGTCATCAAGCAATTGAGTGGCTTAAACTTCAGTCTCAAGGTATTGGAAGACCAATGAAAGTGGGGAAAGAAGGTATTTTAGGTTTAACAAAGGCTATTGAATTATATATTAATGATCCAAAACAAGAAACTGGACAAGAAATGGTTTCTAAAATGACACCATTTATTGAAAAATTAAATTCAATTGATGGCATATCAGCAAAAGTTGTTTGGGATGGTGCAGGGCGCGATATTGCTCGAGCCGAAATATCATTTGATTCAAAAGTTATTGGTAAAACCGCAATTGAAATGATTGAGCTGATGAAGCAAGGTGAAGTTGCAGTCTATTTTAGGGAATATAAGGCCAATGAAGGCAAAGTAGATGCAGATGTTCGCAGTGTCACTGCCGAACAGCTTGATATTATCTATAACAAAATTAAAAAAATTATCCAAGGAGTAAAATAATGCAATTAACACCAAATTATTTTAATGACCGTGTTTGTTTGAATGTACTAGCCAATTCAATTGATAATGCGCGTGCTATTTATGAAGCTGCTCAAACTTATGTTGTTGTTGGCGTCTTATCAAAAAACTATCCAGATAATGAGCAAGCAATCATTGATATGAAAAAATATGCTTTAGCCATTGATAATGCAATTTCAGTTGGCCTTGGCGCGGGTGATCCAAATCAATCTAACATGGTGTCTGAAATATCAGCCGTTCTTCAGCCTCAACATGTCAATCAAGTTTTTACTGGAGTAGGAACAAGTCGCGCTTTATTAGGGCAAAAAGAAACCGTAATCAATGGACTTGTATCACCAACAGGTAAAGTGGGCTTAGTTAATATCGCAACCGGATCATTAAGTTCAAAATCACCCGCTGCAATCGTACCTGTTGAAACCGCTATTGCGTTATTAAAAGATATGGGAGGGAGCTCTATAAAATATTTTCCTATGGGTGGTTTAAAACATGTAGATGAATATGAATATGTAGCTAAATGCTGTGCTGAATTTGATTTTTATTTAGAACCTACAGGGGGAATAGATTTAGACAATTATGAAGCCATTTTGAAAATTGCTTTAGATGCAGGTGTAAAAAAAGTGATTCCACATATTTATACGTCAATTATTGATAAAGAAACTGGTGCGACAAGAACTGAAGATGTTAAACAACTTTTAGCTATTACGCAAAAATTAGCAGGATGAGTAATGGCATCTAAATTGCTATTCCCTTATCAACGATTAGCTTATATTTTTGATACGATAAAAAATGAATTGCTACCTCAAAAAGAGCTAGCAAATCGTTTTTCAGTATCGATAAGAACTATTCGTTCGGATATTTCTGCTTTAAATGATGTGTTACAAACTTATGGTGCGCAGGTTGATTATATTAAAAATATTGGTTATCGCCTTGTAATAGTTGATTCTAACCTTTATGCAACAATACCCATCGTTCAGCAAATGGAACGGGTTCCTCGCACTAATAAAGAACGCGTTTCCGCCTTACTTATTGCATTTTTAACACAATCTAAATCTGTAAAATTGGATGATATTGCTGGTGAATGGTTTTTAAGCCGTAATACATTGCAAAATGATGTTATTGAAGTTAAGCAGTATTTAGATAAATACCATTTATCACTCGATAATCGTCCTTATTCTGGTATGCGATTAGTCGGAGAGGAATCAGCTATCCGAGCTTGTTTAACTGATATTCTATGGCAACACCATATAACGGGCGATACTATCAATGTTAATCGTTTAATACAGGCAATATTGCCTGATATTGATTTAGAGTATCTTGAAAGCCTATTACAAGACCAGTTTGAACGTTTTGAATTGAAATTAACTTCGGAAGGGCAAGGGTATTTGCTCTATTGTTGTGCAGTCTCGATAACTAGAATTACGCAAGGTCATGAATTATTGGACTATCAAGTGGATCATATTGATTCTACAGTAATTGGAGCTGCACGAGAGGTCTCTGAAGGCTTTTCTTATTTTTTAGGCAGTGCACTTTCAGATGCTGAATTTAATTATTTATGTGTGCAGATTATGTCGCGCACTATTATGCAATCACCTAATCAAGCTAAAAGTCTAGAGTTATTTGAACATATCTTGTCTTATATCAATGATTCTTATCACTATAATTTGAAAGATGACATGAAACTTCGCCAAGATATGTTAATCCATATTTCATCGATGCTATCTCGGATCAAGTATAAAATTCATACTTCCAATCCATTACTACATGAAATTAAGCAATATTACCCTTTTGCCTATGATATTACTTTATCAGCATTAGCGAATATTCATAAATTTACTGATGTTAAAATGACTGAAGATGAAATTAGTTATTTAGCAATTCATATAGGCGTCGCATTAGAGCGTAACTATAGTGCTGGATATGAAAGATTAGTGCAAATTTTACTCGTTAGTGAATTAGGTAATGCCACCTTGCGTATGATTGAATCAAAGATTAAACGAGATTTCCCTCATATTTTAATTAAACGAACGCTTTCTTATCGAGAATACGAGCAGTTAACTCATATTGAGGAAGATTTTGTTGTCTCTACCGTTCGCTTGACCGAAAAAGATAAGCAAATAGTAAAAATAGCGCCATTTCCAACACCTTATCAACTTGAACAATTAGGGCGATTATCTATGGTAGATCGCACAATGCCATATATTATTGAGCGCTTTTTTAATGAAAAGTTTTTCCTAATTATTGATAAGCCAATGACACAAAATGAACTGTTTCAGATAATTTGTCAGCGCCTTGAGAAATCAGGATATGTTGGATCAGATTTTCATTCATCGGTGGTGGAGCGAGAGAATATTGTATCAACCTTAATTGGTGAAAATATTGCTATTCCCCATTCAGTAGGGTTGTTGGCTAAAAAGACAGTGGTAACAACTATTTTGGCTCCTCAAGGTATTGAATGGAATAAAAATGAGATTGCGCATGTCATTTTCTTATTAGCAATCAGTAAAGATGAATATGAAGATGCGATGCGAATCTATAATTTAGTGGTTAATTTTGTTAAAGAAAGATCAACTAAGCGGTTACTAAATAGTCGAAATTTCGATGATTTTCAAGCCATAGTAAAAGACAGTTTTGGGCGGCTATCATAATTAATTTGCTTTAAATTTGAAATTGGGAAAGCGATTTCTATTAAGTGAATAGAATTTCAATGATCAAATAAATAACGATTTTGGATATTAAAAAACCCCGCTCCTCAACTTTTTTTTCTTATACTAATGTCAGGAAATAAAAATGATAAATATTAAAGGAATAATTAATAATGAAAACAAATTATCTTGTGCTTACCCATTGACGAAACAGTGATTTAAAGGTAATATGCGCGCCTTATGGCTTTGTGTGGTTTTTAGCTGCACTTAATAATTTTTAAGGTAGACATGCATATCTTATGCAAAATAAATTACCATTAACAATTGACCCAATCAAAGCAGCACAAAAAAGACTTGATTATGTTGGATATTATCCAGCAAAAAGTGCAACGAGGATTGAAAGTCCAAAAAGTGATATCGAATGTCATCTATCTTTTGATTATGATGAACAAAGACTTTGCGTTATCACCATTGATGCAAAAATGACGCTTGAGTTGATTTGTCAGCGTTGTTTTAAACCTTTTATCACTGAAGTCCATGTGATGAATAAATTCAGCCCTGTTAAGAGCGATGCTCAAGCAGAGGCATTACCGGAACATTATGAACCCGTTTTAGTTAACGAGTTTGGTGAAGTAGATATATTAGCGTTAATTGAGGACGAAATTATTCTCTCATTACCAATTGCGCCGGTGCATGATAGTAAACACTGCGAAGTGTCAGAGGCAGATATGATATTTGGTGAAATTCCAGCGGAGAATGAAAAACCAAATCCATTTGCAATTTTAGTTAGTTTAAAGAATAAGGGGTAAATCCATGGCTGTTCAACAGAATCGTAAAACTCGTGCAAAACGTGGTATGCGTCGTTCTCATGATGCATTAACTGTTGCTAATATCTCAGTTGATGAATCAGGTAAAACACATTTACGTCATCACGTAACCGCTGATGGTTATTATCGCGGTCGTAAAGTGATTACTAAATAATTATTTAGTAACTAGAAATCTTCAGGTGACATTTTGGATAATCTAACCATTGCGTTAGATGCTATGAGCGGGGACTTCGGTCCTCGTATTGTTGTTCCTGCTGCAATTCAAGCATTACACCATTATCCAAACCTTTCTATCTTTCTTGTCGGTGATTTAAAGGAAGTTGGCTTTTTTTTGTCTAAAGAAAATGCAAAGCTGGTTACTCAATATCAAGAAAATGGTCGTTTGATGTTAACTGAATCTACTGCGATCATCGCTAACGATATGAAACCATCATATGCAATTAGGCATAGCCAAGGTTCCTCAATGAGGATTGCATTAGAGTTAGTGAAAAGTAGTAAGGCTCAGGCTTGTGTCAGTTCCGGTAATACTGGTGCGTTGATGGGGCTATCTAAGTTGTTGTTGCATTCTTTAACTGGTATCGATCGCCCGGCATTAGTTGCCACCATTCCTGCGTTAAATAACCAAAATACTGTTGTGCTTGATTTAGGTGCTAATGCAGAATGCGATAGTGATATGCTAGTGCAGTTTGCCATAATGGGCGAAATACTAGCAAAATCAGTCCTTCATATTAAAAATCCGCGCGTTGCTCTGCTTAATATTGGTGAAGAAGATATTAAGGGGCTAGATAAAATTCGTGCTGCGGCGTCTATTTTGAAAGCCAATGATCAAATTAATTATATCGGTTATTTAGAAGGCAATGAGCTGTTGACCGGTAAAACTGATGTGCTTGTTTGTGATGGTTTTGTTGGTAATGTGACGCTCAAAACAGTAGAAGGATTAATCAAAATTTTCATGTCATCATTTAAAATGCTATTAGGGCAAAACTCATTAATTATGAAATTTTTGAGTAAATGGCTTCAACGAAAAATAGTAAAAAATTTTGGTTATTTAGATCCTGGACGATATAATGGTGCCTGTTTACTTGGACTTCAAAGTATTGTGATTAAAAGTCACGGTAGTGCCAATCAAAAATCATTTTTTGCAGCAATTGAGCAAGCTATTTTAGCTATCGAAACGAATATACCTGAGAAGATTGCCAATAGTCTTTCTTCTGCACTACCTAAGAGCGAATAATTAGATGTATACAAAGATATTAGGAACAGGAAGCTATCTTCCAAAACAAATAAGAACCAATGCCGATCTTGAAAAGATGGTCGATACTAGTGATGAATGGATAACTACCCGTACTGGTATTAAAGAAAGACGCATTGCTGCACCCGATGAAACCGTTACTAGTATGGCTTATGAAGCGGCGATTAATGCGATTGAAATGGCGAAAATCGATAAACAAGAGATTGGTTTGATTATTGTTGCAACAGCAACATCGGTTAATGCTTTTCCAAGTTCAGCTACTGAATTACAGGCCAAATTGGATCTGGGTGATGTAATTGCATTTGATGTATCAGCTGCTTGTTCAGGATTTATTTATGCGCTTGATATTGCGGATAAATATGTGAAGAGTGGTGCAATTAAATATGCCTTAGTGGTTGGCTCAGATATGTTAACTCGTGGTGTTGATCCAAGTGATCGCGGGACAATTATTATTTTTGGTGATGGTGCAGGAGCTGTTGTAGTGGGTGCTTCACAAGAACCAGGAATTATTGCTTCTCATCTTCATGCTGATGGTCGTTATGGTGAATTGTTAAAATATCCATATGTCGATCGTCGTTCACTTAATGATCCAGTTTATATGACAATGCATGGCAATGAAGTATTTAAAATTGCAGTCAAAGAACTTTCAAATTTAGTCGATGAGCTATTATCCGAGAATGCATTTAATAAATCAGATTTAGATTGGTTAGTTCCTCATCAAGCTAATTTACGAATTATTTCAGCTACGGCTAAACGTCTTGATATGGATATGAGTAAGGTTATTGTGACGCTTGATAAACAAGGTAATACTTCTGCTGCATCGGTACCTTGCGCTTTAGATGCAGGTGTGCGAGATGGCCGTATTAAACGAGGGCAGTTAATATTGTTAGAAGCTTTCGGCGGTGGTTTCGTTTGGGGCTCTGCACTCGTTAAATTTTAATTTATAACTTATTTTAAGTAATCAAGGATTTCAAAATGACCAAATTTGCAATGGTATTTCCAGGACAAGGCTCACAAGCTGTAGGTATGTTAAAAGATCTTGCTGAAAACTATCCAATTGTGAAGTCAACTTTTGATGAAGCTTCACAAGTGCTAGGTTATGATTTATGGGCTTTAGTGCAAGATGGTCCTGCTGAGGAATTAAATAAAACTTGGCAAACTCAACCAGCATTACTTGCTTCATCTGTTGCTATTTACCGTGTTTGGCAAAGTATTAATGGTGCTCAACCAGAATTTATGGCAGGCCATAGTTTAGGCGAATACTCAGCATTGGTATGTGCTGGCGTAATTGATTTTAAAGATGCAATTAAATTAGTTGAGCTACGTGGAAAACTAATGCAAGAAGCTGTACCAAGTGGTACAGGGGCAATGTTTGCTATCATTGGTTTAGATAACGATTCGATCCGTAAAGCTTGTGACGAAGCAGCTCAAGGTCAAGTCGTTGCACCAGTTAATTTTAATTCACCAGGTCAAGTTGTTATTGCGGGTAACAAAGAAGCGGTTGAACGAGCAGGTGCTCTGTGTAAAGAGGCTGGCGCTAAACGAGCATTACCACTGGCAGTTAGCGTGCCTTCACATTGTGCTTTGATGAAACCAGCCGCTGATAAATTAGCGGTAGCATTAAATAATATCACATTCAATGCCCCTAAATTTGCAGTAATTAATAATGTTGATGTTAAAGTTGAAACATCAGCAGACAAAATCAAAACAGCATTAATCGCTCAGCTATATAGCCCTGTTCGTTGGACTGAAACAGTAGAGGATATGGCAAAACAAGGTGTAACAATGTTAGTTGAAATCGGACCAGGCAAAGTTTTAACTGGTTTAACTAAACGAATCGTTGATTCATTATCGGCTTATGCTGTTAATGATAAAGCATCATTAGATGTTGCGATAGAAAATACTAAATAGAAGGTAAAAGGGGTAGTTATGAACCTATCAGGAAAGATTGCTTTAGTTACTGGCGCAAGCCGTGGGATCGGGAAGGCAATTGCAGAAAAATTAGTTGCTTGTGGCGCAACCGTTATTGGAACTGCAACAACCGAAAAAGGTGCTCAAGCCATAAGTGAATATTTAGGCACTAAAGGTAAAGGTTTAGCACTAAATGTGACCGATGAAGGATCTATTGAATCAGTTATTAATACAATTAAAACGGAATTTGGTGATATTGATATTCTCGTTAATAATGCAGGTATCACTCGTGATAATTTATTAATGAGAATGAAAGAAGATGAGTGGCAAGATATTTTAGATACTAATTTAACGTCTGTATTCCGCTTATCAAAAGCATTAATGCGTACTATGATGAAAAAACGTTATGGTAGAATTATTACTATAGGATCTGTTGTTGGTACTATGGGTAATGCAGGCCAAGCTAACTATGCGGCTGCAAAAGCTGGATTGATTGGGTTTAGTAAATCATTAGCTCGTGAAGTTGCATCTCGAGGTATTACGGTTAATGTGGTAGCACCAGGGTTCATTGCAACTGATATGACAGAAGCATTGACTGATGAACAAAAGGCGTTAACATTAGCACAAGTGCCAGCAGGGCGTTTAGGTGAACCCGCTGAAATTGCTAATGCAGTCGCGTTTCTTGCTTCTGATGAGGCATCTTATATTACGGGTGAAACTTTACATGTCAATGGCGGCATGTATATGGTGTAATTGATCAGAATAGTGTAAAATGAGTCAATAATTTCACGTTTTGAACAAAAAATAAGCAATTGGGTTGAAAAATGATTGGCATCTTTTTCAACATTTTATAAACTTACATTCACCGCCACTTTCGGCGATATTTATAGGAAAAAAAAGAGTATGAGCACTATTGAAGAGCGAGTTAAGAAAATTATTGTTGAGCAACTTGGTGTTAAAGAGGATGAAGTTAAAAATGAATCTTCTTTCGTTGAAGATCTTGGCGCTGACTCTCTTGATACAGTTGAATTAGTTATGGCTTTAGAAGAAGAATTTGATACTGAAATTCCTGATGAAGAAGCTGAAAAAATTACAACTGTACAATCAGCAATTGATTATATTACTGCAAATCAATAAGGTTAGCAGAGTTTTCATAATAGGCGGTCAAATGATCGCCTAGTTTGTATTTATATCTCTATTTTTATAGAGTGGATTCCAATTCAATTTTGAAAACTCATAAAAAATTTTCAATGATTCAAATTTCATTTCAATCCTTTTCTGGAGGGCAATGTGTCTAAACGCAGAGTTGTTGTTACTGGAATGGGCATGATATCTCCAGTAGGTAATACAGTTGATTCTACTTGGCAAGCTTTATTAGCAGGTCAAAGTGGTGTAGAACTTATAGAACACTTTGATACAGCCCCTTTTGCAACGCGCTTCGCAGCGATGGTTAAAAACTTTGATGGCGAAGATTATAATATTTCACGTAAAGATGCTCGTAAAATGGATTATTTCATCCAATACGGTATTGCAGCAGGTATGCAAGCAATGCAAGATGCGGGTATTGAAATTACGGAAGAAAATGCAGAGCGAATCGGTTGTGCTATCGGTTCAGGTATTGGTGGACTAGGATTAATTGAAGAAAATCATAGTGCATTAGTTAATGGTGGACCACGTAAAATTAGTCCTTTCTTTGTACCATCGACTATAGTAAATATGATCGCTGGCCACTTATCAATTATTTACGGATTAAAAGGTCCAAGTATTACTATTGCTACCGCTTGTTCTTCTGGCGTACATAATATTGGTCATGCAGCGCGTATGATTGCATATGGTGATGCCGATGCGATGTTAGCTGGTGGTGGTGAAAAAGCGAGTACTCCTCTTGGTATCGGTGGTTTTGGGGCTGCGCGTGCATTGTCAACTAATAATGACAACCCAAAAGCTGCAAGTCGACCATGGGATAAAGATCGTGATGGTTTTGTGCTTGGTGACGGTGCAGGTATCATGTTCCTAGAAGAATATGAACATGCTAAAAAGCGTGGTGCTAAGATTTATGCTGAAGTAGTTGGTTTTGGTATGAGTGGTGATGCTTATCATATGACTTCACCTCCAGCGGATGGAAGCGGAGCGGCATTAGCTATGAAATGTGCGATTCGTGATGCAGGAATAACACCTGAACATATTGGTTATATTAATGCTCATGGTACATCAACTCCTGCTGGTGACAAAGCTGAGACTCAAGCAGTTAAAAGCATTTTTAAAGAAAATGCCAACAAAGTAATGGTAAGTTCAACTAAATCAATGATTGGGCACTTATTAGGTGCAGCTGGTGCGGTTGAGTCTATTTTTACTGTACTTGCATTACGTGATCAGGCTGTTCCTCCAACAATTAATTTAGATAATCCTGATGAGGGATGTGATCTTGATTATGTTCCACACACAGCTCGTCAAGTGAAAAACTTAGAATATGCTCTTTGTAATTCATTTGGCTTTGGTGGTACTAACGGTTCAGTCTTATTCAAGAAGATTTAATCTCCATTTTTCCCATCACGATTTGGTGATGGGAAGTAACTATTTCCTTTTTTCATTTTTCAATAATACATTTCACAATAAAAAATGTGGCATACACCTCATTTTTTAAAATATTTAGTAGTATATTAATAATAAAAGCGTATGTTTTAATCTAATAATATAGATAGAAATATTTCTTAAAATAATAAGATTTATCTATGCAGGATTTTTTATTTTTTAGGAGCTGTTATTATGATTACTACTGCACTTTTTCCAAATCGTTACATTCAAGGTTTTAATGCAATTGAAAATAGCCTAGGCCAAGAGTTAGCAAGGCTTGGAAAAAAAGCATTATTACTTGAAAGTCCATCTGCACATAAAAACTTATCTAAAACTATCGAAAAATCACTATCAGGTAATATTGAAAGTATCGTCGATATTTTTAATCGAGAATGTAGCGATGAAGAGATTGCAAGGATAATTGAGTTAGCTAAATCTCAAAATATTGATGCGATTGTGGGTATAGGTGGGGGGAAGGTTATTGATACAGCGAAAGCGGTTGCAGCAACTATTAACTACCCTTGTGTTGTGGTCCCTACGCTTGCCTCTACAGATGCACCTTGTAGTGCTTTATCAGTAATTTATACGCCAACTGGTGAATTTAAAAGATATTTTGTGTTACCTAGAAATCCTGATGTAGTATTAGTTGATTCAAAAGTTATCGCTAATGCTCCTGTAAGATTTTTAGTTGCCGGTATGGGAGATGCTTTAGCAACATGGTTTGAGGCCGAAGATTGTAGACAATCAAAAGCTGGGAATATGACTGGAAGACCAGGTCCAATGACTGCATTTGCGTTATCAAAATTTTGTTTTGAAATATTACTTAACTATGGTGTTCAGGCTAAAAATTCTTGTGAACAAAAAGTCGTAACTCCAGCCCTAGAACATGTAATTGAAGCTAATACACTTCTTTCAGGATTGGGGTTTGAAAGTGGTGGGCTTTCAGCTGCCCATGCCATTCATAATGGATTTACAGCATTAGAAGCAACGCATAATTATTGGCATGGTGAAAAAGTAGCATTTGGTACGCTTGCTATGTTAATGCTAATCGATAGCGATCCTGAAATGATCGAGACTGTTTATCATTTTTGTGAGTCAGTTGGATTGCCAACTACGCTAGCAGAAATTGGATTAGCTAATGTTAGCGATGATGATTTGATGCAAGTGGCAATTTTAGCTTGTGCTGAAGGTGAATCAATTCATAATTCTCCTGCAGAAATTTCTCCAGAAACAGTATTTGCTGCGATAAAAGCAGCTAATGCTGAAGGTTTACGGCGCAAATAACTTTTTATAATTTTTAAGACTAATTTGATTAACTTCCGTTCTTTATAACGGAAGTTTTATTTATTGTTTTATTAGTCGATTATTTTGATAAATAAAGCAATAAGAATATTCGTCTGGTTTGTGCTATAATTGTGGCTAATTTTTTGTGTAATTACTTTTGGTAAATATGACCGAACCTAAGTTTATTCATCTTCATTTGCATAGCGATTTTTCAATGGTTGATGGTATCGCTAAAGTTGGTGCTTTAGTCAATGAAGTAAGTAAATTGCAAATGCCTGCTTTTGCAATTACTGATTTTACCAATCTCTGTGGGCTAGTTAAGTTCTATGGATCAGCCATGGGAAAAGGCATTAAACCCATTATTGGTGCTGACTTAGCAATTAAAAGTTCACAACTAAGTGATGATATTTATCGATTAACAATATTAGCCGCTAATAATACAGGCTATCAAAATCTTACCTTATTAATTTCAAAAGCTTATCAGCGAGGCTATATTGGTGATATGCCTGTTGTTGATCAAGAATGGCTAACTATCCATCGAGAAGGTTTAATCATATTAGCTGGTCGTGAAAGTGATATTGGTATTGGTGTTATTCGCGATAATCAAGCGATTATTGATGAGGCGATCACTTACTATTTAGAAAATTTTAATCAACATTTCTATTTTGAATTAGTCCGTACAAATCGCGCCAATGAAGAGTTATTTATTCATAGCGCAATTAAACTCGCTGAACAATATTCCTTACCGGTTGTGGCGACTAATGATGTGCGCTTCTTATCATCTTCTGATTTTGAAGCGCATGAAATTCGAGTAGCTATCCACGATGGTAATACACTTGAAGATCCAAGTAGGCCGAAAAACTATTCATCCGAGCAATACTTACGATCGGAACAAGAAATGTGCAAATTGTTTTCCGATATTCCAGAGGCATTGGAAAATAGTGTTGAAATAGCTAAACGATGTAATGTGACTATTCGACTCGGCGAATATTTTTTACCACAGTTTCCTACGGGTGATATGTCAACCGAAGATTTTTTGGTGCATAAATCACGTGAAGGTTTAGAAGAGCGGCTTGAGTTTCTTTTTCCTGATCTAGAAGTTCGAAAACAGCGACGTCCTGAGTATGATGAGCGGTTAGAAACTGAATTAAACGTAATAAACCAAATGGGCTTTCCTGGGTACTTTTTGATCGTCATGGAGTTTATTCAATGGTCAAAAGATAATGATATTCCTGTTGGCCCAGGACGTGGTTCAGGAGCCGGTTCTTTAGTTGCTTATGCTCTAAAGATAACTGATTTAGATCCATTAGCATTTGACCTACTTTTTGAACGTTTTCTAAATCCAGAACGGGTTTCAATGCCGGATTTCGATGTTGATTTTTGTATGGAAAAGCGTGATATGGTTATTGATCACGTTGCTGATATGTATGGTCGCGATGCAGTATCTCAAATTATTACATTTGGTACAATGGCTGCTAAAGCAGTTATTCGCGATGTAGGACGAGTTCTTGGTCATCCTTATGGATTTGTTGATCGTATTTCAAAATTAATTCCACTTGATCCGGGTATGACATTAGCTAAAGCATTTGAAGTTGAGCCTCAACTTCAAGAGCTTTATGATAACAACGAAGAAGTTAAGTCTCTCATTGATATCGCCAGACAATTAGAAGGGGTAACTCGAAATGCAGGTAAACATGCCGGTGGTGTAGTAATATCTCCGACTAAGATTACCGATTTTTCTCCTATTTATTGCGATCCCGAAGGTCATCACCCAGTAACACAATTTGATAAAAATGACGTTGAATACGCAGGGCTTGTTAAATTTGACTTTTTAGGGTTACGGACCTTAACCATTATTGATTGGGCTGTTAAAATGATTAATGAGCGCCGATTAAAAGATGGAAAACCACCAGTTGATATTACTCGCATACCACTTGATGATGAAGAATCGTTCCAATTATTATTAAAAGCTGAGACAACAGCTGTATTCCAACTGGAATCGCGCGGAATGAAAGACTTGATCAGACGTTTAAAACCTGACTGTTTTGAAGATATGATCGCTTTAGTTGCGCTATTTCGACCGGGTCCGTTGCAATCAGGCATGGTAGATAATTTTATTGACCGTAAACATGGTCGGGAGGAGGTATCATATCCTGATATAAATCATCAGCATGAATCACTTAAACCAATTTTAGAACCGACCTATGGTATCATCCTATATCAAGAACAAGTTATGCAGATTGCTCAGACGCTATCTGGTTATACACTTGGTGGCGCCGATTTGCTTCGAAGAGCAATGGGTAAGAAAAAACCAGAAGAGATGGCCAAACAACGTTCGGTCTTCAAAGAAGGCGCTGAGAAACAAGGTGTTGATGGTGAACTTTCCATGCATATCTTTGATTTGGTTGAGAAGTTTGCCGGATATGGTTTTAATAAATCTCACTCAGCTGCTTATGCACTCGTTTCATATCAAACATTATGGTTGAAAACGCATTACCCAGCCGAATTTATGGCAGCCGTAATGACTGCTGATATGGATAATACAGATAAAATTGTGGGTCTTGTTGATGAGTGTTTAAGAATGGGGCTGCAAGTAAATCCTCCTGATATTAACAGTGGTCTTTATCATTTCCATGTAAATGATAAAGGCGAAATTGTATATGGTATTGGTGCAATAAAAGGCGTTGGTGAGGGCCCAATTGAGGCTATTGTCGAAGCACGTAATAGTGGTGGTTATTTTAAAAATATCTTTGAGCTTTGTGCTCGAACAGATATGAAGAAAATCAATCGGCGCGTGTTAGAGAAATTAACTATGGCTGGAGCTTTTGATAAATTAGGTCCTCATAGAGCGGCTATTTTGCATAGTATCAATGACGCCATGCAAGCAGCAGATCAGTATGCTAGAGCTCAAACTATTGGGCAAGAAGATATGTTTGGTGTATTAGCTGAGGAGCCAGAACAAGTTGAAAATGCTTATGCTGCTGTTCCTGAATTACCCGAACAAGTATTACTTGAAGGTGAACGAGAAGCCTTAGGTTTATATTTAACCGGCCATCCAGTTACGCAATATTTAAAAGAACTTAATCGATATTCTGGTGGAGTTAGAATAAGTGAAGCGGCTCCAACTGGATGGGGGAAAATGGCAACATTTGCCGGTATTGTTGTTGATGCCAGAGTTCGAATAACTAAAAAAGGTAATAAGATTGGATTATTCACTTTAGACGATAGATCTGGACGAATTGATGGCTTGCTTTTTTCTGACGCATTAGAAAAGTTTGGTCATTTGTTAGTGAAAGATAAAATTTTAATCGTTTCAGGTCAAGTTAGTCATGATGATTTTAATGGCGGATTTAAGATGTCGGTTCGCGATATTGTCGACTTAAAAGATGCTAGGGCTAAGTATGTTAAAGGATTATCTTTAACCTTATCTGACGCTGAAGTTAACCGTCCAATTTTACAGCGATTACAACAAATTATAGAACCTTATCGACATGGTAGTGTCCCGATTAATCTCTATTATCATAGAGAAGATTCTGTAGTACGTCTTCAATTTGGTACAACTTGGCGGATTGTGCCTGAAGATGCGCTAATAATAGAGTTGAAAACTTTATTAGGAAATGAGCGAGTGGACTTTGAATTTGATTAATTAAAAAACAGATTTTTTTATTTAATGGTTGCAGTTAACCTATTAAAAGCTAGCTGTGCCATTTGGAATGTTGATGTTCATTAATAATAAATATTGGTGACTTCAATGATTATTACATAGTAAAATTGACTTAATTTTATTTTAATAAATAGTCAGTATACTAAATTTAGTAATGTATTTTAACTAAATACAATTAATACAAGAGGCAATCATAAGCGTTATGAATAATTTTTTGGAATTTGAAAAGCCGATAGCGGAATTAGAAGCAAAAATTAATTCCTTAAAGAATATTGATTCGCAACAAGTTGAATTGGATATCAATTTAGATAAAGAAATTAAACAGTTGAATCAAAAAAGTCGTGAGTTGACTAAGAAGATATTTTCAAATTTATCACCTTGGGATGTAGCTCAATTAGCCCGACATCCTAATCGCCCTTATACATTGGACTATATTAATGAAATTTTTACCGACTTTGATGAGCTGGCCGGTGATAGAGCTTACGCAGATGACAAAGCAATTGTTGGTGGAATAGCTCGTATTGATGACCGACCTGTTATGGTTATTGGTCACCAAAAAGGTCGTGAAACTAAACAAAAAATTTATCGTAATTTTGGTATGCCTGCTCCTGAAGGTTATCGTAAAGCATTGAGATTAATGCAAATGGCTGAGCGATTTAAATTACCTATCATTACCTTTATTGATACACCAGGTGCTTATCCTGGTATTGGCGCAGAGGAAAGGGGGCAAGCTGAGGCGATTGCTCGTAATTTACGTGAAATGTCTCGTTTAAATGTACCAACAATTTGTACTGTTATTGGTGAAGGTGGCTCTGGTGGAGCACTTGCAATAGGTGTGGCCGATAAAGTTAATATGCTCCAATATAGCACTTATTCTGTTATTTCTCCTGAAGGTTGTGCGTCTATTCTTTGGAAGAGCGCAGATAAAGCACCAGTGGCGGCTGAAGCAATGAATATGACTGCAGATAAATTGATAAAACTAAAACTTATTGATGCAGTTATCCCTGAACCTTTAGGTGGTGCTCATCGAGATTATAGTGCTGTTGCAGCCTCACTTAAAAAGCAATTATTATCTGATCTTGATGAATTAGGTAGTTTGGAGTTGCCTGTGCTTCTTGAAAGAAGGTTCCAGCGTCTGATGAATTATGGCTATGTAAGATAATTTTAAATTTGGGAAGTTATTGTGAAAAAAGCAACAGGACTACAACGTATTATCAATGCGACGAAGTACTCATTAAAGGGATTTAAATCAGCTATCATAAATGAAGCAGCGTTCCGACAAGAATTAATTTTGTTAATTCTTGCTTATATTATTGTAATGCTTATTGATTTTTCTATTTATGAGCGAATTTTATTAGTTGGTTCAATAGGCTTTGTGATGATAGTTGAACTCATTAATAGTGCCATTGAATGTGTGGTTGATAGAATTGGAAGTGAGCGACATGAATTATCTGGTCGAGCAAAGGATTATGGCTCCGCGGCTGTTTTTCTTTCATTACTTTTGACTTTAATATTATGGGTTTATCTCTTTGCTTGCCATTTCTTCCCTTAGTAGAGATTTTTGAAGTTTTAATAAAAAATGCGAGAAAATCTCGCATTTTTAACTTAAAAATAGCTTAAATTATTCACTAACAAGTTCTTTGATAAGATAATTTCCTGTTTTCTCTGTATCAAGAATGTTTTTTAACCAAGGCATAATTGTGTGCATTTGCTCATTTAACTTCCAAGGTGGATTAATCACAATCATACCTGAAGCTGTCATTCCCTTCTGATTATTATCGGGTTTTACTGCCAATTCGAATTGTGAAATTCTTTTAATACCTGAATTAATAATTTGCTCAATCATCTTTTGTGTTTGAGTTCTAGAGACAACTGGATACCAAATTAAATAAACCCCGGTTGCAAAACGTTTATATGCTTCAATTAATGCTTTTGGGATTTTTTGATAATCATCTTTTATCTCATATGATGGATCTATCAAAATAATACCACGTCGTGATTCAGGGGGTAATTTTGATTTGAGTTGTGCAAATCCATCTTCTTTAAATACTTTAGCTCGCTTATCTTTACTAAATTCTTGTCTTAATAAGGAATAGTCAGTTGGGTGAAGTTCAGTAAGATTAAATTTGTCTTGCTCTCTTAGTAATTGCTTAGCAATTAAAGGTGAGCCTAGATAATATTTTAAATTATCGAAAGGATTATAACGCTTCAGAACAGATAAATAGGTGTTAAGTAGTTCTGGCGTATCAGATTGTTGCCAAATTAAATTGATTCCTGATAAAAACTCTCCAGTTTTTTCAGCATGTTCACTTTGTAGTAAATAGCGACCAGCGCCAGAATGTGTATCTAAATATAAAAAAGGCTTTTCTTTTTCTTTCAATGCATTAATACATAACGTCAATACAATGTGTTTTAACACATCTGCATGATTTCCCGCGTGATAGCTATGACGATAGCTTAACATGGCTTGTTTAACCTCTCTTGTTCATTTTTTTGCATATAAAAAGTTATTAATGCAAGACTTAAAAGACAAGGTATTTCCATTAACTCTTCAATAAGATCTTTTCTTTCGTTACTTAGGACTAAAAATTGATGACCAATACGATGATGTTCAGCAATATCTGCAATTCCTAAAAAGAGAAATGCAAAAAAGATGTGCCAGACAGGAATTTTTTCAAATTTATAACGGCGAACAATCTCTTGACGGATTGTCGGTAAAAATATTGTTAAAAAAGGTATTCCAATTAAGATACCAGCAATTATTTTATAGTAGAAACGGGGTACCTCAGGGAAAAAGTCACGCCCCCAGCTGATTCCTCTGCCAAAAAGCATAAACCACCAGAAAATTGTCCAAACCCAAAATTTGTAAAGATTTACATGATTCTTGACCTTTTTAGCATATAAATATGTGTAACAGCACATAAATAATAAGAAAAGAGACTGTAAATGTTCGACCAAGCTAACTGTCAATTTTCCATACAATGGAATGAAAAAGTTACCTGCTATATATAAACAAAAGCTTAAAATAACAATAATCGTGGAACTTTTGTAAAAATGTGTATCAAAATTAGGCATGTTTTACTTCAAAATTAAATAGATATTTTAAGTTTTAGTATAGTACCGCATTTACGGCATTGATAACTAGTTTTATTCTTTCGAATTTTGTTATGTCGTATTGGTGATAAATAATGTTCTTGGCAATTACAAATATAGACATATTCGTTACGTTTAATATTAAAATTATGAGTAACTTTAGGTTCCTTTTTCATTATTTCAGACATGATATATTGCCATTCTTGTCCATGTGGTTTTACTTTTCCAAATTTTTGAAAGGTAATGAGATGTGCTAATTCATGAGGAACAACTTCATTAACAAATTTTTCTCCATTCTCATTAAGCATTATGCTATTGAGTTGAATTTCCCAGCGAGTTAAAAAAGCGCATCCAGCAACACTACCTTTAGGTTTATAACTGACTTTGGGTTCTTTATAATTAGTATTTAATATATTATTGGCTTGAGTTAAGTGAGTTCTTAAACAAGCCAATACTTGATTATGGAGATAAATTGGAATTCGTTTATAATCCTGCTGCATCTCTAAGAATGGCTGCTTTATCTGTTTTTTCCCAAGGGAATATATCTCGACCAAAATGGCCGTAAGTTGCAGTTTTTTGATAAATTGGTTGGATGAGATCTAGCATTTGAATTAATCCGTAAGGTCTTAAATCAAAAAATTCTTTAATTAGAGATATAATTTTATTATGCTCAATTTTTTCAGTACCGAAAGTATTGACATAAATTGATGTTGGGTTAGCAACACCAATTGCATAAGAAACTTGTAGTTCGCATTTATCTGCAAGTCCCGCTGCAACAATATTTTTAGCAACATATCTTGCTGCGTAGGCAGCGGAACGGTCTACTTTTGAAGGATCTTTTCCAGAAAACGCACCACCACCATGACGTGCTGCACCGCCATAGGTATCAACAATAATTTTTCGGCCGGTTAAACCACAATCTCCCATAGGACCACCAATTACAAAACGTCCTGTAGGATTGATAAAATATTTTGTTCTTGAAGTTAGCCATTCCGTTGGTAACGTTGGTTTAATGATTTCTTCCATGACGGCTTCATGTAGAGCTTTTTGTTCAATACCTTCTGAATGCTGGGTTGATAAAACCACAGTATCAACACCTTGGATTTTTCCGTTTTGATAAATTAAAGTAACTTGGCTTTTTGCATCAGGTCTTAACCAAGGGAGGGTGCCATTTTTTCTCACTTCAGCTTGGCGTTGCATAAGGTCATGGGCATAACTAATTGCTGCAGGCATTAAATTAGGCATTTCGTTTGTAGCATAACCAAACATGATACCTTGGTCACCAGCCCCTTGTTCCAAAGGATTCTGCCGATCAACACCTTGATTAATATCTGGTGATTGTTTACCAATAGCATTTAGAACAGCACAAGAATTAGCATCAAACCCCATTTCTGAGCTGGTATAACCAATATCATTAATCGTTTTTCTAGTTAATTCTTCAATATCTACCCAAGCAGAAGTTGTAATTTCTCCGCCAACTAATGCCATACCAGTCTTTACGTAAGTTTCACAAGCCACTCGAGCTTTAGGATCTTGCTCTAAGATAGCATCTAAAACTGCATCAGATATTTGATCGGCTATTTTATCAGGATGACCTTCTGATACAGATTCTGAAGTAAATAAAAATTCTGACATGTGTTACCTTCTTTAACTTATTTAGAGCAATGCTCTAAATATAATCGTATGAAATACTTATGTTTGGCAGTTTTACCATCTAGACGTCTATTTTAATGATTTATTCTGTAAAAAGCCAGTACTACCTTAAACAAAATTGCTTGCATAAAATTTTAATCAATTTAGGATATGGCTCGATTAATTTTTTAACCTTCGTTAACTGCATATGAATATTGTAAAAAAAACTCCAACAGTATTAGTTTTTGATTCGGGTATTGGTGGGTTATCTATTTATAATGAAATTTACAATAAAATACCCTATTTACGGTATATCTATGCCTTTGATAATGAGATGTTTCCTTATGGTGACAAATCCTCTGAATTTTTAATTAAACGAGTAAGTCATATAATAGATACAATTATAGAATCATATTCAATTGATTTAGCCGTCATTGCATGTAATACCGCAAGTACTATTTGTTTACCTAGTTTACGCTCAAAGTTTTCTTTTCCTATTGTCGGTGTTGTACCTGCAATTAAACCTGCAAGCATGATTACTAAAAATAAATGTATTGGGTTATTAGCGACGAAAGCTACAATTCAAAGAGCATATACAAGTAATTTAATTAAAGAGTTTGCTCCTGATTGTAATGTTAAATTGCTTGGTTTATCTGAATTAGCTTATATAGCAGAGAATAAATTACAAGGCATTGCTGTTGATATGCAGCAACTTGAGATGCTAATGCAGCCATGGCTCAATCTACCAGTCATTCCTGATACAATTGTGCTTGGTTGTACTCATTATCCATTTATTAAAGATGAACTTAAACTACTTTTCCCTAATACGACTTTTATTGATTCGGGAAATGCGATCGCTTCTCGAGTTTATTCATTACTTAATGAGCGATTTGATCTAAAGAATGTTACAGCACAATCTTCAACAGACAATATTGTCTTGAGCACATTATGTAACCAACAAGTTAAAAAATTGATGGAAAAATTATCTAAATATAATCTTGATAAATATCAGAGAATTAGTGTATTAGATGATTAAAGCTTATTCGAACGATTAATAAATTGCTGTTTTTCACTTGCCAAAAAAAAAGAAGTGCCTATAATGCGCATCCACTGACACGGCGTCAGCGAAAGCAGGCGATAATGAAGTTGG
>NZ_JAFNNF010000005.1:0-224335 GCF_026536885.1 Gilliamella sp. B2889 | reverse complement strand
TCAAGGGCTGCGTATACTACGCTACACCTTTTTATTCGTCAAGATCTTTTTTTTAAAAATTTGATCTTGTTCACCAACTTCATTACCGTCTGCTTTCGCTGACGCCGTGTCAGTGGATGCGCATTATAGAGCCTTAGAAAAATCATGCAAGCGATTATTGCAAATTTATTTCCGTTTGTGTTTTTTTTACACATAACGCTGTGAAAATAAACTAATTCTATACAAATTTTACAAACTTTCTTTAATTTACTATTGATTATATAATTGCTTTTTTTCTATTTCAGTCTAACTTTTTAAGTGGATTTTTTATGCCTTTCACTTTTGCACATCCAGCAATTGTTTTACCTTTTTACAAAAAGCCTAAATTTTTTTCCATGACAACCTTAATTATAGGTAGTATGTCACCTGACTTTGAATATTTTCTTAGAATGAAAATAAAAAGTGATATGAGCCATACTTTATTGGGTATCTTTTATTTTGATCTACCAATAACATTAATGGTTGCTTTTATCTTTCACTTTATTATTCGTAATGAATTGATCAAGAATTTGCCCCATTTTCTTTATAAACGGTTTGCTCATTATCTAAATTTTAATTGGCGTGAATATAGCTACCATCACTGGTTTATTGTCATAACTTCTGCATTAATTGGCGCACTATCCCATTTAGGTTGGGATAGTTTTACCCACTTAACGGGCTTTTTTGTACAACACCTACCTTTTTTACAACAGACAATTTCATTAAAAAATACTAATATTCCTATCTACCAATTACTCCAACATGGAAGTACTTTGATAGGATTTAGTTTAATATGTCTCTTTATTTTCAGATTACCGATCTTGGTTGATAAGACAAATAAAATTAGCTTTCTATATTGGGGGACAGTGTTTTTGATTTTTTTAAGTTGTTTTTCTCTCTTTTTCGCCAATACTATTCATACCTTTGGTCAAAGTGTGGTGAACTTTATTAATGCACTATTTTTGGGGTTAATATTATCACCTCTTATCGTGAAAATTATACGGCATTAATTTTAAATGCCGTATAACAATAGTATTTTTAGAAAATTATGACTCTGCTTTTATTTTATTGGGTAAATCCACCAAGCTGTCAATTACCCAATCAGCTTGCACTAATGCTTCTTCAGTAATGGCATCACCGGTTTTCACCAAAACCGTTTTTTTAACTCCGGCCTTTTTCCCCGACAATAAATCAGACACTCGGTCACCGACCATATAAGAGTTGGCAATATCAATTTTTAACTCTTTCGCTGCTGTTTGTATCATACCGGGATTTGGTTTTCGACATTCACAGTCATCAACCAGAGGATCATGTGGGCAATAATAAACACCATCAATATCAACACCTCGGTCTTGTAGTGACCAATCCATCCATTCTGTTAAGGTATTGAATTGCTCGTCAGTAAATATGTTTCTCGCAATACCAGATTGGTTAGTTGTAATAACAAGTAAAAAACCCATTTCTTTGAGTTCTCGCATTGCATCAATTACACCATCAATAAAGTGGAATTTATCAATAGTGTGTACATAATTGTAATCTATATTAATTGTACCATCTCGATCTAAAAATATAGCAGGCTTCATGTTTAATCATCTTCCTTTTATAGAGGTGTCTATCTAGCTTTATATAGGATATTATCGATTGACATAGATGTCTAGACGTCTTAATATTTATCCATTCCTTTTTATTAGTATATATCATGATAAAACTTGAACACATCTCAAAAAATTTTGAGCACAATAAAACCACTATCCATGCTTTAAAGGACATTTCATTAAATGTTCCTCAAGGTAAAATTTATGGTGTTATTGGCAAGTCAGGCGCAGGTAAAAGCACATTAATACGTTGTGTCAATCTATTAGAAAAACCAACCAGTGGAAAAATATTTTTTGACAACCAAGATATCACCCATTTATCTAATCGAAAATTAATTGAAGTACGCCGAAAGATTAGCATGATTTTTCAGCATTTTAATTTGTTATCATCTAGAACTGTATTCGATAACATTGCTTTTCCACTTGAACTAAATAAAACACCTAAAAAGGTAATCAAGCAAAAAGTAAATGAGCTTATTGAACTTGTAGGTTTAAGTGAAAAGGCTGATGTCTATCCAGCTAATTTATCGGGTGGACAAAAACAACGCGTCGCTATTGCTAGAGCGTTAGCAAGTGATCCTAAAGTATTATTATGTGATGAAGCAACCAGTGCCCTTGACCCTGAAACAACACGTTCTATTTTAGCATTATTAAAAGATATCAACCAAAAACTAGGTTTAACCATTTTATTAATCACTCATGAAATGGATGTTGTTAAACAGATTTGCGACCAAGTAGCAGTTATTAGTAACGGAGAATTAGTTGAACAATCTTCAGTCGGTGAAATGTTTTCGCATGCTAAAACAGATATTGCAAGGCAATTCATTCAATCAACATTACACCTTATTATTCCAGATGATTATTTAGCTAGACTAACACCAGTACATAAAGAAGGACTTAATCCACTTGTTCGTTTGGAATTTTCTGGTGTATCGGTAGATTTACCTTTACTGTCTCAAATAGCTAAAGAATTCGAAGTTGATAGTAATATTATCAGCGCTCAGATGGATTATGCGGGTGGCGTTAAATTTGGTTTGATGTTAACTGAAATGAAAGGAAAACAGAAAAGTACTGCATCAGCAATTGCGTTTCTAGAAAAAAATAATACTAAAGTTGAGGTTTTAGGCTATGTTTGATTTTATTCCTTCATTTAAACCATTTGAATCGATTTTTCGCTATTTAGCTCAACATGGTTTCTGGGAAGATTTTGTTACATTTTGTTCTTCATTTAATGGTTTTAGTGAAGCAATGCTATTCAAAATGGCACAAGCAACCGATGATACTATTTATATGGTGTTGTTATCAGGTTTTTATGGAACGTTAATTGGATTACCATTAGGTATATTGTTGTATGTCACCCGAAAAGGTAACATACTTGAAAATGACATTGTAAATTTTACATTCTCTTTTCTCACAAATATATTTCGAGCAATTCCTTTTATTATATTAATTTTATGGATAAAACCTTTCACAGTAGAAGTAATGGACATTATAACCGGCCAAGCCACCTTTTTAGGTAGACAAGGTGTTATTGTTCCGCTTAGTGTAGGTGTTGCGCCTTTAATTGCAAAAATGATTGAAAATGCTTTACTGGATATTCCTAAAGGTTTAATTGAAGCTGCTCGTTCAATGGGAGCCACACCATTACAGATTATATATAAAGTTCTTATTCCCGAATCTCTACCTATTATTATTAATAGCATGACAATAACACTGATAACATTAACAGGCTATATTGCACTCAGTGGAGCTGTTGGAGCTGGAGGCTTAGGGCAATTGGCTATTCAATATGGCTATAATAGTTACAAACCCGCTATAATGAATACAGTTGTTATTTTATTAGTTATATTAGTATTCCTAATCCAAGCTATTGGCAATAGGATTGTAAGGTATGTTACTCATCATTAATTTTGGAGAAAATTATGTCAATTAAACAGCTAGCACTAGCCACTACTTTGGTAAGTGCATTTTTTTTAACAGGTTGTGATAATAAACAATCATCTGTAACTGATAACAAACCAGCAGAACCAGCAAAAGTAAGTACTATCAAAGTTGGTGTAATTTCAGGTCCTGAACAAGAAGTAGCAGAAGTAGCCAAACAACAAGCTAAAAGCCTTTATAATCTTGATGTTGAACTTGTGATTTTTAATGATTACGTTACTCCAAATCAAGCATTAAATGATGGATTAATTGATATTAACGCTTTTCAACATAAACCATATTTAGATGAACAAATCAAAGAAAGAGGTTATAAATTAACTGTTGTTGGTAACTCATTTGTTTACCCTATTGCAAGTTACTCACACAAATTAAAACCGATTGAGAATAACAGTGAAATTGGGGAAGGTGTAAAAGTAACCTCACCTCGAGGCGAAACGTTCTTTATTCCAGCTAAATCAACAATTGCCATTCCTAATGACCCTACAAATTTAGGTCGTGCATTACTTTTATTACAACATGAAGGTTTAATTACTGTTGATAAGACAAAAGGTTTATTGCCAACTGTACTTGATATCACAAGTAACCCATATGAATATAAAATTATCGAACTAGAAGCTCCGATGCTACCTCGTTCGCTAGATGATTCGCAAGTCGATCTTGCTATTATTAACAATGCATTTGCTGGACAAGCAAATTTAACACCAAGCAAAGATGGTATTTTTGTTGAAGATAAAGAGTCTCCATATGTTAACATTATCGTATCGCGTGAAGCGGATAAAGATAATGAAAATGTAAAAAACTTTGTTAAAGCTTACCAAACTGATGCAGTAGCGCAAAAAGCTGACCAAATTTTTAATGGTGGCGCAATTCGTGGTTGGTAAATTAGCAAGCTATAATTTATTATATTCCGTCGGCATTCGTCGACGGAAATCATTAAAATAATTAAATAAAGAATCAACAATGACATATCAATTTGAACCAATTGGTATCATCCAGTCACCTTATGTTGAAAAATTTGCAGTGCCTCGTCAACCCAATCTGGTCAAAGCTGCTCAAGGTGAACTACATTTACTTACACCATATAACAATCCTATCAGTGTCAAAGGATTAGAACAGTTTTCTCATCTATGGCTTTTATTTCATTTCCACCATATTGAGCCAACCAAGAGGAGATTAACGGTACGTCCACCTCGTTTAGGTGGAAACAAAAGTTTAGGCGTATTTGCAACAAGATCTCCATATAGACCTAATAATATTGGTCTTTCAGTTGTTGAATTAATAGATATTATTGTTGAAAAAAATCAGGTGATTTTAAAGTTAGGGGGATTAGATCTCGTAGATGGCACACCTATAATTGATATAAAACCCTACTTACCTTACTGTGATAGCCATCCTGATGCAAAAGCGGGTTACGCTCAAATGCTTCCAGAACAGAAACTTGAAGTTTCATTCTCAGCTAACGCTAAATTATTTATTGAATCCCAACAAGATTATCCACAACTAACCGAATTAATTGAACAAGTAATATCTCAAGATCCAAGACCAGCTTATAAACAAAAAAACAACCATGAGCAAACTTATGCAATCTCACTATATCATTTTAATATTAAATGGAAGGTGATAGGCTGCTTAGCCGTTATTGAAAATATACATATTATTGAACGGTAATGTTAATTTATTTAAACGATAAATTTACAAAACAATGAGATATGTAATTAAATATTTTTTTTGTAAAAATTCTTTACAAAAGAATTACATAATACCGATAATATAGGTTGGTAAGAGAGCTTAATTCTGCTAAATTAAATGAGGGTTTAATTCCCTATATTTCACTTTGCCACTAAAGTTTTAATAATTTTAGTGGCACCTTTTATTTGCATCAATGATAATTGTTATTTTTCTTATTTCTCAATTCAGCAATATCTATCGCATCAAACAGATAATGTTTTCCACAATAATCACAATGAATGTCAATTTTGCCATCGTCTTCATTAAGAATCTCATCAATTTCCTTGGCTGGTAATGTCATTAAACTATCTTCACAACGTTGTCGTGAACAACCACATTTAAATACAATTTGTTGAGTTTCAAATAAGCGAACTTCTTCTTGATTATAAAGACGATATAAAATTTCATCAGTAGGAAGTTGAAACAACTCTTGGCTAGTGATGGTTTCAGTTAATGTGCTTAGAAGCTCAAATGACTCTTGAGTATTTTCATTTGCAGGTAACACTTGCAATAAAATCCCTGCAGCCATCGGTGTGTTATTATGCACTCCAGTTTTAACGAATAAACGAGTTGGCAGTTGTTCAGACTGCATAAAATAATTTTCAATACAGCCAATTAGCGTTTCTTTTTCTAATCCAACGATGCCTTGATAACGTTCGCCTTTTTTAGGCGTTATGGTAATTACAATGTAACCGTTGCCAACCATCTCCTTAAGAGAAGCATTATCGGCAATTTCACCATTTACTCGCGCAACACCACGTAATTCTTGTAGGTTATTGCCATTTACCACTGCTAATGTTAATGGCCCATCCCCCTGTAATTGCACAGCAATATCACCATCGAATTTCAATGTAGCGGTTAATAAACTGGTGGCTACTAATAATTCACCTAATAAATTCTGTACTGGAATAGGATAATTATGGTTTTCTAAAATAGATTGGTATGTTTTTTCAAGTCGAGTGATTTCCCCTCGAACAGGATGATTATCAAATAAAAACCGATTTAAAGTATCCATATTAATTGCCTTGTTGTCTTTCATATTTAAATTTAATTAATGTGCGCCGCTCTTTTTTATCAGGTCGTCGGTCCGGATGCGGCATGGCTAATGCATTAAGTTTTCTTGCCTGAGCAATATTTTCACGTTTTTCAATGCTCTCTGGGGTTTCTTGGTAAAGATATTCCACTTCTCTTGCGGCTCTACGCTGGTCATTAATGGCTAAAACTCGAATTGTCTTTTGCTCATTACCTTGCCTAAGCACTATCATCGCCCCAACTTCAACTATTTTGCTTGGCTTTGCTCGTTGGCCATTATAATGAACTTTTCCACCTTCAATCATTTCACGAGCAATGGAACGCGTTTTATAAAACCGCGCGGCCCATAACCATTTATCTAATCTGACGAGATGCATTGTTTCCTCGTTTAAGACTTAATACATTTATAACTAATATAAGTATCGTTTTATTAAAATCAATGTTGTGGATGAATTGAATAATCATTGCCACCTGTCGAAAAAATTCCAGATAAACTAAATGGAGCTATCTTACCGCGCAAATCAGCTCGATAATTTAACGACTCTGGAGGATTCTGTACTAACTTCCATCGATTAAGCAGCTCACTTGTGGTACCTTTGCTAATGAGGTGAAATGATTCAAATTCAGAATGCAAAGGATTAATTATTGCAGTTGAGTCAATTATTCCGCCATTAACTAATGCATTAAAACTTAATAATGTGCGATGCTGAAGATCAATATCTACCGACACACTAGGATATTTAATACTTACTTTATTAACTGAAGCATTATTAGCTTTAAGAAATAGTGAGCCCGAATATAACCCAAATTTGTTATCTTCAACTAAGCTCACATTTTTCCCCGAAACATCAAAGTTTGCAATGTTAAAAGGATAATCAGATTTAATACTGGTTAACATACTTTGCAATATGATTAACTGATCAACGTCAACACGATTAAATATATCTGGTAATAACGGTTGTTTTGCTTCATCAGATAATTCATAACTGATGCCTGTCAACAATAACTTATTCAAATGTAATGAATTATTTTTCCAACTACCATCTAAATGAACATCACCGTTATGCCATCGAGCAACTGCTTTTTTGATATCTATTTCATTATCTTTAAAAGACAATTGAAGCAATAAAGAAGAATATATTTGATCAAACCAAACCACATTATCTGCATTAAAAATAAAGGAAGTTTCATTCAGATTCCACTGATTATCATAGCTAATATTGGTTATTTCAAAATTTCCCTTAGCAATAATTAAATTAGGTAATTGAATATTACTGTCTAAAATTAAAAGTTCTTCTAACCTAAACTTTGGAAATTTAGGCAAATACTTATTTAATTCAGTATAATCATCTGGTTGAAAACGGATATTATTTAATCTTAATTGGGCTATATCTAAGCTACCATCGGCTAATACTTTTAATTTACTAACAAAAAAACCATTATCCATATTACCGCCTAAATTGGTGATTGCTGTAACCCCATCACGATAATATCCTTGTAACAATATTTTGTTTATCGGTATCTGATTAAATGATGCTTTTTGTGAAGTGAAATCAAATTGATATGGCTGTTTACTACTTAAATCAAAAGGTTTAATACGGCCATCAACGCCTTTTAAAGAAAGAGAATCTTGCTCATCATTAAACGAAAAATTTATTGTAGAATTATAAAACTTTAATACATTAGCCGAAAAACTAGTAATATCAACACCATTAAATTCACCATCAATCACATTAATATAATTAAAATGATGAAGTTGCCATAAATTTTTCTTATCAAAACCAATAGTTAACTTTCCAATTTTAGTCACTTCTTGCTTATCATTTATTACCAATAAATTATCAATACTTAACTCATAAAAATTAGCTAATGAATGATTTATCTTACCAATTGAAATAGTGTATGTTCCAAGCTTTGATAATTGTTGACTCAGTATTTTTGCTCCATAATTGGTTTGCAAGGCAAAATAACTAACTACAATTAACAACCAGATAATCGAAAAGAGCAAAATTAAACAAGATCGTAACCGTCTCATAAATAAGCAGTATAGTAATAAAAATGGATTAAAATTTATATAACAATACCTGATTTTGGGTAAAATAGCACTTGATTTTAATATAAATGATTTGTTGTTAAACTAGTTTTAACGTTAATATATAGCCAATTATGACTTTAGAATAACATATTCACGGAATTAATCTTCATCCTTTGATTAGGGAGAAAAATTCTTTTTTATTGACCATATAAACAGGAAAAAATCGAGATGAAACAGATCCCAATGACAGTAAGGGGAGCCGAATTATTACGAGCAGAACTTGAAGAACTTAAAAATATAAAAAGACCTCAAATTACTGCTGCTATTGCAGAAGCCAGAGCGCACGGAGATTTAAAAGAAAACGCGGAATATCATGCAGCAAGAGAACAACAAGGTTTTTGTGAAGGTCGTATTCAAGAAATCGAAGGCAAATTATCTCAAGCACAAATTATTGATATTACCAAGGTAAAAAATACTGGACGCATAATTTTTGGTGCCACAGTGACTGTAATTAATATCGATACCGATGAAGAAACAACTTATCGAATTGTTGGCGATGATGAAGCAGATTATAAACAAAATTTAATTTCGGTTAACTCACCTATCGCTCGAGGTCTTATTGGTAAAGAAGATGGTGATACAGTCCAAATCAAAACACCAGGCGGTAATGTAGAATTTGACATTGTTAAAGTTGAGTATATCTAATAAAACTCAACTGCAATAAAAAAACAGGGCTATTGCCCTGTTTTTTATTTGGGTAAAGTAATTTTCTTATCTTCGCTAGGTCTAAATACCGTAAAAATAGATCCGACTTGTTGAACGGGTAATGCATTTGTTTCGCGGATAATAGCTTCACAAATTAATTTTTTCGTTTCACGATCTTCGGCAGCGATTTTAATTTTAATTAACTCATGGAAATTTAGTGCATTTTCGATTTCGGCAAGAACGCCTTCGGTAAATCCATTAGCACCAATCATCACTATCGGTTTTAAATGATGAGCTTCACTTTTTAAGTACTGTTTTTGTTTATTCGATAAATTCATTAATTTTTTATCACATTAAGTTGCAATTTTGCTATTCTACCCTTATATATATTTGTAATCAATTGAAGTAACCTCTATACACTAAGGATTTATTCGCTGTGAGTAACAAAAAACGCTCAGCAAGTTCTACTCGTTGGCTAAATGAACATTTTAAAGATCGCTTTGTACAACAAGCACAAAAAAAAGGCCTACGTTCTAGAGCATGGTTTAAATTAGAAGAAATACAAAAAAGTGACAAACTATTCAAACCAGGAATTACTGTCGTGGATTTAGGGGCAGCACCGGGCGGATGGTCACAATATGTTGCATCACTCATCGGTAATAAGGGACGAATTATTGCTTGTGATTTATTACCGATGGATCCAATAGTTGGCGTTGATTTCTTGCAAGGTGACTTTAGGGATGAAGCCGTATTAAATACCTTACTTGAGCGCGTTGGTGAAGAGAAAGTACAAGTTGTTATGTCAGATATGGCTCCGAATATGAGTGGACAGCCTGCAGTTGATATACCAAGAGCTATGTATTTAGTTGAACTTGCATTAGATATGTGTAAAGACGTTCTTGCACCTAATGGAAGTTTTATTGTAAAAGTATTCCAGGGCGAAGGCTTTGAAGAATATCTAAAAACAGTTAGATCGCTGTTTAAAACAGTCAAAATTCGAAAGCCTGAAGCTTCGCGCGCACGATCTCGAGAAGTATATATTGTAGCAATGGGGATGAAGTAGCCAGCCGTACAATTTTGTAGTACCATACTTGGTTAATTTTAGTCGTAACTGTTAATTTTATGAGAGGTTTTTCTTTTGAACGACATGGTAAAGAATTTACTGATCTGGGGCGTTATCGCGGTAGTATTGTTTGCTGTATTCAACCAATTCAGCGCGTTATCCAATAGCGGTCCTCAAGTCGATTATACCAAATTTAATTCGGATGTAACGAGCGGCAAACTCAAAGAAGTACATATTAATGGTCGCGAAATTGTTGCTACAACTAAAAGTAGTAGTAATTATGTTACTTATATCCCTTACCTTGATGAAAAACTAGTCGATAACTTGGTGCTTAATGATATTGCTGTTTACGGCAGTCCAGATGAAAAACCAAGCTTATTAGTTAGTATCTTGATTTCTTGGTTTCCAATTATCTTATTACTTGGTTTTTGGTTCTTTGTTATGCGCCAAATGCAAGGCGGGGGTAAAGGTGGCCCAATGTCGGTAGGCAAAAGTAAAGCCAAAATGTTAACGCCTGACCAAGTTAAGACTAAATTTACAGATGTAGCAGGCAGTGAAGAAGCTAAACAAGAAGTAACAGAAGTCGTCGATTTTTTACGTGATCCTGGCAAATACCAAAAATTAGGCGGTCGTATTCCTAAGGGGATTTTAATGGTAGGACCTCCGGGTACGGGTAAAACATTATTAGCTAGAGCCATTGCGGGTGAAGCAAACGTGCCTTTCTTTAGTATTTCAGGTTCAGATTTTGTTGAAATGTTTGTCGGCGTTGGCGCATCACGTGTACGTGACCTCTTTGAACAAGCCCGTAAACATTCACCATGTATTATCTTTATTGATGAAATTGATGCTGTTGGTCGAAAACGTGGTGCCGGCTCAATGGGCGGACATGATGAACGCGAACAAACTCTAAACCAAATGTTAGTTGAAATGGATGGCTTTGAAGCTAACAGTGGTATTATCATTATTGCAGCAACAAACCGTGCGGACATTCTCGATCCTGCATTACTTCGTCCGGGTCGTTTTGACCGTCAAGTTCAAATTGATTTACCTGACTTAAAAAGCCGTGAACAAATTCTGGCAGTACATGTACGTAAAGTACCTTTAGGTTCTGATGTTAATCTAGCAGTATTAGCTCGCGGAACACCAAATTATTCCGGTGCTCAATTAGCTAATTTAGTTAACGAAGCTGCGCTATTTGCCGCGCGTCGTAATAAACGTTTAGTCACGATGGATGAGTTTGAAGAAGCCAAAGATAAAATCGATATGGGTACTCAACGTCGTTCGTTATCCATGACAAAAGAGCAATTAACCAATACGGCTTATCATGAAGCGGGACATGCAATCGTAGGTTATTTAATGCCAGATCATGATCCGCTTCATAAAGTAACTATTATTCCTCGAGGAGGGGCATTAGGTGTAGCCTTCTTCTTACCAGAAGGCGATCAAATTAGTCAAAGTCGTACTCAGTTAGAGTCTAAAATATCTACAGCTTATGCGGGAAGAATTGCCGAAGGCCTAATTTATGGTGAAGATAAAATTACCTCAGGTGCATCTAGTGATATACGATACGCTTCTAACATAGCCAGAGCAATGGTTACACAGTGGGGTTTCTCAGATCGTTTACCACCTGCATTATTTGAATATGAAGAATCTTCTTATGGAATCATGAAAAAAATATCTGATGGTACAGCAAAAATTATTGATGAAGAAGTTGATGCAATCCTACAACGAAACTATCAACGAGCTAAAACAACACTAACTGAAAATATTGATATTCTTCATGCAATGAAAGATGCTTTACTGAAATATGAAACAATTGATAAACAACAGATTGATGAACTGATGAATCGCCAGCCAGTCACACCACCAGAAGGCTGGACAGCCAGTGATGAAATAGCAGCTCAAGAAGTTCCGAATGAAGGTACACCACCTGAATCTGATGATTAATCTGTTTTAATTTTTATAACGCGCTACGGCGCGTTTTTTATCGGATAATTTAAATAAATCTAAAATAAAAGTGATTTTCAAAACAGGTAATAAACTTGAATGATTTTGCTATCGTTTAGCTTATAACAAAGCTTAGCGATAACAAAAAGCAGATGACTCAAATAAGGCATAATCATGGAAATTCGTTTCAACAATCAAATTATGGATCTCTCTTTTCCACAGGTAATGGGTATCGTAAACATGACGCCAGATTCTTTTTCTGATGGCGGTAATTATAACAATCTTGATGATGCCATGCGTCGAGTTGATAATATGATACAAGCAGGCGCAACATTTATTGATATAGGGGGCGAATCAACTCGTCCTGGTGCAGCCTTCGTCTCAGTTGAAGAAGAATTAGATAGAGTTGTGCCTTTAGTTGAAAAAGTGGCTCGCTATTTTGATGTTTGGATTTCGGTTGATACCTCTAAGCCTCAAGTTATGACTGAATCAGCAAAAGCAGGAGCACATTTAATTAATGATATCCGAGCATTAACAGAATCTGGAGCAGTCGAAGCCGCAGCTCAAACAGGATTACCGGTTTGCATTATGCATATGCAAGGCGATCCCCAAACTATGCAAAATGCTCCGCATTATCAACAAGACATCTATCAAGAAGTTGATCAATTTTTTGCTCATCATATCAATCGTTGCATAAACGCAGGAATTGAACGAGAAAAAATTATTCTTGATCCGGGTTTTGGGTTTGGTAAAACATTGGCACACAATTATCGATTACTAGCAACACTTGAAAAATTTCATCACTTTCATTTACCGCTATTAGTTGGCATGTCTCGCAAATCCATGATTGGACAAGTATTAAATGTTTCGCCTAAAGAACGTATGTTAGGTAGCGTTTCTTGTGCAGTAATTGCAGCCATGAAAGGTGCGCAGATTATTCGAGTTCATGACGTAAAAGAAACCTTTGATGCACTGCGAATTGTGCAAGCCACTTTAGCTGAACAGGAATAAACGGGGTTTAACTTTAACAAAATAAGCCATTATTTTATTAAAAAGGGAATTTTTAGACAAATACTATAAAAATCCCTTTTTGTTTTATGCTTGAGAATTTTCAATTTTTGGCATCACTGTTTCAAATAATTTTTAAACAATAAAAATACTTAGAAACATCATAAAACCAACATAATTATTATTTTGAAAAGCTTTAAAGCATCGAGTTCTATCACGATCATTGATTAACCATTGTTGATAAATAAACAGTAACGACACAACCAATAATCCACAATAATAAATAAAAGATAAATGATTATTGAGACCAATAATTATCAAGCAAATCAATGTTATTATCTGTAGAATGCCTATCCACAATTTATCATAGTAACCAAACAAAACAGCCGTCGATTTAATGCCAATTTTGATATCATCATTTCGATCAACCATGGCATATTCGGTATCATAAGCAACTGTCCAACAAATATTTGCCAAACACAATAACCAACAGGTTAACGGAAACTGTTCAATTGTGGCCGCATAGACCATTGGAATGCTCCAACTAAATGCAATTCCCAACACTATTTGTGGAAAATAAGTATAACGTTTCATAAACGGATAAATCATCGCAGTTA
Source organism: Gilliamella sp. B2889 (assembly GCF_026536885.1). NCBI lineage: Bacteria > Pseudomonadati > Pseudomonadota > Gammaproteobacteria > Orbales > Orbaceae > Gilliamella > Gilliamella sp. B2889. Next base: position 210,646 of record NZ_JAFNNF010000005.1, on the reverse strand, counting down.
ACAATGCAAAGCCAGCAATCAACCACGACAAAGCGTTTAAAAATAATAGTAGACAAGCGGCCATTAATAATAATATCAATAATGTCCATTTAGCATTCTTTGCTGTTAATTCACCCTGCACTAACGGACGACTTTGAGTTCGCTCTACATGCGCATCAAAATGGCGATCAGCATAATCATTCACAACACAACCGGCGGATCGCATAACAATGACACCTAGCGTAAATATCAAAACCAGTTTTTCAGTTGGATAGGGATCAGCAAGCCATATTGCTGACAAAGTCGGCCAAAGTAGCAGTAAAATGCCGATTGGTTTATCTAACCGCATCAGTTTTATATAAGCTAACATATATCTATCCTCAATTATAATGGGCGGATTATACCTGATCTTGTTAAAGCTGCAATGCGGATAAATACCGTTTTTATTTGATGCTGCTACATGTGTAATCAATCAAGTCAATTTACCTAATATCGTGTCATATCCAAAACGGTTAATCTAACTAAATTGATTAATTGTGGTAATAAAGCGTTACAACAAAAGTAAATACTGCTCTGCCATCACGGCTAATGCCCGATAAAATTGGCTAACTTGATTATGTTTTAATTGATCTAGATAAGCTGATGACCAAGTCATTAAGTGTTCATCAATCAGTTGATTCGCCGCTTGCGTTTTTTGTTTTTCCAGCAATATCGCATAAGCCATTAACATTAAACCAAACTGATCTTCCGGCTCATTCATACCGGTATTAAGCGTTAAACCATGCTGCTGTAAAAATTGACGATAGCGCTCTTGCGATTCCCCCATTAATAGTTTTTCTTGATCTAAATAGACAGATCCCCAAGGCGGGGCCGGCATTTTGCCTTGCCCTTCAAACAATAACGAGAATTGATAATCCAGATCGGCATGGCTGATTTGCGTTGCCAATATCTGGCATTGCTGGCTAATGAGCTCTGGATTTTGCCAATCTGCCAGTTGGTCAATATGCAATAGAGCCTCAAGCAACGGTTCAACGGTTTGACTATTAGGCGGATAATAAAAAAAAGCACCCAGTACTTTTGCTAGGGTAGCACAAGTGAGATTATCAAATTTTTTCTCTTTATTCATTGACGTTACTTGTTGTCGGTCAGTTATATTGTTAATTATAGCGGTATCATCCATAAATTATAAAAGGCAATACGGCCGCAAACTTCAGCAATAAACACGCAAGCAAAGGCAGTAAGATAACTTATTGCATTATGTTTGGAACGGTAAATGTTAAAAGCAACCAATAGTAGTGCCACTATGATTAAAATGCACTCGGCAATCATCCAATTTGCTTGCGCACAAGCCAGCTCCGGGCTTATGGTCATCATTAAATTATAATAGGGAATTTTTAATAATATAATCAATACGCTACCAATGATAAAAGCTGCATTGCCTAAACGATATAACCCAAGCATTGCGCTAGCAATTCCACCCAACGCCAGCATCGCTGTATACATTTGAATTGCGGTATAGTTGGTATCCCATGTTTTCACTGTTGGTAGCATGTAAGTTAAAACAATCGTCCACACAAAAATTAAACTCAATAGGATTAAGATGATGGCTATCAGCTGGTTGATATAGGGAAGGCGATTAATCTTTAAACAAAGCGGTTTAATCAATTTCAGTTTTTGGCTATCCGGATTGAGAGAAAAGTAGTGGATTAATACTGAGGCGAATGTAACGCCAAATACCACACCAAAAGTGAAAATCTCATTACTCATCGGCGAACGTCCAATCCCATAGATCACATTTAACGCCCGCAAAGGATGCCCTAAATGGAATGAGGCAAGCAGCATACCAACAGCCATAAAAACCAGCGCTAACAGATTAATTTTTTGACGAATAATGGGATTAGCTTGTGAACAATTCATTAAGCAAGATAAGCTGCTTAACAGCACCATTCCGGCAGATAATTGCCCAAATACCGTAAAAAAAACCAATGGTAATTCATGCATATTATACCTCCTCCGGATTGAGCACTTTTCCTTGTGTATCGCCTGAGCTTCTAGCCAAAGCATGTGGTTTGATAACAATATTCGGTTTAGTCAACTCTGTATTAGGCAAAGGGGCAATATTACGTTCATCACCATGACGCTCACGTAATTTCCCTATCTCGTCAAAATCTAAAGCACGTTGCGGACAAGATTCGACGCACACAGGCTTTAAGCCTTCGGCTACACGCTCATAACAACCATCGCATTTTGACATAACCCGCTTTTGTTGATCAAACTGTGGCGCACCATATGGACAGCGCATTTCACAATAGCGGCAACCAATACACACATCTTGATTGACAACCACTAAGCCGTCTTGTTGGCGTTTATGCATCGCACCAGTTGGACAACCTTGCACGCAAGTTGGTTGCTCACAATGATTACATGAGATTGACAAATAATAAGTAAAAGTATCATTTTGCCAAATCCCGTCCACTTGTTGCCACGATCCACCACCATACTCATAAACTCGGCGAAAATGCACGCCCAGCGCATTATCTTTTTCGTCTTTACAGCTCAATTGACAGGTTTTACACCCGGTACATTTGGAAGAATCAATAAAGAATCCATATTGCATTTTAATCATCTCCCTTTTTAATTATGATGCCGCTGGCATAGTTGATAATGGTTTGATTTCAACCAAATTAGTATGCTGCGAATTTGACTTCGCTAACACTGACGGGCGCAATGAGGTTAAACGATTAATACAACCACCAATATCAACGCCAGCAGCATTAGTTTTTGCCCATAGCCCTTGAGGTATAGCGATCACGCCCGGTAATATACGAGGCGTTACTTTAGCCGGAATATAAAGCCGACCACGATCATTAAATACTTCAACTAATTGCCCATGCTTAATTTGTCTTTGTTCAGCATCAATTGGGTTAATCCAAACGCTACTGGCAACAGCTTCTCGTAGTTGGGGAAGATTACTATAAGAGGAGTGACAATGCCCTTTAATATGAAATCCAATCATTTGCAGCGGATATTTATCGCGTTTTTGTTGATCTTCGCTCCCTTCAATAGCAGGCAAATAAGCAGGAATTGGGTAGAGTTTATCGTCCGGCTCAATATCCCATTCACCCGCTATTTTTGCCAGCGCTTCTGAATAAATTTCAATTTTGCCAGACGGGGTATTTAATGGCTGATTAATCGGATCATCCCGGAATGCTTTTAAGGCAATTTGCGCATCGCTATCCGCTAACTTACGATCGACAATACCCTTACTGTCAGTGTCAACAAAAGGCGGTAAATCAGGATTTTGCTTGCGCATTCTTTCATAGCTATACGCTATCCACTCATCTTGCGTTCGCCCTTCAGTAAATTTATCTTTAACGCCCATTTTTTCTGATAACTCAGTTAACACATCATAAGACGATCGATTTTCCCAAAGTGGCTTAATAGCCCGTTGCATACGAATAACATAATGGTAAGCGCCGGATGCATAAGAATTATTAATTAAATCGTTACTTTCCACAGATGACACATCCGGTAATAACAGATCGGCATACCGTGCTGATGCGGTCATATGAGTATCCCACACTAAGATAAATTCGCATTGAGATTCATCTTGTAAAATTTGGTGCGTTCGATTGAGATCGGCATGCTGATTACCAATTACATTACTGGCGTAACTCCAGATAAACTTGATACCGACATCCAATTTATCTTTACCAAGTATATAAGCATTTTTTGCGGTCATGCTTTGCGGGGATTCGATTGCTTTAGTCCATAAAAAAAATGGAATACTGGTTTTTATCGGATTTAATAAATTCAGACCCGGAACCGGATAAGTCACGCTTCCGCCCCAAGTACCAATATTGGTGCCCGGTTTACCAAATTGACCAGTGATAATAGGCAATATCATAATTGCTCTTGTAGTATGCTCACCATTTTGCCAACGTTGCGCTCCCCAGCCTTGCGAAATCCATGCTGCTTTAGCGTTAACAATATCTAAGGCAAGTTTACGAATTTGTTTAGCGGGAATACCGGTTTTTTTTGCAGCCCACTCCGGCGTTTTCGGTGTTCTATCATCACCTAAACCTAAAATATAAGATTTATAATCACTAAAAGGGGGTGCGCTATCCGGCAATGAGTCAGCATTCCAACCCACACAATATTGATTAAGCATTGCCTCATCAATTTTATCTTCTTCCAGTAAAGCATAGCCAATTGCAGCAACTAACGCCGCATCGGTACCGGGAATAATCGGGACCCACTCGGCATTATAGCCAACTACACTTTCGCTACGCCTAGGATCGATAATAATCACTCTGGCTTTACTTTGTGCTAACGCATGAAACAGTTCCGTTACTTGCCCACCGCCTGACATTCGCGTTTCAGCAACATTATGTCCAAACATAACAACCAAATCTGAATGTTTAATTTGATCAATGAGCGACTCTTTAGCATTGCCATAAATATAAGGCTTAATAGCAGTTATCTGTCCACTTGAGTAATCGCCATGATAATTTAGATAACCACCGATAGTACTTAAAAACCGTCTACAAGCACTGCGCCCGGCGATATTTGCGCCGGTGGTACCTGTTCCATATTGACAATAAATAGCTTCATTGCCATAACGATTAATGGTGTATTTAAGTTTATCTGCCAATAAAGTTATTGCTTCATCCCAGCTAATACGTTTAAATTTACCTTCACCACGCTTACCTATTCGCACCATAGGGTATTTTAAACGCTCCGGATCGTAAGTTCGCCAGCGTACTGCTCGCCCCCGCAAACATGGGCGAATTTGATGTTGACCGAAGATAGGATCATTAATACCGTCTTCGGATGAGATTTTAGTAATAATATCGTTTTTAACATGGACTTTTAGTGGGCAGCGACTACCGCAATTCACTAAACAGGCGCTGTAGAAAATCTTTTCATCATTAGTGGGATTAGGTATCAATGCTTTATCGTGATTTGTTTCAGATGTTGCATAAGCAAAAGGTAATTGCAAATTATTTGCTAGTGCTGCCACACCACCAATTGCTAGTGATTTTTGCAAAAAATCACGCCGAGTTATTTTGTTTTCTGACTTGCTCATCCTATTCCCTTATTTTTTATTTGGGATGTATTTATCATAATACTATAGATAAGATTATAAAACAGAAAAAAGGCTAAAATCGAAATTAACTTAAAATAAATTAATAAAATAAGAATTATTATCAATTAAAAATTTAATTTGATTTTCATTATCAATTTAATTTCATGCATCTTAAAGAAAGATTGGTATAATATGCCCATTTATTCGAATAAATAGAAAACTTATGTCACAATCCACTTATAATGCTGTTGATATTGAAGTCCTAAAAGGACTCGATCCTGTCCGCCATCGACCAGGCATGTATACTGATACTGCTCGCCCAAATCATTTGGGACAAGAGGTTATTGATAATAGTGTAGATGAAGCTATTGCAGGACATGCCCGCCAAGTTAAAGTTACACTCTATGAAGATAATTCACTTGAGGTTATTGATGACGGGCGAGGTATGCCGGTTGATATTCATCCTGAAGAAGGTGTACCAGCTATTGAACTTTTACTTTGCCGTTTACATGCTGGAGGTAAGTTTTCCAACAAAAATTATCAATTTTCAGGCGGTTTGCATGGTGTGGGTATCTCCGTTGTTAATGCATTATCAAAGCGTGTAGAAGTTACTGTAAATCGTGATGGGCAAGTTTATCAAATCGCTTTTGAAAATGGTGATAAAGTTGAGGATTTACATGTAATAGGTACATGTGGTCGTCGAAATACCGGTACAAAAGTACGTTTTTGGCCTGATGAAAAGTATTTTGATTCACCACGATTTTCTGTACCCCGCTTAACTCATTTACTTAAAGCAAAAGCGGTACTCTGCCCAGGGTTAGAAATCATTTTCAAAGATAAAATTAACAATACTGAACAACGCTGGTGTTATCAGGACGGTCTAAAAGATTATTTAATGGAATCTGTTAGTGGTTATACACTATTACCTGAAGAGCCATTTACTGGTAGTCATACTGGCGAAACAGAAGCAGTCGAATGGGCTTTACTCTGGTTACCAGAAGGTGGGGAACTTTTAACTGAAAGTTACGTTAACTTGATTCCAACTGTACAAGGTGGTACTCATGTTAATGGTTTACGTCAAGGTTTACTTGATGCTATGCGCGAATTTTGCGAGTTCCGTAATTTACTTCCTCGAGGCCTAAAGCTGACCGCCGATGATATTTGGGAACGCTGCGCATATGTGTTATCCGTAAAAATGCAGGAACCTCAATTTGCTGGTCAAACCAAAGAACGCCTTTCATCAAGACAAAGCGCCGCATTCGTTTCGGCAATTGTTAAAGATGCATTCAGTCTTTGGTTAAATCAAAATGTGCAAATTGCAGAATTATTGGCTGAAATGGTCATTTCAAGTGCGCAAAAACGCCTACGAGCATCTAAAAAAGTTATTCGTAAAAAGCTCACAAGTGGTCCTGCTTTACCTGGTAAATTGGCCGATTGTTCTTCACAGGATTTAAGTCGTACTGAACTATTTTTGGTAGAAGGTGATTCTGCAGGTGGTTCAGCCAAACAGGCACGAGATAGAGAATATCAAGCCATAATGCCATTAAAAGGTAAAATTTTAAATACTTGGGAAGTATCATCAGACGAGGTATTAGGCTCACAAGAAATCCACGATATCTCGGTTGCCATAGGTATTGACCCTGATAGTGATGATTTAAGTCAATTGCGCTACGGTAAAATCTGTATTTTAGCTGATGCAGACTCAGATGGATTACATATTGCCACTTTGCTTTGTGCGTTATTCGTTCGTCATTTTCGGGCGATGGTTGAACATGGGCATATCTTTGTTGCTATGCCTCCGCTTTATCGTATTGATTTAGGTAAAGAAGTGCATTATGCCCTTGATGAAGAAGAAAAAGAAGGGATTTTAGATCAACTTAAACGTAAAAAGGGTAAACCGAATGTACAACGTTTTAAAGGTTTAGGAGAAATGAATCCATTACAACTCCGTGAAACAACGATGGATCCTAATACTCGTAGATTAGTTCAGTTATCACTAGATAATGCAGAGGAAACCATGGCATTAATGGATATGCTGCTGGCTAAGAAACGAGCAGAAGATCGCCGAGAATGGTTACAAGAAAAAGGTGACCAAGTTGAACTTGATGTCTAATATACAGAATAATTTAGAGGAACAATAATGAGTGAGATAACTCATGACGGAGTAGAAGTTCAGTCGCTACGTACTTTTACAGAGAGCGCATATTTAAACTACTCAATGTATGTCATTATGGATCGTGCACTGCCGTTTATTGGTGACGGTTTAAAACCTGTGCAACGCCGTATTGTTTATGCCATGTCAGAATTAGGGCTTAATGCTCAGGCTAAATTTAAAAAATCAGCTCGTACTGTAGGTGACGTGTTAGGTAAATACCATCCTCATGGCGATAGTGCCTGTTATGAAGCAATGGTGTTAATGGCACAACCATTCTCTTACCGTTACCCATTAGTAGATGGTCAAGGAAACTGGGGAGCTCCAGATGATCCTAAATCATTTGCGGCTATGCGTTATACCGAATCTCGTCTATCAAAATATGCAGAATTATTATTAGGCGAATTAGGGCAAGGCACTGTTGACTATACGCCAAATTTCGATGGTACCTTACAAGAACCTAAAATGTTGCCAGCTAGATTACCCAATATTTTATTGAATGGTACAACCGGCATTGCTGTTGGTATGGCAACTGATATTCCACCACATAATATTCGTGAAGTAGCAAATGCTGCTATTATGTTAGCAGATAACCCAAAAGCAACACTTAGTGAAGTGATGGCTCACATACAAGGCCCTGACTTTCCAACAGAAGCCGAGATTATTACTGCGCCAGAAGATATTGCTAAAATTTATCAAACTGGACGAGGATCAATCCGCATGCGTGCAGTTTGGAAAAAAGAAGAGGGTGATATTGTTATTACTGATCTTCCTCATCAAGTTTCAGGTGCTAAAATCTTAGAGCAAATTGCTTCGCAAATGCGGGCGAAAAAATTACCATTAATTGAAGATTTACGCGATGAGTCAGACCATGAAAATCCAACCCGTTTAGTAATTGTCCCAAGATCTAATAGAGTGGATTTAGAGCAAGTTATGAATCATCTATTTGCTACCACGGATCTTGAAAAAAGCTATCGCGTCAATATGAATATGATTGGACTTGATAATCGTCCATCAGTTAAAGGATTAGTTGAAATATTAACTGAATGGTTAGAATATCGACGTTTGACGGTAACACGTCGATTAAATTATCGTTTAGATAAAATCCTAAAAAGATTACATATTTTAGATGGCTTATTAATTGCGTTTCTAAATATTGATGAAGTTATTGAAATAATTCGTCATGAAGATGAACCAAAAGAAGAATTAATTAAGCGATTTGCCTTAAGTGAAATACAAGCAGAAGCTATTTTAGAGTTAAAACTTCGTCATTTAGCTAAATTGGAAGAGATGCGTATTAAAGGCGAACAAGCTGATCTTGCTAAAGAACGGGATCAACTACAAGCTCTACTTGCTTCACCAAGAAAACTCAGTAATTTAATCAAAAAAGAATTGCAAGAAGACGCTGAAAAGTATGGCGATGAACGCCGTTCGCCAATCGTTGAGCGAAGTGAAGCTAAAGCGATCACTGAACAAGAATTAACACCTTCTGAACCCGTCACAATTGTATTATCTGAAATGGGATGGGTAAGAGCGGCTAAAGGTCATGACATTGACCCCGTCGGATTAAGTTATAAAGCAGGCGATAGCTTTAAAGCTGCTGCAAAAGGTAAAAGTAACCAGCCAGTTGTCTTTATCGATTCAACTGGGCGAAGTTATGCTATTGAGCCAAATACTTTACCATCAGCTCGAGGACAAGGCGAGCCAATTACCGGTAAATTAGCATTACCAGCAGGTGCAACTATTGAACATGTTTTAATGTCAAACGATGAAGAACAAAAATTCTTACTTGCTTCTAGTGCCGGATACGGTTTTATTTGTCAATTTAGCGATTTAATTGCGCGTAATCGTAACGGTAAAGCAGTAATTAATCTATCTAATAATTCAAATGTACTTGCACCGATTGAGATAGTATCAGAGGAAAGCTTGCTTTTATCAATTAGTCAAGCGGGTAGAATGCTTATCTTCCCGGTGAAAGATTTACCAGAGTTATCTAAAGGTAAAGGAAATAAAATTATCTCATTATCTGCCAGCGATGATAGCCTAGCTTATATGATGCTAATAACGCCTGAAACCTCACTGACGTTGTATGTTGGTAAACGCAAACTTACGCTTTCTTCTACTGATTTACAAAAATTTAGAGCAGAGCGTGCTCGTAAAGGAACATCACTACCGCGTGGATTACAAAAAATCGATCGAATTGAGGTAAACGAATAATATGTCTTTTATCTGGTCCATTATTCTCGGGTTAATACTGAGCTCAGTTTTCAAATCCGGATGGGGATTTATACTTGGTCTATTAATAGGTCCAATGTTGTATCAAGCATTTGGCAATAGATTAAATGAAAAAAGGACACAATCAAACCCAACTTTGTACTTAATTGTTGCTTTTGAAGTATTGGGGCATCTGAGTAAAGCTAAAGGTGTTGTTACCCAAGATGATATTAATCTTGCTCAGCAATTTATGGATCGGCTACAACTTGATGCAGCCGGTCGCCAATTAGCCCAAGAGTCATTTAATCGTGGTAAAGCAAGTGATTACCCACTTCGATCGCGTTTACGAGAACTCTACTTTCAATATCGTTTTAGAAGAAATGTTTTAAATATATTTTGTGAACAATTAATTCAAGCGGCTTTAGTTGATGGTAATTTAGATGAAAAAGAGTCACAAATTTTGTTTATTGTTGCTGAAGAATTCCATATTCCTCGCCAACAAATGGTTATATATATTCAGATGATGATGGGAAGCTTTCATTTCCGTCAAGAATATTATAATAATCAACAAAATAGTCAATATCAACAAAGCAATAATTATGGCAATTATCAAAACAGTTCTCACCAATCAGATTTGCAAAATGCTTATAGAATTTTAGGGATAGATTCATCTGCTGATATTCCTGAAATCAAAAAAGCTTATCGCAGGTTAATGAATGAACATCATCCAGATAAATTAGCATCAAAAGGCTTACCAAAAGAGATGTTAGAGGCAACCAAAAAGCGAGCACAAGAAATTCAAGCTGCTTACGATCTTATAAAAGCATCTCGTGGATTCAAATAGAGATTATTACTATGATGCATTGGCGCTCAATTATAAGAATTATCGGTTTATTAATATCATTATTGTCGATATTTATGTTAATACCGGCACTAGTCGCATTAATATACCGTGATGGTGCTGGTGCAATTTTTGTCCGTTCTTTCTTCGCTGCATTAATTTTAGGAGTATTGTTGTGGTTCCCTAATCGAAATCAGCGTCATGAGTTGAGTACTCGGGAAGGTTTTTTCATTGTTGTATTATTCTGGGTAGTTTTAGGTACTATTGGTGCATTTCCATTTCTTTTTGATAATCATATCAATCTTAATTTAACCACTGCTTTTTTTGAATCTTTTTCTGGGTTAACAACAACAGGCGCTACAACTATTGTTAATTTAGATCATTTACCTAAGGCCCTTTTATTTTATCGTCAATTGCTACAATGGCTTGGGGGAATGGGAATTATCGTACTTGCAGTTGCTATTTTACCATTATTAGGTGTTGGTGGAATGCAGCTCTATCGAGCTGAAATCCCAGGTCCTCAAAAAGATAGTAAAATGCGTCCCCGCATTGCTGAAACGGCAAAAACATTGTGGTCTATTTATATTTTACTTACCACGTTATGCGCAATAAGTTTGTGGTTTGCTGGAATGAATATCTTCGATGCTATTTCGCATAGTTTTTCGACGATATCGATGGGAGGATTCTCAACTCATGACAGCAATTTAGCTTATTTTAATAGTCCAGCAATTAACTATATTGTTACTATTTTCCTAATTTTATCTGGTTGTAATTTTGCACTCCATTTTGCCGCATTAAATGGTATTTCACTTAAAGTTTATTGGCGCGATCAAGAGTTCAGAACGTTTATCTTTATCCTTCTTATTTTAATTGTTATTTGTGCCTTTGTTATCTATTTTTATCAACCACAACGAAATCTTGGTATTGATAAAATCGTGTTACAAGTCGTGTCGGTTTCTGCAACTGTCGGTTTTACCGTCGATGATATTAATACTTGGCCATCCTCATTACCAATCTTTTTATTATGTGCTTCATTTATTGGGGGCTGTGCTGGTTCTACTGGAGGAGGGTTAAAAGTTGTTCGCGTTCTACTATTATTTATGCAAGGTTCACGTGAATTAAAACGTCTTATACACCCGAATGCAATATATACCTTAAAATTGAATAATCGAGTTGTACCGGAACGAATTATTGAGGCAGTATGGGGATTCTTTTCTGCCTATGCATTAGTTTTTTTAATTAGTCTATTTATCATTATGGCGTCTGGAATTGATGCAACTGACTCATTTTATATTGTTGCCTCATCATTGAACAATTTGGGGGTTGGTCTTGGCAGTGTGAGTGATAATTTTGCGCATGTAAGTGATATGGTTAAATGGGTAATGGTTGTGGACATGTTATTTGGACGACTTGAAATATTTACCTTATTGGTTTTATTTACACCAACCTTCTGGCGAAGCTAATTTTCACTTAACAATTTAGTGTTAAACTTGGATTTTTTAGAAAAATGGCTAAAAATATAAATATTTTATTGATTATTTAGTCAATTGCAGACAGAATTACTAAGCAGCATGTGCTGTGTTCATTAGAGGTAATCACCTGACATATGGAATGGATCATGGATCCTACAATTTGGATTGGTTTATCCACTCTAGTTGTACTTGAAATCGTCCTTGGCATTGATAACATTGTTTTTATTGCCATTCTTGCCGAGAAACTTCCGCCACAAGAACGAGATAAAGCACGCATTACTGGTCTTGCTTTTGCATTAATTACACGAATATTGTTATTAATGTTTACTGGTTGGTTAGTTACACTCACTACCCCTCTATTTTCTATATCCGGAATCAGTTTCAATGCTAGGCAATTGATAATGTTGCTTGGTGGTATATTTTTGCTTTTCAAAGCCACAATGGAACTCAATGAACGCTTAGAAGGCGCTTCACATGAAGATGGTAAACCCAAAAAGACTTCACATTTTTGGACTGTTGTCGCTCAAATCGTTGTACTTGATGCCGTATTTTCACTCGACTCAGTAATTACTGCAGTGGGTATGGTTGAACATATTCCAGTAATGATTATTGCTGTTTGTATTGCTATTTGTATCATGATGGTAGCAAGTAAACCATTGGCCTATTTTGTTAACTCCCATCCAACGATTGTTATTTTATGTTTAAGTTTTTTACTTATGATTGGTTTTAGTTTGGTTGCCGAAGGTTTTGGGTTTATTATTCCAAAAGGCTACCTATATGCAGCTATTGGTTTCTCAATTATGATTGAGTTTTTTAATCAATTAGCTATATTCAATCGCCGAAAAGCATTAAACAAAAAACCATTACGTGAACGCACCGCTGAAGCGATTTTACATTTACTCAAAGGCGATGCAGAAGAAGATCCCGAAACTCACAATATTGATGTTGTTTCTGATAATAATAAGAAAACATCAGTATTTAATCATCAAGAATTAAACATGGTCGAGCGAGTGTTAGGATTGGCTCAACGTTCAGTTAGTAGCATCATGACCTCACGATTAAATGTTGATATGGTCAATATAAATGATGATCGTGAGGTGATATTAAAAGAGATATTTGATAATCCTCATTCACGTTTAGTCGTAACGGATAATGCTTCAATTGATGAACCATTAGGCATTATTCAAGTTAATGATCTATTGAAAGATGTTTTACAAGATAAACAGCATATTGATATTAACTCTTTAATAAAGCAGCCATTAATTTTCCCTGAAACGGTATCTTTACTTGTTGCACTGGAACAATTCAAAAAAGCGAAAACCCATTTTGCGTTTGTGGTTGATGAATTTGGTTCAATGCAAGGAGTTGTGTCTGTTACTGACATTATTGAAACCATTGCTGGTGATTTCCCAACTGAAGAAGAGGAAATTGATGCCAAACACGATATTCAATGTATTGATGATAACAGTTGGATTGCTAATGGTTACATCCCTGTAGAAGAATTAGTAAGGTATGTCCCTATACCTATAGATGATAAGCGAGAATACCATACTCTTGCTGGATTGTTGATGGAAAAAGCTCAACATTTACTTAATGTCGGTGAAACAATACAAATTGGCGATTATTTATTTGAAGTTGCCGAAATTGAAAGTCACCGTATTTTAAAAGTGAAAATCACTAAGAATAAATTAGATATATTAAAGAACTAGGTTAGTGATATTCTACCCATTGTTTAGCTCATCTCAGATGAGCTAAACAACTATTTTAGAGGTAAGTTATAAAAATTATCTATCAATTACTAAACGATATTCTTAATATGAATAACGCTTGACCAAAATAAATTACAGGCAATAATAGCGCTGTGTTTTTTCATTTTTTGAGATATGAAGTGATAACTTTGTATCTTTTTTATTTTTACTACAAATCAACTTAGGTAAAAATAAAGGTTATATCGATTACTATCAAACTAAATTGGGCTTTAACTTATGAATTCACTATTCGAAAAAATTTTTCAACTGAAAGAGAAGAAAACCACTATCAGTACAGAGGTTATAGCAGGCTGTACAACTTTTCTAACCATGGTTTATATTATCTTTGTTAACCCTTCTATCTTATCTGTAACTGGCATGGACAAATCAGCAGTTTTTGTTCTAACGTGCGTAGTAACGGCTTTTGCAACTATTTTAATGGGGCTGTTTGCCAATCTACCGATTGCTTTAGCTCCAGCTATGGGACTCAATGTTTTCTTTGCCTATGGAATATGCGGTGCTATGGGCTATTCTTGGCAAGTGGGTATGGGGGCAATATTTTGGGGCTCATTAATCTTTTTTGCATTATCATTATTTAAAGTTCGCCATTGGTTAATTGAACATATTCCGCAATGTTTGCGAGCAGGTATAAGTGCTGGTATTGGACTATTTATTGCTTTTATGGGATTTCAAAATATGGGAATTGTGGTCGCATCACCAGAAACATTACTAACCTTAGGCAATATCTTATCACTTAAAGTATTATTAGGTTCACTAGGATTTTTTATTATAATAATTCTAGCAACTCGTAATTTCCATGCGGCTGTACTAGTTTCAATTCTTGTTGTTACCTTACTTGCACTTTGGCTTGATCCTAATATTAGTTATCAAGGAATTGCATCAGTTCCACCAAGTGTTAGCAGTGTTGTTGGTCATGTCGATCTAGCTGGTTCACTTAATGTGGGTATTATGGGTGTTATTTTTTCAGTTATGATTGTAAGCCTATTTGATTCTTCCGGTACAATTTTAGCTTTAACCGACAAAGCAGGAATTTCTGACGAAAAAGGGCGTTTCCCTAAAATGCGTCAAGCTTTATTAATCGATAGTTTTAGTTCTTCACTTGGTGGTTTATTTGGAACTTCATCAGTACTAACTTATATTGAAAGTTCTGCTGGTATTTCAGTTGGTGGGCGTACAGGTTTAACTGCAGTTGTAGTTGGATTATTATTTTTATTAATGACCTTTTTATCGCCTTTAGCCCATTTAGTTCCACCTTATGCGACATCTGGTGCTTTAATATTTGTTGGAATCTTAATGGTTTCAAGTTTAATGAAAGTTAATTGGTCTGATTTAACTGATGCAACACCAGCATTTATTACCGCATTAATGATGCCTTTCGCTTTTGCTATTACCGAAGGTGTAGCACTTGGTTTTATCTCTTACGTTGTGTTAAAAACATTAACTGGTAAATTTAAAGAATTAAATCTTTGCGTCATTATTTTTGCCCTTCTATTTGCATTAAAATTTATCTTTATCGACCATCATTAATTTTTTTCCCATCGGTTAGTTCCGGTGGGAAAATTTAACTGAAAAATATTATTATTAATTTATTAGTAATAATAAGGTTAAAAATAGCAATTCATAATATTAGATTCTTCCTTAACTAAAGCAAAAACTTGACATTATATCTATTGAGGTCTAGAATCTTGCGACCCAAAACTTATATACATAGGCTTTGGGCTACAGTTATTAATTACGTATCTAAAAAGCAATTTTTAAATTTATTTTAATTAATCAGGAGCTTATTAATGGCAACAATTAATCAGCTGGTACGCAAACCAAGAGCGCTAAAGGAAGCGAAAAGTAACGTTCCTGCCCTTGAAGCATGCCCGCAAAAACGTGGTGTTTGTACACGTGTTTACACCACTACACCTAAAAAACCAAACTCAGCATTACGTAAAGTATGCCGTGTACGTTTAACCAACGGTTTTGAAGTGACTTCTTATATCGGTGGTGAAGGTCATAACTTGCAAGAACATAGCGTGATTTTAATCCGTGGTGGTCGTGTTAAAGATTTACCTGGTGTTCGTTATCACACTGTTCGTGGTGCATTAGACTGCGCAGGTGTTAAGGATCGCAAACAAAGCCGTTCTAAATACGGTGTAAAACGACCTAAAGCTTAATGGAACTCCGTTAAGTAAGGCCAAACTATAATAATTCCATTTAACTCATTTGAGTTTTGGGTAAACCTGAAAATTTATAACATATAAACGGAGTATTCCAATGCCACGTCGTCATGTTGTCGGTCAAAGAAAAATTTTACCTGATCCGAAATTCGGTTCAGATTTGCTGGCGAAATTTGTAAATATTTTAATGATAGATGGTAAAAAATCTATCGCAGAATCAATCGTATATTCAGCTCTTGATAAATTAGCTGAGCGTAGTGGAAAAGACCACTTAGCAGCTTTTGAAGTTGCATTAGATAACGTAAGACCAACTGTAGAAGTTAAGTCTCGTCGCGTTGGTGGTTCTACATACCAAGTTCCTGTTGAAGTGCGTCCAGTTCGTCGTAATGCACTTGCAATGCGTTGGATTGTAGATGCTGCACGTAAACGTGGCGATAAATCAATGGCGTTACGCCTAGCGAATGAACTTATGGATGCTTTTGAAAACAAAGGCACTGCTGTGAAAAAACGCGAAGATGTTCATCGTATGGCTGAAGCTAATAGAGCGTTTGCACACTATCGTTGGTAATCTTTCCACTGATATTAAGTGGCTTGAAATTAGACTGACAGCACATATCTACTGTCAGTCAACCTAAATGATATTTTATTAAGCAAACGATTCTAAATAGAGGATTAATATGGCTCGTACAACCCCTATAGCACGCTACCGTAATATCGGTATCAGTGCACATATTGACGCAGGTAAAACAACAACTACCGAACGTATTTTGTTTTATACTGGTGTAAGTCACAAAATTGGTGAGGTTCATGATGGCGCAGCTACCATGGACTGGATGGAACAAGAACAAGAACGTGGTATTACTATCACTTCAGCAGCGACAACTGCATTCTGGTCAGGTATGGGACAACAATTTGAACCACACCGTATCAATATTATCGACACCCCGGGACACGTTGACTTCACAATCGAAGTTGAACGTTCTATGCGTGTTCTTGATGGTGCAGTAATGGTTTACTGTGCGGTTGGTGGTGTTCAACCTCAATCAGAAACAGTATGGCGCCAAGCTAACAAATATAAAGTTCCTCGTATCGCATTTGTAAACAAAATGGACCGTATGGGTGCTAACTTCTTACGTGTGGTTGAACAAATCAAAACACGTTTAGCGGCAGTGCCTGTTCCATTAGTATTACCAATCGGTGCTGAAGAAGGCTTTACTGGTGTTGTTGATTTACTTAAACGTAAAGCAATTAACTGGAATGATGCTGACCAAGGTACAACCTTTACTTATGAAGATGTGCCAGCTGACATGGTTGAGCAAGTTGAAGAATGGCGTGCAAACTTAATCGAAGCTGCAGCAGAAGCTAACGAAGAGTTAATGGAAAAATACCTAGGTGGTGATGAGTTAACTGAAGAAGAAGTTAAAAAAGCACTACGTGAACGCGTACTTGCTAACGAAATCATCTTGGTAACATGTGGTAGTGCATTTAAAAATAAAGGCGTTCAATTCATGCTTGACGCAGTTATTGAGTATCTACCTGCTCCAACTGATGTCCCTGCGATTAAAGGTGAATTACAAAATGGTGAACCAGCAGAACGTCATTCAAGTGATGATGAACCATTTGCTGCACTTGCATTTAAAATTGCAACTGACCCATTTGTTGGTAACTTAACCTTCTTCCGCGTTTACTCTGGTGTAGTTAACTCTGGTGACTCGGTTCTTAACTCAGTTAAAGATCGTAAAGAACGCTTTGGTCGTATCGTACAGATGCATGCGAACAAACGTGAAGAAATCAAAGAAGTTCGTGCAGGTGACATTGCAGCAGCAATCGGTCTTAAAGATGTCACAACTGGTGATACGCTTTGTGCTGAAAATTCACCAATTATTCTTGAAAGAATGGAATTCCCTGAGCCGGTTATCTCGGTTGCAGTAGAACCTAAAACTAAAGCTGACCAAGAAAAAATGGGTATTGCTTTAGGTCGTTTGGCAAAAGAAGATCCATCATTCCGTGTATGGACTGATGAAGAATCAAACCAAACTATCATTGCTGGTATGGGTGAATTACATCTTGAAATCATCGTAGACCGTATGAAACGTGAATTTAACGTTGAAGCGAATGTCGGTAAACCACAAGTTGCTTACCGTGAAACAATTCGTACAACAGTTAAAGATATCGAAGGTAAACATGCAAAACAATCTGGTGGTCGTGGTCAATACGGTCATGTTGTTATCGACTTGTATCCATTAGAAGCGGGTGGTGCTGGTTACGAATTTGTTAACGAAATCAAAGGTGGGGTAATTCCTGGTGAATTTATTCCAGCTGTTGATAAAGGTATCCAAGAGCAATTGAAATCAGGTCCTTTAGCTGGCTATCCGGTAGTGGATCTTGGTGTGCGTTTACATTTTGGTTCTTACCATGATGTCGACTCATCCGAAATTGCCTTTAAACTTGCCGCATCAATGGCATTTAAAGAAGGCTTCATGAAAGCTAAACCTGTGCTTTTAGAACCAATTATGAAAGTAGAAGTTGAAACCCCTGAAGATTATATGGGTGACGTTATCGGTGACTTAAACCGTCGTCGTGGTATGATCGAAGGTATGGAAGATACTGCAACTGGTAAAACAGTTAAAGCACAAGTTCCACTTTCTGAAATGTTTGGTTATGCGACAGACCTTCGTTCACAAACACAAGGTCGTGCTTCTTACTCTATGGAGTTCTTGAAGTATAACGAAGCACCTTCAAACATCGTAACAGCAATTATTGAAGCTCGTAAAGCGAAATAATTATTTATATAAATAAAGTAACACTTCCCTACAAAATTAGGGAAGTGATTTAATAAAGGAACATTAAGATGTCTAAAGAAAAATTTGAACGTACAAAACCCCACGTTAACGTTGGTACAATCGGCCACGTTGACCATGGTAAAACAACTTTAACAGCAGCTATTACTTCTGTACTTTCTAAAAAATACGGCGGTCAAGCTCGCGCATTCGATCAAATCGATAATGCACCAGAAGAAAAAGCACGTGGTATCACCATCAACACTTCACACGTTGAATACGATACACCAACTCGTCACTACGCACACGTAGACTGCCCAGGCCATGCTGACTATGTTAAAAACATGATCACTGGTGCGGCACAAATGGACGGTGCTATTTTAGTAGTAGCAGCAACTGATGGTCCTATGCCACAAACTCGTGAGCACATCCTTTTAGGTCGTCAAGTAGGTGTTCCTTACATCATCGTATTCTTAAATAAATGCGATATGGTTGATGATGAAGAATTATTAGAATTAGTTGAAATGGAAGTACGTGAACTTCTATCTCAATACGATTTCCCAGGTGATGACACTCCAGTAATTCGTGGTTCAGCGTTAAAAGCGTTAGAAGGCGATGCAGCATGGGAAGAAAAAATTGTTGAATTAGCTGAAGCTTTAGACAGCTATATTCCGGAACCAGAGCGTGATATCGATAAACCATTCCTACTTCCAATTGAAGACGTGTTCTCAATTTCAGGACGTGGTACAGTGGTAACAGGTCGTGTAGAACGTGGTGTAATCAAAGTTGGTGAAGAAGTTGAAATCGTTGGTATCAAACCAACAACAAAAACAACTTGTACTGGCGTTGAAATGTTCCGTAAATTACTAGACGAAGGTCGTGCTGGTGAGAACGTAGGTGTATTACTACGTGGTACAAAACGTGAAGAAATCGAACGTGGTCAAGTATTAGCAAAACCAGGTTCAATCACACCACATACAGATTTTGAATCAGAAGTATATATCCTAAGCAAAGATGAAGGTGGTCGTCATACTCCATTCTTCAAAGGCTACCGTCCACAGTTCTACTTCCGTACAACTGACGTAACTGGTACTATTGAATTACCAGAAGGCGTAGAAATGGTAATGCCAGGTGATAACATCAAAATGACAGTATCATTAATTCACCCAATCGCAATGGCAGACGGCTTACGTTTCGCTATCCGTGAAGGTGGTCGTACTGTTGGTGCTGGTGTTGTTGCTAAAGTTATTAAATAATTTAAGCTTAATCAGCTCAAGAAAAGAAGGTGCCCTATGTGCACCTTTTTTTATTGTTCTCAGTATTAATTAAATAAGTTATAGTCGTTGACCACTTTTTATCCAAACTGCATTTTATTTATTTTTGTCATATTATCGGCATAGATATGGATAAAAATACACTAAAAAAAGCCAAACAAAATGCTATAAAAAATGACCTCAATTATATTGCAGTGTGCAATTGAAAAAATAATAAATTTGGTATAACCACCTCTTAAAAAGAGAATACAATGACTAAACAGCCTTTTTTTGCTATAGTAATCACTATTTTATTTAACGTGGAATAATGAAAAGCTATGGAATCGATACCTAATTGCCCTGTTTGCCAATCAGAACATACTTACAATGATGGCACATTTTATGTTTGCCCTGAATGTGCACATGAATGGGATCCAAATCAAGAAACCTCAACCAATGATGAATTACAAGTTAAAGATAGTAATGGCAATACACTTGTTGATGGTGATGATATTATTTTAATAAAAGATCTAAAATTAAAAGGTTCATCAACTGTTCTCAAAAAAGGGGCTAAAGCTAAAGGCATTCGTCTTGTAGACGGCGATCACGAAATCGATTGTAAGGTTGATGGAATGAAAGTAATGCTGAAAGCTTGTTTTGTTAAAAAAGCGTAATTGTATTAATCAATATTCAACTTTTTATATAAATTAATGAAAAAACATCTTTAGTTAAACCTTTGTTAAAACCATTTAATAACAGAAAATTATTTAATGGTTTTACAATATAAATCAATTCACACACAAATAAAAACATCTACGTTCGTTTAATACTTTTTGAGTATCTTTTAGTAGACAAAATACCTTATATATAATTTACACAATAATGTTGAGTTTTATCTTGATCGAAAATTTTAGCTTGTTTATTACTTATAGCTTTTAACGAAATAGATGATTAATATTTTTCAATCACTTTGAGGAATAGAAAAGTTTTACGATGGGAAGCTGTATAAACATTTACCATATGTAAAGCATTAAAATGCTGCGTAGCAACATTTGAATTGTCCATACTTGACACCTATTTTACATTAGGTGATAAATCATTTTTTGAAGTTTATTTATTATTTCCTCTACAGGTGAAAACGATATATCTAATTCATCAATAAGAACAACAATTGCCTTATTGATAATCTTTAAAACCACTCAACACGGTTATTGATTTTAAAAGTTTTTATTCTTCACTAACATTATTTTTTTCTAAAAAATATGCATTATTCTTTTTCCGTAAGAAAAAACTAGCAAATCTCTCTTAAATATGGTATAAAACGCGCGCAGCTTTTCACATTCATTTTTCAAAAATAATTGTGAAATAAAGCACAAATTTTAAAACTTAATTAACGTTATAACACACACATATCATTACTCTTTTCCGGGGTGCCTTTTACTTTGTGTATAAAGGTCGGATAAAGCGGATATGTGGAGGCATAACCCCAACGTCAAAATGAGGAAATCATGACTACAGTATCAATGCGCGATATGTTACAAGCAGGTGTACACTTTGGACACCAAACTCGTTATTGGAACCCAAAAATGAAACCATTTATTTTTGGTGCACGCAACAAAGTACACATCATCAATCTTGAAAAAACAGTACCTATGTTCAATGAAGCATTAGCTGAATTAAACAAGATTGCTGCGCGTAAAGGTAAAATTTTATTTGTTGGTACAAAACGTGCTGCAAGTGAAGCAATTAAACAAGCAGCTGAAAGCTGTGGACAATATTACGTTAATCACCGCTGGTTAGGTGGTATGTTGACTAACTGGAAAACAGTACGTCAATCAATCAAACGTCTTAAAGATTTAGAAACACAAGCTAATGATGGTACATTTGATAAATTAACCAAAAAAGAAGCACTTATGCGTGCTCGTGAAATGGCTAAATTAGAAAATAGCTTGGGTGGAATTAAAAATATGGGTGGCTTACCCGATGTGATTTTTGTAATTGGTGCAGACCATGAACATATCGCAATCAAAGAAGCTAACAATTTAGGTATTCCAGTCATTGCTGTTGTTGATACTAATTCAGATCCAGATGGTATTGATTACATCGTTCCTGGTAATGATGATGCGATCCGTGCAATACAATTATATGCAAATGCGGTTGCTGAAGCAGTTCGTTCTGGTCGTGAACAAAATCAATCTCCAGTATCTGAAGAAAGCTTTGTTGAAGAAGCTCCAGCAGCAGAGTAATAAACTCAAATATTTTCAGGGTCGATAATATCATCGACCCATTCTAATGAAAATCATCAAAATGGTTAAATAGAGGATTTAAAAATGGCTGAAGTTACCGCTTCTATGGTAAAAGAACTGCGTGAAAGAACTGGCGCAGGTATGATGGAATGTAAGAAAGCATTAGTTGAAGCAAATGGTGATATCGATCTTGCTATC
The DNA here is from genome assembly GCF_026536885.1 of Gilliamella sp. B2889. Taxonomy (NCBI): domain Bacteria; kingdom Pseudomonadati; phylum Pseudomonadota; class Gammaproteobacteria; order Orbales; family Orbaceae; genus Gilliamella; species Gilliamella sp. B2889. The sequence continues at coordinate 188,488 of NZ_JAFNNF010000005.1, read as the reverse complement.
GACAACATGCGTAAATCTGGTCAAGCAAAAGCAGCTAAAAAAGCTGGTCGTGTTGCAGCTGAAGGTGTAATCATTTCAAAAATTTCTGCTGATAAAAAAGTAGGTGTTATTTTAGAAATCAACTGTGAAACTGACTTCGTAGCTAAAGATGCTGGATTCTTAGCATTTAGTGAAAAAGTAGCAACAGCAGCTTTAAATGATCGAATCACTGATCTTGCAACGCTACAAGCAAAATTTGAAGAAGAACGTACTGCACTAGTAGCTAAAATTGGTGAGAATATTGGCATCCGTCGCATTAAAGAAATTGCTGGTGATGTAGTTGGTAGTTATCAACACGGCGCGCGCATTGGCGTTTTAGTTGCAGCTAATAGTGGTTGTGATGAGGAATTAGTTAAACACATTGCAATGCACATTGCAGCAAGCAAACCAGAATATGTTGACCCAAGTGATGTGCCTGCTGATGTAGTTGAACATGAACGTAATATTCAAATCGATATTGCAATGCAATCAGGTAAACCTCGTGAAATCGCAGAAAAAATGGTTGAAGGCCGTATGCGTAAATTCACAGGTGAAGTATCACTTACTGGTCAACCATTTGTAATGGATCCAAGTAAAACAGTTGGTGATTTACTTGCTGAGAAAAAAGCAACAATTGCAACATTTATCCGCTTCGAAGTGGGTGAAGGTATCGAAAAAGTCGAAGTTGACTTTGCCGCCGAGGTTGCTGCGATATCAAAACAATCTTAATTGTTTTTATCGAAACCGCCGTAATGGCGGTTTTGTTTATCTGCAAAATATTTTAAAATGATTGCCAGCTAGTTATTCTAGATTTTTAAGTAATAAAATATAGTGAGATTTCATATGGTAACCCCTTTCTATAAACGTATCCTTCTTAAACTCAGTGGTGAAGCATTACAAGGTGATGAAGGTTTTGGTATTGATCCAACCGTTCTTGATCGTATGGCACAAGAAATTAAAGAACTTATCGACATGGAAGTTCAGGTTGCTGTTGTTATCGGAGGTGGTAACCTATTTCGTGGTGCAGGACTTGCTAAAGCGGGTATGAACCGTGTTGTTGGTGACCATATGGGGATGCTAGCAACAGTTATGAATGGCCTTGCCATGCGTGATGCTTTGCACCGAATTGAAGTTAATGCACGTTTGATGTCGGCAATCCCATTAAACGGAGTTTGCGACGATTATCGCTGGACTGAAGCAATTAGCTTGCTTAAACATGGCAAAGTCGTTATTCTTTCTGCAGGAACAGGCAACCCATTTTTCACAACTGACTCTGCGGCTTGTTTACGTGGTATTGAAATTGAAGCAGATGTCGTTTTAAAAGCAACCAAAGTTGATGGTGTTTATTCTGCCGATCCAGTAAAAAATCCCAATGCTACACTATATAAAACACTTAACTATGAGAAAGTGTTGGACGATGAATTAAAAGTCATGGATTTAGCCGCATTTACATTAGCACGAGATCATAATCTACCAATTTGTGTTTTTAATATGAATAAACCTGGTGCATTACGTCGTGTCATTTTAGGCGAGCAAGAGGGAACATTAATCAATAATCAGACTACAGTGAGCTGTTAGTCTTAATTATTTAAAAAGGTTTTTATTATGCTAAATGAGATTCAAAAAGAAGCGCAAACGCGCATGGAAAAAAGTATTGAAGCATTTCAAAATCATATTTCTAAAGTCAGAACTGGACGTGCTTCACCAAGCTTATTAGACGGTATTATGGTTGAATACTACGGTAGCCCAACACCACTACGTCAATTAGCTAATGTTGTTGCTGAAGATGCAAGAACGCTGGCTATTACGGTATTTGATAAATCATTAACACCAATGATTGAAAAGGCAGTTTTAACCTCTGATTTAGGACTTAATCCTGCTTCAGCAGGGACAGTTATTCGAGTACCTCTACCACCGTTAACTGAAGAACGTCGTCGTGATTTAACTAAAATAGTACGTAATGAAGCAGAACAAGGTCGTGTGTCAATTCGAAATATTCGTCGTGATGCTAACGATCAAATCAAAGCTTTGTTAAAAGATAAAGAAATCTCAGAAGATGATGAACGTAAATCACAAGATTTAATTCAAAAAGCAACAGATGCAGCTATCAAAAAATTAGATGCAGTGCTTGCAGATAAAGAAAAAGAGTTAATGGAATTTTAATCTCTTGGCTAAAAAGCCTAGTTGATACAACTAGGTTTTTTTGGTTTTTACCAATCAACTATCAATCATTTAATAACCGCTGAAAAACACAAAATATTAGTTTTATCAGTAAGCGAATAGATCAAAAATAAAAAATCACTCAATAAAATAAACAGCTATCCTTCTATTTAAGCGATATAAAGTCTAACTGAGTTTATCTACAGTTGCACAATGAAGATAATGCGCTTATGCAAAATTAAAAGGTAAACAATGTATCCGTATTAGCGCATCATTAGCCACTAAAAATAATCAAGTTTGTCAAAATCATGGTTTCCAGTCTGATTTGATTCAATTGTTTAAGTTTATTAAATAGTTTAGTTTTTAATTATCAAAATTTAAGTATATAATGTTACGGAAATAACATTATAGGGCTATATATGTTATTTTTATAACATCATTTACTTAATACTAAAATCATTTACTAGACATTACTAACAAAAATTAAAGGACATCATTATGGATTATGCAAAGTATATTGATCATACTTTACTGGCGATGAATGCCACAGAAGATCAAATACGTAAACTTTGTGAAGAAGCAAAGCAGTATCATTTCTATTCTGTATGTGTTAATTCAGGCTATGTGCCTTTAGTCGCTAGCTTGCTTAAAGGTAGCGATGTAAAGGTTTGTTCAGTCGTTGGCTTTCCTTTAGGTGCTATGCTGACTTCTGCTAAAGCATTTGAGACTGAAATGGCAGTCAAAGCTGGTGCAGAAGAGATCGATATGGTTATCAATGTCGGCTGGCTAAAAAGCAATGATTTAACGGCGGTTAAAGAAGATATTCAAGCAGTATTTAATGCTTGTGGTTCAGTGCCGTTAAAAGTTATTTTAGAAACTTGCTTATTAACTAAAGAAGAAATCGTTACAGTTTGTACAATTTGTAAAGAAATTGGCGTTGCTTTTGTTAAAACTTCAACTGGTTTTAGCTTATCAGGGGCAACAGTTGAAGATGTTAAATTGATGCGCGAAACAGTCGGTGATAAAATGGGTGTCAAAGCATCAGGTGGCATTAGAGATCGTCAAACTGCTGAAAAAATGGTTCAAGCTGGTGCAACACGGTTAGGCGCTAGTGCTGGTATTGCAATTGTATCAGGCGATAAAGCATCATCTAGCGGCTATTAATTCATCCTTTTATAAGCTACTGTATAGTAGCTTATTGCTATTTATGGAATGGCAATGGAAACGCAACCGCAAAAAAGAGTTAATGCACTTATTGAGCAATTAAAAACTACCGATAAAATTCATTTAAAGCAAGCAGCGCAAATGCTTGCTGTTTCTGAAATGACGATTCGTCGAGATCTTAGTAATCAATCTTCATGTTTAGCTGTTTTAGGCGGTTATGTTGTTAACCAAGCACGCCATACCATATCGCAATATTTTGTTTCAGATCAAAAAGATAAACATGTAGATGAAAAGCGTTATATCGGCAAACTAGTTAGCCAATTTGTTGATGAGAACGACACCATTTTTTTTGATTGTGGTACAACCATGCAATTTATCATTGATGAAATTAGTGATGATATTGCCTTTACTGCAATCTGCTATTCACTCAATGCCTTTCTAGCGTTACAAAACAAACCAAAATGTAAAATCATTTTATGTGGTGGGCAATATCAGCTTAATAATGCAATTTTTACCGGCATTAGTTCCCAAAATCCGCTCGATTTTATCTGTCCAAATAAAGCTTTTATTTCGGCAGCGGGTATTGATCTCACTCAAGGTGCAACTTGTTACCATTTTGATGAACTGAATATGAAGCATCAGGCGATGAAAAAATCTAATCAAAATATTTTAATTGCCGATCATACTAAGTTTAATCAAATTAAACCGGCTTTTATTTGTAACCTTGATCAGTTTAATTTGGTGATGACCGATAGAGCGCCGGATTTAGGCTACGTCGCTTACTTTGAAGAAAATAACATTGGTTTAATTTATTAACTATGAAAAATATCGCAATTTTAGGTTCAACAGGATCGATCGGCTGTAGCACGTTAGCCGTCATTCGGCAAAATCCAACTTTATACAAAGCTTATGTGCTAGTAGGTGGCGCTAATGTTGCAAAAATGACAGAGCAGTGTCAGGAGTTTAAACCAAAATATGTTGCTATGGCGAGCAAACAAGCAGCGCAGCAGCTTAAAGCAAGTTTAGCTAACCTAAAATTGAATATAGAAGTACTGAGTGGTGAGCAAGCTATGTGTGATTTAGCACAGCTTCCCGAAGTTAACCAAGTTATGGCTGCAATTGTTGGTGCTGCGGGATTAAGGCCGACTCTTGCTGCAATTAAAAAAGGTAAACGCATTTTACTAGCTAATAAAGAGTCATTAGTCACTTGTGGGCATTTATTTATGCAAGCGGTGAAGCAATATGGCGCCGAGCTACTGCCGGTCGATAGTGAACATAATGCGATCTTTCAAAGTTTACCTACCGCAGTGCAGCATGATCTTGGATTTGCTAATCTGACTGATCATGGTATCGCCAAAATTGTGTTAACCGGATCTGGCGGACCTTTTCGGGAGCTACAGTTAAATCAATTAACTTCAGTCACGCCTGCGCAAGCGACTTTACATCCTAACTGGTCAATGGGTAAAAAGATTTCTGTTGATTCGGCAACGATGATGAATAAAGGCTTGGAATATATTGAAGCTCGTTGGTTGTTTAATGCTAGTTCTGAGCAAATGGAGATTATTGTACATCCTCAATCGATTATTCACTCAATGGTTCGTTATCTAGATGGCAGTATTATTGCAGAATTAGGCGTGCCAGATATGTGTACGCCAATTGCTTATTCAATGTCTTATCCATTACGTATTTCATCCGGTGTACCTGCTTTAGATTTTACTCAAATCTCATCATTAACCTTCAATCAACCCGATTTTATTCGCTATCCATGCTTAAAATTAGCCATTGAGGCTTGTGGTGAAGGGCAAGCGGCAACAACAGCGCTTAACGCTGCCAATGAAGTGGCAGTTGAAGCATTTTTACAGCATAAAATTGGTTTTATGGATATTGCCAAACAGGTTGCAATCACGTTAGATCAACTTAATTTTCCGGAACCTGCCTCTATTGATGATGTGTTCACTATTGATGCATGGGCTAGAGCACAATGTAGCAAACAGATAGTTTAAATGGCATTAAAGTGTTTTATACACTCGGCATGGCGTACCCATGGCAACGACATTTGAAGGGATATCTCGATCTACAATACTGCCTGCTGCAATAACCGTATTATCGCCGATAGTCACATTGGGTAGTACAATTACGTTACCACCAATCCAAACGTTATTACCGATCGTAATCGGTTTGGCAAACTCAAGCCCACTGTTGCGTATTTGGCTATCAAGTGGGTGACCTGAGGTATAAAAACCGCAATTGGGTGCGACAAGGACATTATCTCCGAATGTAATTTTGGCCGCATCAAGCATGATGCAGTTAAAATTAGCAAAAAAATTCTCTCCAATTTCAATATTGTAGCCATAATCACATTGAAAACCGGGCATAATTGTAAATTGCTTCGGTGTTTTACCTAATAGCTTTCTAAAAAGTTGTTGTCGTTTATCCACTGCTGAAGGTGATAGTTGGTTTAACTGAAAGCAGAGATCTTGTGCATAAATTCGCTCTTTTTCAAGCTCATTAATACAAGGATTATAAAGTAAACCTGTTAACATTTTCTCCTTTTCAGTCATTTTACTATCCCATCTGTTTCGCTATTAGTGCAGGATTATCACTAATAAATGATTGTAAAAAACCACTGTCTGGTAATGCCGTTAATGCACCTTTTTTGGTGGTAGCTAGTGCTCCGCATGCGCTGGCTATAGTCATCATACTTTCTAACATTAATTTATCCTCTGGCATACCTGATAAAGCAATACTGCTAAGTAATCCTGCAACAAATGCATCTCCAGCTCCAGTTGTATCAATGCTATTGACATGAAATGAGTCAAAAGTAAAAGTTTTACCTTGCCATAACACAATACTACCATCTCTACCTTTGGTAACTAACTTAAGTGGTGCATTATAATGTTGTTGCAATTTATCGAGTGCTACATGCCAATCTTGGCTCTCAGTTAACCAAAACAACTCTTCATCAGAGAGTTTAAGAATGTCAGCATCATGACAGAATTGAGTGATAATTGTGCGCATTTCATTTTTATCTTGCCACATTTGTTCACGTAAATTGATATCAAAACTAACTAAACCATTTTTATCACTGAGTTTCTCAATAGCTTGTTTGAGCGTTTGTCGACAAGTTGTTCCAACTAATGCTAAAGAACAAAAATGAAGAATATCTTGGTTAAAATCAGGAAGTGCTTGTTCTGACAAAAATTGATCGGCCGAAGGTGAAACAAGAAAGGTAAAACTTCGTTCACCATTTTCACCTAAATCAACAACAACAGTGCTTGTTCTATGCTCCTCATCCTTTTCAAGACTTTGGCAATCAACATGATGCTCACAAAAAGTCTTTTCCATGAAGTAACCAAATGGATCATTACCAACTCTACCAATAAAACCAGAGGGCAGTCCTAACTTAGCAATACCAATAGCTACATTTGCAGGAGCACCTCCAGCACAGGCTCGGTAGTTCATTTCACCAAATGGTAATAAATCAATAACAGCATCACCAAGAGACCATACTTTTGTATTATTCATTTTGTCACTCATATTATTAATAGGTTAAATTTTTGTGTCATTACTATCTCAGCATACTCAAATTAATTCATTAAGCATTGATTAGCTGATGTGTTGATAATCAATATTAACTATAAACTAAATCATTTATAAAAAAAATCATTGTTAACGTTAAAAATATGTGACTATCATCACATATTTTAACGTTTATTTCACTATAAGTTAACGTTAACAAAAAAATTAATGTAGTATGTAATCGTATTAATCTAACTCATGATAAAAGAAGGGAATGTTATGACAAATGCAATTGATAAAGCTAACCAAGCTATAAAAAAATTAGAAAAAGAAATGAATAAGCAATATTATCCTCATTTCCATTTATCACCTCAAGCTGGTTGGATGAATGATCCAAATGGCTTAGTCTATTATAAAGGACAATATCATGCTTTCTATCAACACCATCCTTATAATGAGAATTGGGGACCAATGCACTGGGGACATGCAGTAAGTGATGATCTTATTACATGGCGGAGATTACCAATTGCAATTGCGCCAGATCATGATTATGACAAGAGTGGGTGTTTTTCAGGTTCAGCTGTAGATAATAATGGCGAATTGAGCTTAATTTACACAGGCCATATATGGTTAAATGGTCAAGGTAATGATGAACATATCCGAGAAACTCAATGTCTTGCCACAAGTAAAGATGGTATTAATTTTAAAAAACATGGAACTATACTTACACCAAAAGAAGGGATTATGCATTTTCGTGATCCTAGAGTGTTTAAACAAAATGGTAAATGGTGGATGGTAGTTGGTCAGCGAGAAACCAATGATGTTGGTCAAGTGTTACTTTATCGTTCAACTGATTTAAAAGATTGGAAGTTTGAACAAGTTCTTATCAGTGATATCGATCCGAATGTTTATATGCTTGAATGTCCAGACTTTTTCCCATTAGGAGATAAATGGGTATTAATGTTCTCACCACAAGGTATGCAAGCAAAGGGTTATCAATATCGAAATCGATTCCAATCTGGTTATATCGTTGGAGATTGGCAGCCAGGTAAACCATTTTCAATAATCAAATCATTCCAAGAGATGGACTTTGGTCACGATTTTTATGCGCCACAATCATTCCTCGCAGCAGATGGTCGTCGTATTATGTTTGGTTGGATGGATATGTGGGAATCAAAAATGCCAAGTAAACATGATAAATGGATGGGAGCATTTACTTTACCACGCGAATTAATCCTAGATCGACAAAATAGAGTTCGTAATCGACCAATTAAAGAACTTGTGGCACTTCGCGAAAAACCACAATCATTAACTAATATTGAATTAAATAGTGAATTAAAAAATACCAAAATTGAATCAATTAGTTGTGAAATTAATGTTGAAATTGATTTAGTCAATAGTAATGCTGAACGTTTTGGATTACAACTTGCTGCGACACCAGATGGTAAGCAAGCAACCTTATTGTACATTGATCGGCAAGCTAACCGCATCATTCTAGACCGAAGTCTTTCTGGAATTGACTTAAAAGGTTATCGAAGTGTGCCATTACCAAAAACCAAAAAACTAACATTACATATTTTTGTTGATGCATCATCAGTCGAAGTTTTCATAAATAAAGATTTATATAGCCTCTCAAGCCGTATTTATCCTAAATTACCAGCAAAAAGGTTAATTAACTTATTTGCCGAAAATGGACAAGCAAAAATTACCAAATTAGATAGCTGGCAATTAAAATCAATTTATGAATAATTTATAAAAAAACCACCAACTAAGGTGGTTTTTTCGTTATAAAGATTCTCGTTCTAAATATGGTGATGGTATGTGAGTGATAGTTTTTTTACTTTCACTATTGATTATATGCAGAGCTGCTTTTTGACCTATTTCATAATGTGGTAATTGTACAGTAGTCAGTGAAGGATAAAAAAGTTCACCAGTACCAACCATATTGTCATAACCAAGAACCGCAACATCGTTGGGAATATGAAATCCTTTACCAAGTAAAAATTGATAAGCAACAAAAGCAATTCTATCGTTACCACAAATTAATACATCAAAATCTGGTTTTTTAACACAATGTTTTGCCAAAATTTCTATCGTCATCATATATTCTAGGGAAAGGTTTGCAGGTGACATTAAAGTATGATAACTCTTGATATCGTTTAAATCGTTGCCAGCATCTAACCATGCTTGCTCAGCAGCTTTACGCCTAATTTTACCCGCTAAAGTATTTTCTGATAAATAGATACATAATGGTTTTTTATATCCCTTATTTATTACATTCTGCATCGCTTGATATTGACCAGAATAATCATCAGGGATGTAACAAGCAAGCTGCTCAGAATCACTAATGCAGTTTGCTAATACCACATTTTTACCGAGCAATTTATCTGGCAGTTGAACTTTTCTTAACCCCATTGTTGTATAAATAATACCATTAGGTCGATAAGATAAAAGAGTATTAATCGCATGATCAGCATCTTTATCATCAAATAAATTAACAATAAACGTATTCCAACCATGTTGTTGAGCTGTTTTTTCTATTGCTTGAAGTAATTCAACTGAGAATGGCGTTGTCGCCGTTTCTAATGCCAGCACACCAATAGCATAAGGGCCAGAATTATCTCCTCGAATCTTTCGTGCAGATAAATCCGGCACATAATTAAGCTCCTCAATAGCTTTCTTCACTTTTTTATATGTTTCTTTATTGAGTTTGTCAGGATTATTGATTGCTCGAGAAACCGTCATCAATGAAACTGATGCCAATCTAGCAACATCCTTGAGTGAAGCCATAGTTGAATCCTTTTGCTCACATTAAAAATAATAATAAATTTTAGCTTTGTATGATGATACCACAAATAAAAATGATAAAAAGTGTGAGGAAAGTAACATTTATGATAATTGGTTGTTTCTATTTTATTCCAATTATGACAATAATGTTAACATTAACATGTTAACGTTAAACTTCAACATAAAAAGAGAATGAAAATGAATATAGATATAATACAAAATAGAAATTATTGGTTCTCGTCAGGCTATCTTGTTACCTTTTATGCATCATGGTCACTTTGGTGGTCTTTTTATGCCATTTGGCTCAAAAGCCAAATTGGTTTATCTGGTGAACAATTAGGGGTTGTTTATTCTGCTAACTCTGCTGCAGCCATGTTTTTTATGATTTTTTATGGCATTATCCAAGATAAATTGCAGATAGGTAAAGCGGTAATTACCTTCCAAAGTATTATCATGTTACTTATTGGCCCGTTTTTAATTTATGTCTATGAGCCTTTACTTCGAAATGATTTTATTTTGGGTGTCTGTATTGGTGCCCCAGTCTTAAGTGCTGGTTTTATTTCTGGATGTGCTTTGATTGACTCTTTTATCGAGCGAATTAGTCGTCTATTTGGTTTTGAATTTGGGCCAGCAAGATTCTGGGGATCATTTGGTTATGCTGCTGCAACTTTTGTTGCTGGTATTTTATTTGGCATTAACCCTCACATTAACTTCTGGATGGCATCTGGCGTTGCAGCTATCTATTTCACCATCAATTTAGTTTTTAAACCTAAACAAGAGTCTTTGGCAAACGGTAAAACACAAGCCGTCATGGAAAAACCATCTATCCCTACCATGAGTGAAATTTTTTCACTATTTGGTATGAAAAAGTTTTGGTTATTTGTCTTTTTTATAATCGGTACTAATAGCTTTTATACTATATATGATCAGCAACTATTCCCAAATTTCTATACTAGCTTCTTTGATAAACCAGAAAGTGGCTATCAAGTTTATGGATATTTAAATTCTTTCCAAGTTTTTTTAGAAGCAGCTTGTATGATTTTAGTACCCTATTTTATTAATAAAATTGGTGCAAAAAAAGCTTTACTAGCAGCAGCGTTGGTAATGGTATGCCGAATCTCATTATCTGCAACGTTAGATAATGTTTATCTAATTTCATTAGTTAAACTTTTCCACGCAATTGAAACACCGCTATTTATTCTAGCAGTATTTAAATACGCTGTAGCCAACTTTGATGCGAGACTATCATCCACACTATACTTAGTTGGATTTAACATCTCATCAAATGTAGGTGTTATTGTATTGTCATGGATTGTAGGTAAGTTATTTGATAAAACAGGATATTCAACTACTTTCTATGTACTAGCAGCAATAGTATTTGTCATTTTATTTATTGCAACATTTACTTTAAGTGACAATAAACAAAAAACAGAAAAATAACCATCATTCTTAAATGTTGTAAAAATGGGAACAAATTGTTCCCATTTTATAATATCTATAGAGAAAGCTTGCTTCTATTCTTAGTTTGCGAAACAATATAAATTGTTGAGACTGACGTTTAAATCTATATAGGTACTTGGTGTGAATACAAGCAAAAAAGTGGTTAAACCGGACATGTTATGGCAGACAATCCGAGAAGAAGCATCAAAGCTCGTTGAAAGTGAGCCAATGTTAGCAAGCTATTTCCATGCAACTTTACTTAATCATGAAAATTTAGGTAGTGCATTAAGTTATATTTTAGCTAACAAGCTTGCAACCCAAGTTGTACCGGCAATTGAGATTCGAGAAATTGCTAGACAAGCTTATCAAGCAGATAACAACATAATCAATGCAGCGATTACCGATATACTTGCTGTTTACATTCGAGATCCAGCAACCAATTACTATTCCACACCGCTACTTTATTATAAAGGTTTTCTTTCACTACAAGCTTATCGAATTGCACACTGGCTTTGGAAACAAAACCGTAAATCACTAGCAACTTTTTTACAGAGTCAAATTGCTATTGTATTTGGCGTTGATATCCATCCAGCAGCTAAAATTGGCTGTGGTGTTATGTTTGACCATGCAACAGGGATAGTCATTGGTGAAACCGTAGTTATTGAAAATGATGTTTCTATTTTACAATCAGTGACATTAGGTGGAACCGGAAAAGAAAATGGCGATCGTCATCCTAAAATTCGTGAAGGAGTAATGATTGGTGCGCACTCAACGATTTTAGGAAATATAGAAATAGGTAAAGGAGCAAAAATTGGAGCTGGTTCAGTCGTTTTAGAGCCTGTTCCTGAACATACAACAGTAGCTGGTGTTCCTGCTAAAATTGTTGGTTGTCCTGATTGTGATAAACCAGCTTTAAACATGGATCAAGATATCTAATTTTTGAAAAATGATTCCGTTGTTCAATGACAACGGAATACATAATGTAGTTGAAAATTACGACGGAGAACTAAGATTTACATCCATAGTTGGGTAAGGAATATTAATGCCATTTTCAGTTAGCCCATTTTTAATATTCTCAAGTAATACAGCTTTTACTGGTCCATAATTAGCATTTAACGTCCAGACTAAAACATTAAAATTCATGGATGAAGCATCCAGCAAATCCAAACGTATAATCGGTTCTTTACTCGTTAAAATATTATCAGTTTTATTTACAGCTTCTCTTAATACTTTATAAACTTTCTGAATATCAGAATCATATCCCACATTAACAACTATATCTAAACGTCTTTCTGGCAAACGAGTATAGTTAATAATATTTGCACTAACCACTTGTCCATTTGGAATGACGACCATTTCATTCGTTGGCGTGACAATAGTTGTTGAAAAAATTTGAATCGAATCAATAACACCTTGCTGATTATTAATAATGACTGTTTCACCAACTCTAAATGGGCGAAAGATAATTAAAATGACACCAGCTGCAAAATTAGACAACGAACCTTGCAGAGCTAAACCTACGGCTAAGCCGGCGGCACCAATTACCGCAACAATTGATGCGGTTTGCACACCAAGTTGACCTAACACGGCAACTAGCGTCATAACAATAATGGCATAATAAGATAAAGAACTAACAAATTTAACTACAGTCGGATCGACATGGCGATTAGTTAAAATTCTTCTTAATTGACGAGCAACAAATTTAGCAATTGTTCGACCAATTAAAAAAATAAGAATGGCAAAACAAAAATGAGCAATATAACTGATTACTACGCCATCATATTTCTCAATAAACAACCAAATCTGGTTTACTATATTTTCAAAACTCATGAAATTATCCTCTGTAAAAATAACAGAAATAGTTAATTGAATAATTGCGATTAAATTGGTTTAAACTAACTGTTTTGCTAATAAAGCCCAACGGGTTTCAAAGTTTGTTGTTGGTAGATATTTAAAACCAGAACGGGAATAACGAGCCATCATTCCTTCGCAAAAAGCAAGTAACTGACTAGATAAAATACGTTCATCAGTGGTAAAGGCCACACCTTCACGGATTTTTCTTTCTCGTATAACTTGCTTTATCTGCGTTTCGATACGTTCAAATAATTGACTGATTCGTTCTTGCAATTGGTCTTGCTCAAACATTAACGCATGGCCAGTCATAATCCGAGTCAACCCAGGATTCTTTTCAGAAAAACCAAGGATTAAAGCCAAAATAAGTTGAAGCCGCGTAAATGTTTTTGGTTCATCTTGCAAAATCACATTGATGCGAGAAAGCAAAATGTCTTCAATATAAACGATCAAACTTTCAAACATTTTAGTTTTACTTGGAAAATGCCTATACAATGCCGCTTCAGAAACACCAACAGTTGCAGCTAATTTAGCAGTAGTTATTCGTTGTGTTCCCTCATTGGATTCAAGCATTGTTGCTAATGCTTGAAGTATATCTTCTTTACGATTTTTATTTTTGCTACTCACGATTATTTCTTACCTGAATGCCCAAATCCACCTTCGCCACGCGCTGATTCGATAAAATCATCAACAATATTAAATTCTGCTTGCACGACTGGCACAATAATTAATTGAGCAATACGATCACCTGGCTCAATAACAAATGGGTTTTGACTTCGGTTCCAAAGGGGAACAAACAACTGTCCTTGATAATCGGAATCAATTAAACCGACTAAATTACCAAGGACAATACCATTTTTTGAACCAAGGCCTGAACGAGGTAATACTAATGCAGCTAAACTAGGGTCAGCAATATGCATTGATAATCCGGTTGGGGTTAAGATTGTTTCGCCTGCTTTGATTTCGGTTGTTTTATCAAACATCGCTCTTAAATCAATACCTGCGGAACCTTCAGTTGCGTAAGTTGGCAGTGGAAACTCGTTACCTAAACGTTTATCTAATACTTTTATATCAATTTTTCTTTTCATCATGACTCGCTTTATATCGTGTTATAACTGCTTGAAGTAATTCTTTTGCTAATTCTTGCTTATTGCTTAATGGTAACGTTTGTTCACCATTTTGCCAATAAAGGGTTAATGCGTTTTGATCAGAATTAAAGCCTATTTTCTTGTCAGACACATCATTAGCACAAATCAAATCTAAGTTCTTAGTGGTTAATTTTTTAAGGGCATAAGCCTTTATGTTATTGGTTTCAGCGGCAAAGCCTACAACAAACGGACGTCCTTTCTTTAATGAAGCAATGTTGGCAACAATATCAGGATTTTTAACTAATTTAATAACAAGTTCATCACTATCATCGGTTTTTTTAATTTTTTTCGTGGCAATAGTTTCAGCTCTATAATCAGCAACAGCAGCACAAGAAATAAAAATTGATGATTTTTTAGCAAACTTTAATGCCACATCATACATCTCATTAGCACTTTTTACATTAATGCGATTCACATTATTTGGTGTTGCTAAATTAACTGGACCACTAATTAAGTTTACTGTTGCTCCAATTTCAGCAGCTGCCTGAGCAATAGCATAACCCATTTTACCTGAACTGTAATTACTGATATAGCGTACTGGATCAAGCTCTTCAATGGTTGGGCCCGCAGTAATAGTAATCTCGGTTCCAGCAAGTGTTGACGTTGCTGAAAAATACTTCTCAACATGCTTAACAATAGTTGCAGGTTCAACCATTCGCCCTGGGCCAAAATCACCACAAGCTTGAAAACCATCATCAGGACCCCAAATTAAGGTATTTCGCGAAGCTAATGTCGCTAAGTTCTGTTGAGTTGCAGCAGCTTTATACATCTGTTGGTTCATAGCTGGCGCTATGGCAATTTCAGCTGGTGTTGCAAGACACACTGTTGATAAAAGATCATCAGCAATACCATTTGCCATTTTCGCAATGATATTCGCCGTAGCGGGAGCGATTAATACCAAATCAGCCCATTTAGCTAATTCAATATGACTCATCGATAGTTCAGCAGAAGGGTCAAATAAATCACTTGATACCGTATTACCAGACAATGCTTGCAATGTCATTGGCGTAACAAAATGGCTCGCTGACTCAGTTAATACCACATGTACCTGCGCACCTGCTTTTTTTAGATGGCGGACAAGATCAGGGCATTTGTAAGCAGCAATGCCACCAGTTATCCCTAATAAAATATGTTTACCAGATAGACTCATGATCTCGTTATTCTCCGATCCCAATTAAAGGCGATATATTACCATAATTAAATTAGATAATAAGTAACTCTTTCGCATTGGCAAGCGTTGCATCTGTAATTTTATCCCCACCTAACAACCGAGCAAGTTCATTTAAACGTCCGTTTTCATCTAATCTTTGCATATCTGTCGATGTTTGTTTACCATTCGTTTGCTTACTGACAAAATAGTGCTGATTAGCTTGACCCGCTACCTGTGGTAAATGCGTTACCGTAATGACTTGTGTTGACTCACCAAGTTGCCTTAACAGTTGCCCAACCTTAGCCGCTGTTGGTCCACTAATACCGACATCAATTTCATCAAAAATCAACGCTGGGGTATCCATTTTTTGCGCGGTCAAAACCTGTATGGCTAGTGCGATACGAGACAATTCACCACCAGATGCAACTTTGGCTAATGGCTGCACGACTTGCCCAGCATTAGTACTCACTAAAAAAGAAACTTGGTCTGCGCCATCTTCACTTAATCGATTTTCATCAAATATAACATCTATACTGAATTGACCGTTTGGCATAGATAAATCGTGCATAATAGCCATTACTTTTTTAGCCAACGTTTTACTCACTGTTAATCGTTTTTGATGCAATTTTGCAGCCAGTTCTATCGCAATTTGTTGATACTTTTTGATCTCTTCTTTTAACTGTTCACCTTGTTCATCTTGTTGATTAATATGCTTAAATTCATTAAGTAAATTTTGATGTAACTCAGGTAATGCTTCAGGAGAAACATGATGTTTTCGCGCTAAAGCAATTTGTTTAGACAAGCGTTGTTCAAGTTGCATCACTCTTGCCGGATCGAGCTCTAAGCTCTCACTATAATGGCGTAATTCATAGCTAGCTTCTTTAATTTGAATAGCGGCATCTTCTAACATAGCTAAAACATCATTCAGTGAAGGATCTAATGCGACCAACTCATGAATACTTTGTTTAACACTATTAAGCATGTTGCTGACATTATATTCGTCTGCTTCATCTAATAGCATGATAGATTGTTGGCTAAGATTAATTAGCTGTTCGCTATTGGATAATTTTTTATATTCTTCATCGATTTGTTGATATTCACCTTCAATTGGTGAAAATTCATTTAACTCTTTTAATTGATATTGTAATAACTGAACATGAGCATCACGCTCTTGTTTGGAAGAAAGATATTGTTGATAAGCTTGGCTTGCAGATTTCCATTGTTTATAAGCTTGTTGCATATTCGACAATAGTGTCGGCTCATTCATATAATGATTAAGTAAAATTTGTTGATAATCACTTCGTAATAAACGCTGATGTTCATGTTGGCCATGAATTTGTATTAACATTTGTCCTAAATCTTTTAATTGTGAGATAGGAACAGCACGCCCATTAATAAATGCTTTCGAACGCCCATCTTGATTGATAACTCTTCTTAAAATACATTCATTACCTTCATCAAGTTGATTTTCGGTTAACCAGGAGTATGCTGCTGGAGTATCATCAAGAACAAAACTGGCTGAAATATCAACCCGATCAGCTCCATTACGAATAGCTGAAGCATCAGAACGATTTCCTAAACAAAGCCCTAATGCATCGATCGCAATCGATTTACCTGCGCCTGTTTCACCCGTAATTGCGGTCATCCCTGTTGTAAAATCAACTAACAACTGATCGACGATAGCAAAATTATTAATAGTCAATTGCGTTATCATAATAAATTAATACATAAGGTTGGTTACCATATTGGCAGTATAACAGCAAAAACACTGTAAATAAATACAGTTAATTATTTTTATAAGCATTAATTTTTAAAAAGATAATAATTAATTTACGCTAATGGGAAATAAACATCAGTGATCATCTCTTGTGGTTGAATGTTTAAACCGACATTTACATAATGGAAAATTGGAGGAAAGTTCCCTATCCGCTCGCCACTTTGTGGAAGCCATGTTTCAAGTAAGTAAATAATGGCTTGATTATTTTCTCTAGAGCCAATATCCCTTGCCTTGGCACAACGAAGTTGTGGTATTTTTTTATTGATGATTCCGTAATCATTTGGGGGAATTGTGCAATTTATCGATATTGCAAAATCGACATGATGCTCACTGAGAGGCGTCGTGTTGGGATTGGTATAATGAATACCATAACTTTGATACTTTTGACTATCTAAAAATTGTTTTCTTGTCGCTATTTAATAAATTTTTTAGAGTGTTATTCTCTAATAAAGGGGAATAATAATGTTCAATGACGGCTAATGCAGGAGATTGTACAATTTCTACATTCATAACCTAAATCCATGGAAAACTTATTCGCACTTTTAAGCTATGCTAAAAAAAGGCACTTAATAAATAATTTTTACCAATTATAACAATAACTTTTGTACTCGATTAATTCGGCTTATTGTTCTTTATTCTAAAATTTCTTACGGATATAATTTACAAACTTTTAAACTATAAAGGTATTTTTAAATGTTTGGAAATAAAATAAATCGTCAAATTATTGTTTGGACTACTCTGATTGGTGGATTCATTAGCGCACTGGTTAAATGGGGTTCTGAAGTTAATATGCCTCCTCGTGTTCCTGGGGAAATTTCACCACCTGCGGCACACATTGATGCATGGCTTGGTTGGTTAGGCATTAATTCTCATTCACTTGATTATGTTTACCAAACGGCAATCGTTTCCGGCGCAGTAACACTTTATCACTGGTTATTTAGTTTTGCCTTTGCCTTCGTTTATGTATTTATTGCCTACTTTTGGAATAATATTCGATTATGGTATGGTGCATTTTATGGCATTATCATTACCGTTATGATGCACGGTTTTTTAATTCCGCTATTAGGTTTTCGTCATCCCGCTTATGATCCGGAAGGCACCGTTGGTTGGTTATGGAACCTAAATGGTTATGAACTTTGGAGTGAAATTTTAGGGCATATCTATTGGGGCGTATCAATCGAAATCTGTATGATCGCTGTGCTTGCTCATTTTTCAAGACCAATCCGTGGCGAATGGCGCCAGTAGTTAGTTTATTAATTTTCATCTGTTTCAATCCTTCTGTTGAAAAACAGAGGGATTTTTTTATATCTTTTGATATAGTTAAAAACTATATCTTTTGATAAAAAACTAGAATTATTCAATAACATTTTTTTTTGCTATCTTTTTAACCACTAAAGAAAAGTGCTAAATGCTAAATAAGGAAAAGAAAATGAATACTGCAGTTATTGGATATCCTCGTGTTGGTAAACTTCGTGAGCTTAAATTTGCAACCGAAGCTTATTTTAAAGGTAACAAAACCCAAGCTGAATTATTAAATGAAGCAAAAGCCCTACGTGCTGAACATCTACAACAACAAGCATCACATAAAATTGCTTTAATCTCATCTAATGACTTTTCATTTTATGATGCAGTATTAGATACGGCCTGTTTACTGAATGTTATCCCTAAACGTTATCAAGATTTAGGCTTACCTGAACTCGATCGTTATTTTGCCATGGCGCGTGGTTATCAAGGTGAAAAAGGTGATGTGCGAGCGCTGGCAATGAAAAAATGGTTTAACACTAATTACCACTACTTAGTGCCAGAAATTGAAGATTCACTACAAATAAAACTAGCCAGTACCAAACCTTTTGACGAATATCAAGAAGCCAAAGCATTAGGTATTCAAACCAAACCGGTTGTGATTGGCGCATTAACCTTTTTCAAATTAGCACAGTATTTAGGTAATAAACAGCTAGTTGATTTTAAAGCCGATATTATTAAAGCCTATCAAGAAATTATTCAGAAATTTACTGCACTTGGTGCGCAGTGGA
The DNA here is from genome assembly GCF_026536885.1 of Gilliamella sp. B2889. Lineage (NCBI taxonomy): Bacteria > Pseudomonadati > Pseudomonadota > Gammaproteobacteria > Orbales > Orbaceae > Gilliamella > Gilliamella sp. B2889. Next base: position 169,441 of record NZ_JAFNNF010000005.1, on the reverse strand, counting down.
TACAAATTGATGAGCCAATTTTAGTGACGGATTTAACTCATGAAGATATCGCTTTATTCAATGAGCTTTATCAGTCAATTTTATCCGTTAAAGGTACAACCAAAGTGGTTTTACAAACTTACTTTGGCGATGTGCGTGATTGTTACCAACAATTAGTGGCGTTACCATTTGACGGTATCGGACTTGATTTTGTTGAAGGTAAACAATCCTTAGCATTACTTGAAAGTCATGGTTTCCCGGCTGATAAAGTGTTATTTGCTGGTGTGGTAAATGGTAAAAATATTTGGAAAAATAATTATAAAAAAACATTGGAATTAGTCGCAAAAATTAAGCAAAAAGCGGCAAACATTGTGATTAATACTTCCTGTTCGTTACTGCATGTACCTTATACATTACAAAACGAAACTAAATTGACGATTCAACAACGAGCTTATTTTGCTTTTGCCCAAGAAAAACTACAAGAGTTAGCTGAACTTGGTGAATTAGTCAAAGACTCGAATTTTGAAAATAGTCCGGCTTACAAAGCAAATCAAACCCTATTTACGCGTGAGCGTGAAGGAGCAAATCAAACGGTACGTCAAAAAGTTTCGGCTTTAAAAGCGTCTGATTTTACCCGTCTACCAGAATTTTCAGTACGTGAAGCAGCACAGAAAAAAGCCTTTAATTTGCCATTATTACCTACAACAACGATTGGTTCATTTCCGCAAACACCTGATGTACGTTTAAACCGTGCAAAATTCAAGAAAGGTGAAATTTGTTTAAATGAATATACCGAGTTTAACAAACAAAAAATTGCAGAATGCATCAAGCTTCAAGAACAGATTGGTATTGATGTGTTAGTTCACGGCGAATTTGAACGTAATGACATGGTTGAGTATTTTGGTGAAAGCTTAAATGGTTTTGTCTTTACTGAAAAAGCATGGGTGCAATCATATGGTACTCGTTGTGTTAAGCCACCAATTGTATGGGGTGATATTTCACGCTCTAAACCAATTACCGTTGAATATTCACAATATGCACAAAGCCTAACTGACAAACCCGTTAAAGGCATGTTAACTGGCCCAGTGACGATCCTTAACTGGTCGTTCCCTCGTGAAGATATTTCACAAAAAGAGTCAGTATTCCAAATTGGTTTAGCAATCAGTGATGAAGTGTTAGATCTTGAAGCGGCCGGCATTAAAGTCATCCAAATTGATGAAGCAGCGTTAAAAGAGAAATTACCATTACGTAAAGCTGATTGGAATAGTGAATATCTTGATTGGGCTATTCCGGCATTTAGATTAGTGCACAGCAAAGTACAAGCTGATACACAAATTCATACACATATGTGTTATAGCGAATTTGCTGACATTATCAAAGATATCGATGCCATGGATGCTGATGTGATTTCATTTGAAGCATCACGTTCTAATCTACAATTGATTGATGTACTTAAAGCCAATAACTTTAAAACTGAAGTTGGACCGGGTGTTTATGATATCCATTCACCACGTGTGCCACCGGTTGCTGAAATCAAAGCAACAATTGAGAAGTTACTGGCAAAAATTGACAAGCAAAAACTTTGGATTAATCCAGATTGTGGTTTAAAAACTCGTGGTGAGAAAGAAGTTGTTGCAAGTTTAGAACATTTAGTTCAAGCAACATTAGAAGTTCGAAAAACGCTTAATTAACAGCGTTAATTAATTTGCTTTACCTTAATTTCCGCCGCCGATTTTGGCGGCGGAAATGTCAGTAAGGATAATAGTAATCACACCAATGGATGATACAGATGAAAACAAATTTACTCTTTAATAAAAAAACCGTGTTCTCTTTTGAAGTTTTTCCCCCTAAAAAAACGTCACCTTTAGAGACAATCTATAGCACATTGCGTGAACTTGGTTACTTCAAACCTGATTTTATCAGTGTTACTTATGGCGCAGGTGGTAGTTTGAATGGTCAAACGACAATTGATATCGCCCACGCTGTCAAACATACTTATGGCATTGAAAGTGTTGCTCATTTGCCAGGAATTAATTTTGATAAAGCAGAAATGCAAAAAATTCTTCATGATCTTAAATGTGCCGGTATCGATAATGTGCTTGCTTTGCGAGGCGATATTAGCCCAACAGTTACACCTAAAGATGATTTTCGCTATGCCAGCGAGCTGGTTTCATTTATTAAAGAAAATGGTGATTTTAATGTGATTGGGGCCTGTTATCCTGAAGGACATCTTGAAGCATCAACGCTAAAACAAGATTTAATACATTTAAAAGAAAAGGTGAGTGCAGGAACAGATCAACTCATATCACAGCTATTTTTTGATAATGACTATTTTTATACTTTCTTAGACAAAGCCCGTGATATGGGAATTAATGTACCAATTGAAGCAGGGATTATGCCGGTAACGAACAAAAACCAAATTGAACGTATGGTATCGATGTGTGGCGTAAATCTACCGAAGAAATTCAAACAGATGATGGAGAAATACGAGCATCACCCTGATGCGTTCCGTGACGCCGGTATTGCTTATGCTATCGATCAGATTGTTGATTTAGTTTCACAAAATGTTGACGGTATCCATTTGTACACCATGAATAATAGCTATATTGCTAGAAGAATTAGTGAAGCTGTATCAACGCTACTGGCTGTACCGAAATCAGAATAGTTTATTATTAAGAATAATTTAGAATAGATTTTTGAGGAATTGGTTGCGGGGGCTGGATTTGAACCAACGACCTTCGGGTTATGAGCCCGACGAGCTACCAAGCTGCTCCACCCCGCGTCAAAGAGGTGGCTATATTATAGTAATAAAATAATAAAGCAATACCTTTTTGCTTAAGCGAGCTAATTTTAAACATTTTTAAACAAATAAATACGGTTTTTTTACTAAAACGTAGGGTGTTTCTGAAACTTCTTGACAAGATTTGCTTGTTTTTTAGTTATAATGATTTAGGTTTGAGTAAAAATTATTCATTTCATTCAAAAAGGAGTATTTATGTCAACTGAGTATCATGGGACATGTTTATGTGGCAAAGTTAAGTTGGTTGTCCCTTTCAAAAACTTACATTTAAGTGCCTGTCACTGTGAAACCTGTCGGAAGTGGAGTGCCGGACCTTTTATGTCATTAATGTATAACGGTGAGCTTACCGTAGAAGGTCAAGACAATATACATCATTATCCTTCATCACAATGGGCTGAAAGAGCATTTTGTCAGCAGTGCGGATCTCACCTTTATTATCATTTAACCGGCACACAAAATTATTATCTTGCTGCCTGGATTTTTAATGATATTAAGAATTTGGATTTTACATCAGAGGTCTTTATTGACAAAAAACCAACTTGTTACGCTTTTGCTAATCCGACGCAGAAACTGACAGAGGCCGATATTTTAGCTATAGTCAATCAAAATTCTAAATAAATACAATTAATTAAATCGTCGACAATTTAAATAAAAATTTACTTATAATTTGGATATAGCAAATAAATAAGATGCAACATTAGTCAATGGCAAGTGATTAAGGTTTATTTAGCGTAAAGTTAATACAAGTGCGAAAAGCCTGCAAATTATCACCATTTTTAAATCAACCTTAGTACTATATTTTAATCGTACTAAGGTTCTTGTTTTGCGCAAATCTGTCAGCCGCTATGTATTTTACAGGCTTACTTTTTAGCCAATATTTATGTATAAAGTGTTTGCAATGAAACAACATATTGTGCTGGATCGCAGTCTAAAGCGGCAGTTGTGGCATAAGCCGCATTCATCGTGGTATCGTAATGAACTTTATATTGAATAGCACTACGGCGTAGGATTTTCGATGCCTCAATAGCAGCCCGTCCAGATGTGGTATTGAGAATATAGCTATATTCGCCATTTTTAATATGGTCATGAATATTGGGGCGCCCTTCATTCTCTTTTTTAACCATTTGGCAGGGTATGCCAGCTTGTTGTAATGCCTTAGCAGTACCAAAAGTAGCATCAATACTAAAGCCATGTGCAATTAATCGTTTAGCGATCGCTAACAAGCGAGTTTTGTCTTGATCACGAACAGATAGCAAAGCTTTTCCTGATTTTTTCATACTTGATAAGCTACCAAGTTGTGCTTTGGCAAAGGCTTCGGCAAAAGTTTTACCAATTCCCATCACTTCACCGGTTGAACGCATTTCAGGCCCCAAAATTGGGTCAACGCCACTAAATTTATTAAACGGTAATACCACCTCTTTTACTGAGTAATAAGGCGGTATGACTTCTTCGGTGATATTTTGTTTAGCAAGTGATTTCCCGGTCATAACTCGTGCAGCGATTTTCGCTAGTGGCAAACCGGTAGCTTTCGACACAAATGGCACGGTGCGAGCGGCTCGAGGGTTGATTTCAATCAAATAAATTTGGTTATCTTTGACGGCAAATTGTCCATTCATAAGCCCTTTTACATTAAGCTCTAACGCTAACTGTTTAGCTTGCTTGCGCAATTGGTCTAAAATTTCCGGGCTTAAAGTATATGTTGGTAATGAACAAGCAGAATCACCCGAGTGAATACCCGCTTGTTCAATATGCTCCATAATACCGCCAATGACGATTTGCTCGCCGTCGGCAATCACATCAATATCAACTTCAATAGCATCATCTAAAAAGTGATCAAGTAGTACTGGAGCATTATTCGATTCACTGACTGCGGTTTTAAAATAACGCCTTAAATCTTGCTCGTTATACACAATTTCCATTGCTCGACCACCAAGCACATAAGACGGTCTGACCACTAATGGATAGCCAATTTGTTCGGCTTTAATCACCGCATCTTCAATATCGGTAACCGTTGCATTAACTGGCTGTTTTAACTTTAACTTATCGACAATCGACTGAAAACGTTTGCGATCTTCAGCTTGATCTATCGCATCTGGCGAGGTACCAATAATCGGTAGCCCAGCGACTTCAAGCGCTCTGGCTAATTTTAATGGTGTTTGCCCGCCGTATTGTACGATTACGCCATTTGGTTTTTCGACGTGAGCAATTTCAAGCACATCTTCCAGTGTGACTGGCTCAAAGTAGAGTCGATCTGAGGTATCATAATCGGTAGATACCGTTTCCGGATTACAGTTAACCATAATTGTTTCATAACCGTCTTCACGGAGCGCCAGCGCTGCATGTACACAACAGTAATCAAACTCAATACCTTGTCCAATTCGATTAGGTCCACCGCCTAATATCATAATCTTAGGGCGAATGAATTGTGGTTTAGCTTCGCACTCTTGTTCATAGGTTGAGTAAAGATAAGCTGTATCGGTCGAGAATTCCGCCGCGCAGGTATCAACTCGTTTATATACAGGATGAATATCGTATTGGTTTCGTCGATCACGAACGTCTTGTTCTTCAACATTCAACAGTTTAGCAATACGTAAATCTGAAAAACCTTTACGCTTAAGTTGCCATAATGATTCTGAATTAAGGCGAGCGAATGATTGCGATTTTAGTTGGTTTTCAAGGCTGATAAGTTCTTCAATTTGCACTAAAAACCAGCGATCGATATTCGTTAATGTGAAAATTTCATCTAAACTAAAGCCGGCTCGAAAAGCGTCAGCAATATACCAAATTCGTTCAGCGCCCGCTTCTTGCAGTTCATAACGTATTTTGCTGAGATTTTTTTCATCATCATAATTGTCAATTTTCGGATCAAAACCACACGCACCGACTTCAAGCCCTCGTAGCGCTTTTTGTAATGATTCTTGAAAAGTCCGCCCAATAGCCATCACTTCACCCACTGATTTCATTTGGGTTGTTAGACGATCATTACACCCGGCAAACTTTTCGAAATTAAAGCGGGGTATTTTTGTCACCACATAGTCGATTGAAGGCTCAAATGACGCTGGCGTTTTACCTCCGGTAATATCATTAGATAGCTCATCAAGGGTATAGCCAACCGCAAGTTTGGCTGCAATTTTTGCGATTGGAAAACCGGTTGCTTTAGATGCTAATGCTGATGAGCGTGATACCCTTGGATTCATTTCAATTACAATCAAGCGTCCGGTTTTAGGATCAACCGAAAATTGTACATTCGAACCACCTGTTTCAACGCCAATTTCACGAAGTACCGCTATCGATGCGTTACGCATGATTTGATACTCTTTATCCGTTAGTGTTTGAGCTGGCGCAACGGTAATGGAATCCCCGGTATGAATGCCCATAGGGTCAACATTTTCAATCGAACAGACAATGATGCAGTTATCATTTTTATCTCGTACCACTTCCATTTCGTACTCTTTCCAACCAATTAATGACTCATCAATGAGGAGTTCATTGGTCGGTGACAGATCAAGTCCTCGGGTACAAATTTCATCAAATTCTTGAGTGTTATAAGCAATCCCGCCACCGGTTCCCCCCATAGTAAAAGAAGGGCGGATAATGCAAGGAAAGCCAACTTGTTCAAGTACGGCATAAGCCTCTTTTAATGAGTGAGCAATGCCGGAACGGGCAGTATCAAGACCAATTTTTTTCATGGCTTGATCAAAACGTTTGCGATCTTCAGCTTTATCAATTGCATCAGCGGTAGCGCCGATCATCTCGACATTAAATTGTTTTAAAATGCCTCTTTTATCCAGTTCTAACGCACAATTGAGCGCTGTTTGTCCGCCCATGGTGGGCAAAATGGCATCGGGTCTTTCTTGTTCAATAATTTTACTCACCGTTGTCCAATCAATCGGCTCAATATAGGTTGCATCAGCCATTTCCGGATCGGTCATAATGGTGGCAGGGTTAGAATTGACTAAAATAACCCGATAACCTTCTTCACGCAGAGCCTTACAAGCTTGAGCGCCGGAATAATCAAATTCACAAGCTTGACCAATAACAATTGGGCCAGCGCCAATAATGAGAATGCTATTAATATCTGTTCGCTTAGGCATGTTATTGCTCCTGCTTATAAATTTTAATTAATTCGATAAAGTGATCAAATAGTGGGGCGGCATCGTGAGGCCCGGGACTCGCTTCGGGGTGGCCTTGAAAGCTAAAAGCCGGTTTTTGATTATGATGAATGCCTTGTAGCGAACCGTCGAACAGTGATTTATGCGTCACACGTAAGTGAGTCGGTAAACTCATTTCATCAACGGCAAAACCATGATTTTGGGCGGTAATCATGACTCGATTATTTTCAAGATCTTTAACCGGATGATTACCACCATGATGTCCAAATTTCATTTTTATGGTTTTTGCACCACAAGCCAACGCTAACAGTTGATGCCCTAAACAGATACCAAATATCGGTATGTCAGTAGTTAAAAACTGTTTAATGGCATCAATGGCATAAGTACAAGGTGCCGGATCACCGGGACCATTTGATAGGAATATACCGTCAGGATTTAATGCTAATACCTCCTGCGCAGAGGTTTTTGCCGGAACAATGGTCAATTTACAACCACGTTCAACTAACATCCGTAAGATATTACGTTTTACGCCAAAATCATAAGCCACAACATGATAAGGCAAGGCGTTTTTTGCTACTGGGTGTTCTTGCTCTCTTGTCCATACACCTTGTGTCCACAAATAGCTTTTTGTACAGGTGACTTTTTGGGCTAAGTCCAGTCCGGATAATCCTTTAAAATCGATCGCCATTTGTTTAGCAGTATCGGCTTTTTCAAGTAAAGTTTCTCTATCGTTTGCGGTGATAATCACGCCATGCTGAGCCCCTTTTTCACGCAAGATTCGAGTTAAACGGCGAGTATCGATATCGGCAATGGCAATAACATTATGCTGTTTTAAATAGCTCGATAAATCGAGCTCATTGCGATAATTGCTGGCTAATAGTGGTAAATCACGAATAATCAGCCCTTTTGCATAAACTTGATTAGATTCAGCATCGGCATTGTTAGTGCCGACATTACCTATATGGGGGTAAGTTAACGTGACCAATTGCTCGCAATAGGAAGGGTCGGTGAGTATTTCTTGATAACCTGTCATTGAGGTATTAAAAACGACCTCACCAACAGTTTCTCCATCAGCACCGATTGATTTACCGATAAATTGTGAACCGTCTTGTAATATAAGGAGGGCATAAGTTTGCATGGCTAAGAGACCTTTTGATTAAATAAACACTATTTATGAATAATAATTCACATAAATGCTTTTTCAGCAACTCATTAATTGGTCATTTTATTACAATTTTTTAAACAAAAAAAGCGTTATTATAAAAAATAATTAAATAATAAAATCTAATTTTTTAGACAATTCAATAACTAAAAAGGACATTTTATAAATTTAAAACGTTTAACTTGAAATTGCATAATTATTCAAATAGAATCGTATCAATATTTACCGCTATCAGGAGCTCAATATGTATGGTTTTTATCAACGTCATTTTTTACGTTTACTCGACTTTACCCCAGCAGAAATTAACCAGCTGATTCAACTTGCTATTGAATTAAAAAAAGCAAAAAAACAAGGTAACGAAAAACAACATTTGGTTGGCAAAAATATTGCCTTAATTTTTGAAAAAGATTCAACCCGTACACGTTGTGCTTTTGAAGTCGGTGCATATGATCAAGGTGCTCAAGTCACCTATTTAGGGCCAAGTGGTAGTCAAATCGGGCATAAAGAGTCGATTGCTGATACAGCTCGAGTACTCGGACGCATGTATGACGGTATTGAGTATCGAGGTTATGGGCAAGATATTGTTGAAACTTTGGCAAAATATGCCGGTGTGCCGGTTTGGAATGGTTTAACGACTGAGGCGCATCCAACGCAAATTTTAGCAGATTTTATGACCATGAAAGAGCATATCGGCGAGCGCCCACTTAATAGCGTTAAATTTGCTTATTTAGGCGATGCTCGTAATAACATGGGCAATTCGTTAATGGAAGGCGCAGCCTTAATGGGTATGGAGATCCGACTAGTGGCACCTAAAGCGTGCCAACCTGAATTAGAGCTTGTTCAAAAGTGCCAAGAGATAGCTAAAACAACAGGCGCTAAAATCGTTTTAACTGAAGATGTCGCTGAAGGTGTGAAAGGTGTTGATTTTCTTTATACCGATGTATGGGTTTCCATGGGCGAACCGAAAGAAGTGTGGGATGAGCGAGTGAAATTATTAACCCCATACCAAGTCAATCAAAATGTAATCAAATTAACAGAGAATCCAAATGTTAAATTTATGCATTGCTTACCGGCTTTCCATGATATGAATACCACAGTAGGTCAACAAATGGCTGCCCAGTATGGTTTGAAAAATGGTTTAGAAGTGACAAATGAAGTCTTTGAATCTAAACATAGCATCGTTTTTGATGAAGCCGAAAATCGCCTGCACACGATCAAAGCAGTAATGGTTGCAACCTTAGCTAAAGACTAATAATATAGCTAAATATTATTAGTGCTGGCTAAAGTTAGCTAAGCAAATTTTTTGCCGACCTCAAGTCGGCATAATTTTATCAACCGATTATCATCAGAATGACGAAACAAGCACGCAATAAAGATTTTAAAAAATACCTAAAACTCACTAATCCAATTCATTTTTTAGCGGTCGGATTAGGCAGTGGGCTATCACCCATTATGCCTGGTACTATGGGATCATTAATGGCGATACCACTGTGGCTTTTATTTTTGGGTTTACAACCTGCTTTATATTGGGTTTTTATTTTAGTGACGTTTGTGTTTGGTTGTTATATTTGCCAAAAAACGTCGGATGATACCCATACTCATGATTCGGGTCATATTGTTTGGGATGAATTTGTCGGTATGTGGATAACGCTGTATTTCATTCCTCAATTTTCAATACTATGGGTGACGATTGCTTTTGTCGCATTTAGATTGTTTGATATGGCCAAACCTTGGCCTATTCGTTGGTTTGATAAGCGTGTGCCGGGCGGTTTTGGTATTATGGTCGACGATGTTATCGCCGCCATATTCTCTTCTTTATCTGTTTATGTATTAATATTTATCATTTAAAGATAGTTTACCTTTAAATGATAATTTTCTTAACATAACGATTAAATTCAAAACATCTTTTGTGACCAACCTAGTTTGCTTGAAAGATTATTAAAATAATCATAATCCTTAGAATGAATTAAATTAAACTCATAATCTGAGCGACGAATAATTACCTCTTGTGTTGGTTTAACAGGCAAGATAATTTGGCTATCGCAAGCAACATTAAGATCCAAAGCTGTTGTTGGAAATTTAAGATGGATAGGATTATCACTCTTAATCACTAATGGTCTGACCGCTAAAGAGTGTGGAAACATTGGTGTGATAATTAACGCATCTAAGTGCGGCGCAAGGATTGGCCCACCAGCTGATAACGAGTAAGCAGTCGATCCTGTGGGCGTTGCAATAATTAAACCATCAGCTCGTTGTGAAAATGCATTGCGCTCATTGATATACACATCATAATCAATCATATGCGCAACAGTATTCGGTGTAACTACAATTTCATTTACAGCAAAACCAGAATTAATTAACCGACCATCACTGTAGATAGACACTTCCAATAAAAACCGAGGATCATCATCATAGTCCCCTTTGATAACAGGAGTTAATTGCTCAATAACATGATCATGGGAAATATCGGTTAAAAAGCCTAAATTACCTCGATTTACTCCAATCACTTTAATTTTATAGTGCGACAATTGACGTGCCGAACGTAGCATATTACCATCACCACCGACAACAATGGCTAAGTCGGCTTGCTCACCAATCGTATCTAAAGTTGCGTATACACTACTAGGAAATTTTATATACTGCGCTAACCGATCTTCAACTAAAACTTGAATACCTAAGTTAACTAGCCAGTCATATAGAACCTGATGAGTTTCAATCGCCTCTAATTTACGTGGAATCCCAACCAAACCAACACATTTAAATGGTATACCCATAAAATATCCTTGTTTTTTTAACTTAAATATAAAGATTTTTTAGTTACCGATTAAAAAACACGATATCATCTTATCGTTAAACTTGTAATAATAAAAATTGCCCCCATAATAACTGTTATTCATTAAGTTTTCGACTAAATTTGGAGTACCGTATGACTGAACAAGAGAATAATATGTCAGAAAATGAAACAAACATTGAAGTCCCAGCTGAGCAAACTACTGAAGAACAAACGCCATCTCAACCAAGTGTTGAAGAGCAGTTAAAGGCCAAAGATACCCGTATTGCTGAACTTGAACAAGCATTAGAAATTGCTAAAAAAAATGAAAGTGAAGCAATGATTCGTGCTCGAGCTGAAATTGATAACGTGCGCAAACGTGTTGAACAAGATGTGGACAAAGCACGTAAATATGCTCTTGAGAAATTCTCAAATGAGCTTTTACCTGTAATTGATAATCTTGAACGCGCATTAGAATCTACAGATAAAAATAATCCAGAACACAAAGCAACTGTAGAAGGATTAGAGTTAACATTAAAATCGTTTTTAGATACGGTCAAAAAATTTGGTATTGAAGTGATAAATACTGCTGATTCACAATTAAACCCTGATCTACATCAAGCGATTAGTATGGTTGAATCACCAGAACATCAATCAGGACAGATCGTCAATACTATCCAAAAAGGCTATACACTCAATGGTCGACTTATCCGACCTGCTATGGTGATTGTAGCTAAATAATGAAAGCTTAAATAAAAAACCGCCAAATTAATGGCGGTTTAATTTATCGATTCTTTTGCTCTTCACGAGCTAGCTTTTTCATCTTTTGCTCAATACGTTGACGCTTTAATGGCGAGAGATAATCGACAAAGAGTTTACCTTTTAAGTGATCCATTTCATGCTGGATACAAATTGCCAATAGTTCATCAGCATCAATTTCATAAGGTTTACCATTACGATCTAATGCCTTGATTTTGATTTTTTCTGATCTTGGAACAAATCCACGGCAGTCAGGTATCGACAAACATCCCTCTTCAATGCCAGTTTCACCTTCTTGGCTTATCACCTCAGGATTGATAATCACATAAAGTTGGCTTCTATCTTCCGACACATCAATCACAATAATCTGCTCATGTACATCTACTTGTGTAGCTGCAAGTCCAATACCATTTTCGGCATACATGGTTTCAGTCATGTTATCGATAATGTTTTGTAGCTCTGGTGTAAAATTAGAGACAGGCTTTGCAATTTTGCGAAGTCGTTCGTCTGGGAAACGTAATACCGGTAAAATAGCCATAAATTCTTCGATCTACTCCTCAATTTTGTATTTTTTCAAATTCGCCTACATTGTAAACATTTATTATGCCTATGAATAGATTTAGTTGACTATTACTAAAATATATCTAATCAATCCTTCTAGATATGGCACTAAGCAACAATGTAGAGGAAAAAGGACTGTAATGAGTAAATATGAGTTTTTGTTACGAATTTCAATGCTTGGTCAGAAAAGAAAGGGATATTTCGAGCAAATTGCTCACTATTTTAGTGCTGGTCTACCTAATAAAATAAGAGATGTATCGCTATTATTGGAAAAAATAGGTTTATCCAAAACTCTCCAAGATCGTTTTTTTGAAACATCTTATCTTCATTTTGAGCCAATACTCGATTGGTTGGCAACACCTTACCCAGCCAAACATTTGATCGCTTATTGTGATTCCGATTATCCAATGTTACTTAAGCAAATTAGTTCACCACCATTATTGTTATTTGTTATGGGTAATAGGCAATTATTACATTCACCACAAATTGCCATGGTTGGTAGCCGTGAATTTAGTGAATATGGTGCACAATGGGGAAGATATTTCGCTGGCGAATTAGCAATTAATGGTTTAACAGTCACTAGCGGATTAGCATTGGGTTTAGACGCTATTTGCCATAGAGGGGCTCTTGAGGTATCAGGAAATACTATAGCTGTTTTAGGTAGTGGATTAGCTCAAATCTCACCACGCTCAAACCTCCGATTGGCAAATGATATTTTGGCACAAAATGGCGCCATCATTTCAGAATTTTATCCATTTGAAAAAGCAAGATCCGAATACTTTCCACGTCGCAATCGTATTATTAGTGGATTAAGTTTAGCAACCTTTGTGGTTGAAGCATCTGAAAAAAGTGGATCACTAATCACTGCTCGTTATGCGCTTGAACAAAATCGCGATGTATTTGCCTTACCGGGTGATATCGATAATCAAAATAGTCATGGAACCCATTATTTAATCAAGCAAGGGGCTTATCTAGTCACTCACCCAACTGATATTTTAGAACACTATAGTGGCTTTTTATCAACAATAAATAGACAAAATAGTGTTGAGAATAAAGAGAGTAATACTGTTTTATATCCTGAAATTTTTGCCGTTATTCGTCATCACCCAATTCCAGTTGATACAATTGCGGCCCTGGTTAATTTACCCATTCCAGAACTCACTATTAAATTATTAGATATGGAGATAGCAGGATTGATTATCACCGTTACTGGTGGTTACATTCGTAATCGGACAAAATAGAAAATTGTATTGCAAAAAAAGTTGAGGAGCGGGGTTTTTGAGCATAAAAAACCGCTGTAAAACCACAGCGGCTTATCAAAATAATAAGTGATTTATTTGTCGTCTACTTCAAGAGCGATTTCAGATAAGATAATGCCGGTATTATCAGCATAAATAAAGTCACCAGAGAAGAAAGTCACACCACCAAAATTAACACGAATATCAATTTCACCAACGCCTTGATCATCTGAGCCAACAGGAATTGCTGCAAGTGCTTGAACACCAATTTCAGCATCAGCAATATAATCAACTTGGCGCACAGCACCATAAACGATGATACCTTCCCATTGGTTTTGCAGTGCAATATCGATTAATTCCGCATCTATCAATGCTCGGCGCACAGAACCACCACCATCAATAACCAATACTTTACCTGCCCCATTGGATTGTAATACTTCGTACAATATACCGTTATCCTCAAAACATTTCACTGTGACGACCTGGCCTGAAAACGAAGCTACACCACCAAAATTACTAAATATCGGTTCTACGACATTAACATCTTCTGGGTAGTAATCACAAAGAATTGATGTTTCAAACTCCATGGTAGAGTCTCCTTTAACTGTAATATTCATTCGATTCTAGTATAACGCTAACATTAAGTAAAACGATATAAATTTAGAATAAACGTGAGCTAGCTCAAAATAATACCCAAACAATAAAGTAAATTAGTTAATAAAGCAAGTTTGACCATTTGTATTAGTAACGGTGCAGCGTCATTAACCGTCTTAAATTTAAACACCGAATTGATATGTTTTATATACAGTGGTAATGTTAATAAAAAAAGTCCGCTCCAAAAAGTATGTAGATTTTTGTAAGCAAATAAACTAAATAGACACAATGATATAATTAATAAAAGTAAGTGATAACAGCAACCGTAAGTTTTACCAATTAGCACAATCAATGTTCGTTTATGATGTTGTTTATCGCTTTCATAATCGCGTAGATTATTAATATTAAGTACTCCAACCGCTAATAATCCACTAGCAATTGCAGGTAAGATGAGTCGTGTCGATAACACTTTAGTCTGTAAGTAATCACTGCCAATTACCCCAACCAGTCCAAAAAAGATAAGGACAGAGAAATCACCTAATCCAATATAACCATAAGGTTTTTTCCCCATCGTATAGGTAATTGCTGCAATGATTGAGCATAATCCTAACAAGACAAAAATCAGAAGTTGTCGATAGTTGTTGCACGCTAAAATAAGTAATGCAAGCCCTGAAGTAATACATAATAAAACGGTAATCCAAAGCGCTATTTTTAGTTGATTAAGCGTGATTAAACCTAATTGTAATCCCCGTTTATGCCCTGTTAAATTTTGTTGGTCACTGCCTTTAATTGCATCACCGTAATCATTAGCCAAATTGGATAAAATTTGTAATAACGATGCGGTAATGATTGATAGTAGCATAATCAATGGGTCAAAAGACCGTTGCCAATATGCTAGCGAATTTCCCATCAAAATAGCCGAAAGCGATAATACTAACGTTTTAGGGCGTAAACTAATAATCCATGGATAATATTTATTGGACATACGTTATTTATTTGAAAAATTTAAGCATTCATCATAACAGCTATTGATTGTATATTCACGTTTTAGCATTAACTAATTGAAGGTTTATTATTAACTTTTTTAGTATTTGAACGCACAAAGTTTTTTATTTTTTTGAAATATCTTCTCATCTTTCCTTCGCGTAGTGCTGCAATAAAAAAGCCTAGCGAACCATATATGACTCCGAGAAATAGAATCATAAATATATTAAATACATTATCTGACAAACCTAACCCCATCTGATTTACACCAGCAATCATATTTGTTGCCCATGTAGATGGTAACATTCGCGATACCGTTTGTACCCATAACGGCATAGCATCAAGAGGCCATATAGTACCGGATAGGTAAAATACGGGGGTAGTCAAAAAGGCTAAGGTTAGGTAAATCATCTCGGTTCGATGTAAACATTCAGTGAGTAATTTACTCAACCCCAACACCGCTAATAATAGCGGAAATGTCATAATAATAATTTCGGGTATGCTTGCTAATTGCCTATAGCCAAGAACCCAAGGCCATAATCCAAAGAGGACTAAAGACAAAAAGAGCCATATTGGTATAAGACCGCATAAACTTCCGAATATAACAATCTTTGGTGGTTTACCTTGGGGCAAGGAGTGCAAGGTGATATTGGTACGCGTTGAGGCAATCAAAAAGGAGTGTTGCAACAACATGACGAGTAATCCAGGAAAAGTTATCGCCGCAAAACTAATCCCGGCATTATAAAGCGGCATCGTTTGCCCTTTTATTGGCGATAAGATGATATTAATCTGCGGATCAGAAAAACCAGCATTGCGCATTACCCGCGTATTATATTCGGTTAATATTTGTTGATATATTCCTCTAATATCAACTTGTATTAGACCATTAGCTAGACGGCTAGAAGCATCACCATAAGCAGGAATTGTCACCTCTTCACCGTTTAAAAGACGTTTTTCGAAATTTCTTGGAATGGTAAATACCGCAAATAATTTACGACTGTTAATATCATCATAAGCTTCTAATGAATTTTCATAAGTAAGCACATCGATTTTAGAGCTAGTATTTAAAGATCGAATCAAACTTCGACTTGTAGCGCTATGATCCTGATCAACAATTGCTACCGGCAAATTGGTGATGGTGCCATTAATATAAACTAAGCTCATTAATGAAACAGAAACTAATAGCAATAACCACATTGGTCGCATTAGCATATAAAAAAACATTTTTATAGCTGAAGATAAAAATAGCTTAAGCATCCAAATATTGCCTCTTACTGTGAATGTAAACGTTTGACTAAACGTTTTCTAACTAACACTGTAATAATTATTGGATAGATCATTAAAATCCCACATGTTTTTAATACAGATAGATAACTGGAATGTCGTAAAAAGAGATCGAATAATTTATTCAGTGCATAAGTTAAAGGCTCAAGTGACGAAATAAATCTTGCTATCCAAGGCATCGACAATTCAGGCACCACTACTCCTGAATAGGTCAACGCAAGCCCCACCAATACCCCAATATAGGTATATGCATCTAATACTGTTTTAGTAAATGTATAAAGCAAAATACCAATACTTTGCGCAGCAATAACATAAAAGAATACCACCAGCATCATAGCAAATGGCGAACCAGATACGCGCGCATCAGAAAATAAAACCAGCATAGCTATTTCAAACATCAATAACATGGTATACCAGATGGTATAAGGAGCTAGTTTACCTAATACAAATGGATAATTAGGCCGAGTCCGTTTAGGTAATCGCGATAAAATATGAATTGTTGTGGTCACTACAAATAATTGTAACAAATGAACTACCGCGGAAAATTGCTGGAAGTACATTGAGTTACCACTGGCATTAAATAACCCATCATAATTGAAATTAACTTGAGAAAGCTTAGGTACGGGCAAACCAATACTGGTTGACATGGTCGTCCGATATTGCGTATTTAATGAAGCAATTAGGCCGGAATAGTCCATAATAGAGTATAAGCCAGCACTATAATATAAAGCATTATAATAAAGCATCGGCGTTGGTTGACGACCAGCTAATACATCGGCTTCAAAATTAGGCGGTATGTAGAGAATGGCGTAGATTTTAGCTTTTTCTAAATCACGTTCAGCCATTTTTAACTGATTATCATAATTAATTAGATTTGCGTGCGCGCCAGCGTTAAGATCCCGAATAATTTCACGAGATAAGGTACTTTTATCTTGATCAACATAACCTACTGGAAGATCAAATAATACACCTCGATAAAATATACTGCTGATGATCACAAAAATAATCAGCGGTAAAATCCACATTAACCAATGGAAAGTAAAACGCTTAAATATAACTGGAATTTCATCGTTAAATGCTTCTTTAAAGCGATGCCAGAAATCTGAAATTAGTTGTCTATTTTCCATAATGTACTCATACCTGCGCGTAAGCCTTCAACAGGTTTAGTTGGATAAAGTCTAATTTCAAAGGTTTTCAAATCGAAATCACCCGTTGCTCGAGTAGCACGTTTAGTTGCATAATCGCCCATTGGTGAAATAAAACGAACTTCCGCTTCAACTTCTTTATTGCCAAGCGCTGGAACTTCCAACTTAACATGGTCACCCTTGTGAATATTAGGCATAATATTCTCACGAATATTAAACACAAAATAAGCTTGTGGTAATCGAATAACTGTTAATAGTGGGCTATTTGCATTAAACAGCTCGCCTACTTCGGCAGGGATTGAACCAACCTCACCATCTACAGGCGCCTTGACTTGCAGATCATCATATTGAATCTGTAATTGTTTAAGTTGCTCTTCAGCCTCTTGCAATTTAGCATTATAGATCTCACGCTGTTCAATACGATCACCGTTTTTCGCTTGATCTAAATTGGCTTGGGCTGACAAAACCTGCTGATGAGCTGCATCACGCGTTTTAAGGGCATTATCTAATATTGATTGAGAAACAAAACCTTTTGCCGAAATGGCTTTATTACGATTGTACTCTTTCGAAGCATTATCATAAGAAACTTTTGCTTGTTCCAATAACGCTTCATAATAGCGAATACTTTCTTCACGAGTACCGTTTTGAGAAAGTTCAACTTGCGCTTTTGCTTGATCTCGCCCAGCTTCGGCAGCTTTAACTTGAGCTAAAAGCTCAGGACTGTCAAGCGTAATTAAGACATCATTTTGTTTAACATCATCGCCACGATTGACATGAATTACTTGCACTCGTCCCTTGGCTTTAGAGGATATGCTGACATTAGGTGCATCAACTTCGCCTTGCAAAATAAGCTGGCTGCTATGAGCACGTATTA
This sequence comes from Gilliamella sp. B2889, assembly GCF_026536885.1. NCBI lineage: Bacteria > Pseudomonadati > Pseudomonadota > Gammaproteobacteria > Orbales > Orbaceae > Gilliamella > Gilliamella sp. B2889. The sequence goes on along the minus strand of NZ_JAFNNF010000005.1, from coordinate 151,179 downwards.
AGATCGTCATTGAAATTAAAATAACAATCAATGCAATAACAATAAAAATTTTTTTATTCATAAATTTGTTTTGAGTGACAATTGTAAGATAAGGCCTAAAGAACTAGGATAATTGTATGCAATCAAGAATTAACATACTTCAAAAATGATTACTATATCATACGATATAACGCTTTATTTAAACAATCTAAGCTATATTTCTATGCCCAAATAAGGCTAAACGGGATTATTTACAACTATATTGAATGATATTCTATTTCACCCTTAAATAAATTTCAATAATTGTAAACCTCCATTTTAATAGATTTCATTTATAAATGTTATCAGTCAAAAGAAATAGATAAAAACCTACTTATTTAGTATGATATTTTACAATTGAAATAATAAGGCTTGAAATATGCAAAAAATAATTATTATTGGTGGTGGTGCCGGCGGTTTAGAGCTCGCTACTGACCTAGGTGATAAGTTAGGCAAAACGGACAAAGCTCAAATTACCCTAATTGATAAAAACAGTTATCATTTATGGAAACCATTATTACATGAAGTAGCAACGGGTGTACTTGATGAGCAAGTTGATAATATTTATTATGCATCTCAAGGACAACAACATAATTTCGAATTTACCCAGGGTACCTTTACTGACCTTAATCGGGACCAAAAACAAATCACTATTATCAATCATCAAGATGAATCAGTCGCTATTGATTACGACATTTTAGTTATTGCCATTGGTAGTACTTCTAACGATTTTGGTACACCTGGTGTTAAAGAACATTGTATCTTCTTAGACGATCAAAATGCAGCGATTCGCTTGCGAGAAACCTTAATAAATAAATTCACCAGTTTCTGTTCAATTATCGATAATGATCAAAGCACCGACGAAGATAAAATTCGAATTGCTATCGTAGGCGGTGGTGCAACTGGCGTTGAGTTAGCTTCTGAACTACCACACATGGTGGAAGCATTTGGTGCCTGTGGTCGTAATAAGATGTGTTCCGATCTTTTAGATGTGTCGGTTATTGAAGCAACAGATCGTATTTTACCAGCCCTACCAGAAAAGACTGCGGCAAGTATTACTAAAACACTTGAAAAACAAGGTATCCATGTATTAACCAAGACCATGATTACTAAGGCTGATAGCGATGGATTTTATCCAAAAGAAGGCGATACTATTAAAGCCGACATTATGATCTGGACTGCGGGTGTTAAAGCTCCTGATTATTTAAAGGAAATTGCTGGATTAGAGTCAAGTCGTTCAAATCAATTGGTGGTAAAACCAACATTGCAAACTTCTCGTGATGACAATATTTTTGTTATCGGCGATTGCGCTTACGCAATGCAAGACAATGGCCATGCCTCACCACCTACTGCTCAAGCTGCACATCAAATGGCAAAAATTTGTTACGAAAACATTATCAACATATTAGATAATAAGCCATTAAAATCGTTTAAGTATACCGATAATGGCACAATCATTTCTTTACATGATACCGCGCAAGGTGTGGTTAAAATAGCAGGAAAAAGTGAAATGGGTGTAAAGGGATGGTTTGCGCTAATTATTCATCGATTGTTGTATCGAATGCATCAAGCTAGCTTGTTAGGTATTTTCAAAACGATTCGTTTTGCTCGTGCCAGTAAAGTTATGTACAAAACAAAATCGACATCTATTTTCAGTAATCGGGATTAATGACTGAAACACGCCTAAAAGCTACTTAAAATTTATTTAAGTAGCTATTTTAGCTAATAATTTTATAATATTACCTTGATTTGTTTTTTTAATTATAAAATTATGCGTTTTATTTTAATTATTACATTACTTTTCGCTACTTACACAGCGGCCACAGCAGATTATCAACCACTTGATGGCGATATTATTTTCCAATCTTCTCAATCAAACCAAAGCAAAGCGATTGAGCAAGCAACCAAGTCACCTTATAGTCACATGGGAATAATTTTTATTAAAAATGGAAAACCTTATGTCTTTGAAGCAGCATCTAAAGTGGTCTGTACACCGTTTGATAAATGGGTAAATCGAGGAAAAAATAGAAAATATATAATTAAACGCCTAAAAGATCACACTTTATCACAAAAAGAAATTGCTAATTTAAAACGAGTTGCTCATTCATTTGAAAATAAGCCTTACGATATTTGGTTTGGCTGGGATGATAAGTATATTTATTGCTCAGAACTAGTTTGGAAAATTTATAATAAAGCACTTAACTTGAAAATTGGACAATTACAAAAGATTAAAGATTTTAATCTGTCAGCACCAGCAGTTAAACAAAAACTAACTGAACGTTATGGAGATAAGATCCCTTATCAAGAAACCGTTATTTCACCAGTCGCTATATTCAATTCACCATTATTAATAACGGTAGATCAACATTGGTCGAATTAGATAAGTAACAATCTCTTAATTGGAGCAAAACTCTTACGATACAAATGGTTGATACCGTGTGATTCTATAGCCATTAGGTGATCCTTGGTGGGATATCCTTTATGCTTTGCCAATCCATATTGCGGATACAATTTGTCTAATTCAACCATTTCACGATCACGAGTCACTTTCGCAAGAATCGACGCTGCGCTAATTTCAGCAACAAGTAAATCGCCTTTAACGACGGCTTGTGTTTGAATACCAAATTCAGGGCAACGATTGCCATCCACTAAAACATAATTGGGTTTGATTTTTAAACCAGACACCGCCCGTTGCATAGCCAGCATAGTGGCATGAAGAATATTAAGCTTATCAATCTCATCGACTGATGCTCTTGCAACACTCCACGCTAATGCATTTTGCTTGATAATATCAAATAAAGCTTCACGTTTTTTTTCTGTCAGCTTTTTAGAATCGGTTAATCCCTCAATCGGTTTATTTGGATCTAAAATCACAGCAGCAGTAACAACATCACCACACAGAGGGCCTCGTCCAACTTCGTCAACTCCGGCAATTAATGTGGCATCAGGGTAGGTAAATTCTAACAACAATGTGAATCCTCTAATACATCAAGTACAGCTTGTGCTGCTTGTTCATCTGCATTACAACGAATTTGTTTATGCAAAGCTAAAAATGTCGCTTTTAATTCGGTATTATCACTTTCTAAAAAAAGAAGAACATGATTAGCGATATTTTCTGGTGTACAATCATGTTGTAGCAACTCAGGCACTATTTCTTTACCTGCTAAGATATTTGGTAACGACACATAAGGCGTTTTGATTAACTTTTTAGCCAACCAAAACGTAAAAGCTTTCATTTTGTAACCGACAACCATTGGGCATTTAGCTAACATACATTCAAGAGCAACCGTTCCAGACGCTAAAATTGCCGCATTACTGGCAATCATTGCTTCACGAGCATGACCATCTAATAACTGCACATTAAGTTGTGGTGCGATTTCAGCTTTAATTCGCTCAAACTCTTGTCTCCTTTTCTCATTTGCTAAAGGAACCACAATATGTAAATCAGGAAATTTGTCACGTAGCAATTGAGCCGCCTTTAAAAAAGGCTCAGATAATAACGTCACTTCAGCATGACGGCTGCCAGGTAAAAGTGCTAAGCATTGGCAATCAAGCGGGATACCTAATTGTTGACGCATTGCGGTTTGATCTGGTTCTAAAGGAATGTCATCAGCCATTTTATGACCAATAAAACGACAAGGAACATCAAATTTATCGTAAAAGGCTTTTTCAAAAGGAAGAAAAGCTAAGATAAGATTAGTATTTCGTTTAATCTTAAACACGCGCTTTTGTTTCCAAGCCCAGACTGATGGGCTCACATAATGAATAGTTTTAATACCAGCTTGTTTGAGTTTACCTTCTAATGATAGATTAAAATCAGGCGCATCAATACCAATAAATATATCAGGTTTTAGTTCAATAAGACGTTTAGTGATATCTCGACGAATAGCTAAAATACGACGTAATCGACCTAATACCTCGACAATGCCCATCACAGACAGCTCTTCCATTTCATACCAAGCTTTACAGCCTTCAGCTTGCATTTGTGGTCCAGCAATTCCAACAAATTGAATATTTGGATGGTGTTTTTTGAGAGAACGAATTAAACCTGCACCTAAAATGTCACCAGATGTTTCACCAGCGACAAGTGCTACAGTTAAAGCTTTATCAGTCATTAACGAATAATGCCACGAGTCGAACGAGCAAAAAAGTCAGTAAACAGTTGAACTTCAGGGTACTGTTTAGCTAACGATTCAATTTCAACTTTGGCATCGTCAAGGGTTAACCCATTTCGATAAAGAATTTTGTAAGTATTACGAATAGCTTGTAGTGCTTCTTTACTAAAACCTCTACGTTTCAATCCTTCATAGTTAACGCCATGTGGTGTTGCATGATTGCCTTGTGCAATAACATAAGGAGGAACATCTTGGGCAACACCAGAACAACCACCAACCATTACGTGAGATCCGATAACACAAAATTGATGTACAGCTGTCATACCACCAATAATAACATGATTGTCTAACTGCACATGACCGCCAAGCGTTGCATTATTCGCTAAAATACAATTATTACCAATAATACAATCATGAGCAACGTGTGCATTAATCATGAATAAATTATCACTACCAATACGCGTTAACTCCCCCCCTTGAACAGTGCCGCGATGAATCGTCACACTTTCACGAATCATATTACGATCACCAATTTCAGTGCGAGTTGGTTCTCCACGATATTTTAGATCTTGGTTAACTTCACCGATTGAAGCAAATTGATAGATTTGATTATTTTGACCAATTTTGGTGTGGCCATTAACGACAACATGTGATTTTAAAAAAGTTCCATCACCAATTTCAACATGTTCACCAATATAACAAAAAGGCCCGATTTTGACGTTATCACCAATCTTTGCCCCCTTTTCTATTACTGAACTTGGGTGTATTTCCGTTGCCATAGCAATTCCTTAATACATTTGGGATATTTCAAAATCAATATTATTTACGAGCACACATCATTTCGGCTTCACAAACCAGTTTACCATCAACTGTTGCAACACCATGGAACAATGCAATACCACGACGCTCTTTAATATATTCAACATCAAGTACGATTTGGTCACCTGGTACTACAGGACGTTTAAAACGCGCTTTATCGATTGAAGCAAAATAATAAAGCTGTCCTGGCGATAACTCTTCAATACTTTTAAAAGCTAAAATTCCAGTCGCTTGCGCCATCGCTTCTAAAATTAGTACACCAGGGAAAATCGGTTTATTTGGAAAGTGACCTTGGAAGAATGGTTCATTAAAAGTAACATTTTTAATGGCCTTTAATGTTTTGCCTTTTTCATAACTAAGTACACGATCAACCATTAAAAATGGGTAACGATGAGGCAGTAAACTTATGATTTCTTCAATATCAAGGGTATTAAGTTCGGTAGTCAAAATAGCTATCCTTATACAATATTTACTATAAATTGGATCTATTATAACTGAGGATACCACTTTCACTCAAGGAGTGATTTTTCAGTGTATTTTTACAGTTTTCAATAACAAATAAACCTAATTTTATATAAAAGATGCTTAAAAAATATTTTGTATTATAGTAGATCATATAATACGATTGGTATTTAACTAAATGATCTTTTAACTTGGAGAGTGAAATGAAATCATTTATTAAATTGACATTAATAAGCAGTATTATCATATTAACACTTACAGGCTGTAGTGATTTTCTGAAGTGTTTTTACGGTTTTTAATAACAAATAAGCCTAATTTTATATAAATTAATTAGATAAAAGATACGTAAAAGTTATATTATCCTATAATAGATCATATATAATACCGTGAATATTTAGCTAAAAGATCTTTTAACTTGGAGAGTGAAATGAAATCATTTATTAAAATGACATTGATAAGTAGTGCTATCGTATTAGCACTTGCAGGTTGTGATGATAAAAAAACTACCGAAGAAAACAAAACACCTGCTACTACAACGACAAATGCTACCGAAACAGCACCTGCGCCAGCAGGAAATAAAGCAGAACCTGCTAAAACCGATGATAAAGCTGATTCTCTAAACAATAAAATAAAAATTACCACTGAAGCCCAAAAAGAGTCTTATGCATTAGGTTCTTCATTTGCTAACTACCTAAAATCAAACTTAGAACAAAATGAAGTAAAAGCAGACCAAGAATATCTAATCAGCGGATTTAATGAAACCATGAAAGGTAATTCACAACTTAATCAAGAAGAAGTGAACACAATTCTAGAAGCTTTCGGTAAACGTATCCAAGAAGAAAGCCAAGCGCGTTTTGAAAAGCAAAAAACTGAAAATACCGCGGCTGGTGAAAAATTCCGTGAAGCATTTGCAAAAGAACCTGGAGTAATAAAAACTAAATCAGGTTTATTATATAAAGTTATTCAAGAAGGTACTGGAGCTCACCCAACTGCCAATGATACTGTTATCGTTCACTATGTTGGTACATTAACTGATGGTCGTAAATTCGATAGTTCTTATGACCGAAATGAGCCAGCAACCTTCCCACTTAACGGTGTAATCAAAGGTTGGACTGAAGGAATTCAACTCATTGGTGTTGGCGGTAAAATTAAATTAGTTGTTCCACCAGAATTAGCTTATGAAGATAAAAGCTTGCCAAGCCAAGGTAACAACGCCAATATTACCCCTGCGTCAACTTTAGTTTTTGAAGTTGAATTGCTTGGTATTGATAAAGATAATAACGAAGAAGCTATTCCAACTGCTCAGCCAGTACAAGCACCAAACTAATTTGATGAAACCATTAAGTTACACGCTGGTTATTATGGGTCCTGCTTATGGGACCCAATCTGCTTATTGTGCTTATCAATTTGCTCAAACATTATCTTCAAATACAAATCATTCAATCAATAACATCTTTTTTTATGCTGACGGTGTCTATAACGCTAATCATTTTACTGATCCGGCCAATGATGAATTTGATCTCGTCAAAGCATGGCAAAACTTAGCAAAACAAAACGCTTTAAAGCTGAAGGTTTGCGTGGCAGCAGCACAAAGAAGGGGAATTAGTATAGAAAACCTTGCTGAACATTTTGAACTAACTGGTCTTGGTGAATTGAGTGAGGCAGTAGCAAGTTCTGATCGAGTTCTACAATTTTAAAAAGGTAGATTAGATGAAAAACGTAGCAATTATTATTAGTACTCCACCACACGGCAATGCAAAAGGCCGAGAAGCATTGGATACCGCTTTAGCCTTATCAACATTTAATCATATTTCTGTCTTTTTTATGGGCGATGGTATTTTTCATCTGTTACCTAATCAACATCCAGAAGAGATTTTAATGCGAGATTACATAGCAACCTTTAATATGTTAGAACTTTATGACATTGAAGATGTTTATGTTTGTAAAACAGCTTTAGATGAGCGGAATTTAAGCCAGATTGCCCTCAACATTCCTAACCAACAAATCGAAATTACCCAGTTTCATCAGTTACTTGCGGATCAAGACACTATTTTACGCTTTTAATTAGCTTCAAAAACCCCGCTCCTCAACTTTTTTTATAATTCAATAAACAAAATCTATGCTTGCCAAAGATAATAAAAATCCCCGTGGCTTTTATCATTACTACCACGAGGAGAATATTGATAAAACTTATTTAATAAAATTGATATTAAACTAATTTTTTCATTTTATCGGCAATCTTCTCAGCTTGTTGCCCAACAACAATTTGAACTCCAGTTTTACCTAGTTTTATCACTGCCATTGCACCAAGTGCTTTAGCTGCTTGTTCATCAACCAAATCTGAATCATGAACATTCAAACGTAAACGTGTGATACAAGCATCAATATTAGTTAGATTTTCTTTACCACCAACGATAACTAAATATTGTTCAGCAAGCTTAGAAGTATCACCTACAGTTGGTACATTCTCTTCAGCTGAAGTATCGGTCACATCGTCTTCACGTCCCGGCGTTTTAAGATTGAATTTAACAATAACAAAACGGAACACAATATAATATACAAAGAAAAATACGACACCTTGAAGAATAAGCATATACCAATGTACAGCCAAAGGATTGCGGCTGGATAACAGCATATCGATTAAACCTGCACTAAAGCCAAAGCCAGCTATCCATTGCATGGTTGCAGCGATAAATAGTGAAATTCCAGTTAAAATAGCATGGATCACATAAAGTACAGGTGCTACAAACATAAAAGCAAATTCTAAAGGTTCAGTAACCCCAGTGAAAAATGCTGCAAATGAAGCGGCTAACATGATCGATGCGGTTTTATCTTTATTGCCTTTTTTAGCTGTATGATACATGGCTAATGCTGCACCCGGTAAACCAAACATCATAATTGGGAAAAATCCTGCTTGATAGCGACCGGTAATACCAATGGTTGCTAATCCATCATCAATAGATTTTTGTCCACCAAGGAAAGTTGGTATATCATTGATGCCAGCCACATCAAACCAAAATACCGAGTTAAGTGCGTGGTGTAAGCCGACCGGAATTAACAAACGGTTAAAGAAGCCATAAATACCCGCCCCAATAGAGCCTAAATCTTTAATGTATTTACCAAAAGCAACTAATGCATCATAAATAGATGGCCATATAAAATATAAAACAGCAGAAACTAATAGCATAACGATAGAAACAATAATGGGAACTAACCGTTTACCACTAAAAAAAGCTAACGCTTTATGTAATTCAACAGAACTGAATCGGTTATATAATTCAGCTGCAATAATACCAACTAAAATACCAACAAACTGATTATTAATTTTTTTAAATGCAGGGGAAATTTGTGATTGCCAACCATCAACACTAGTATCAATACCATTAAATAATGCAATAGAACTTGGTGAAAGTAATGTTGTGACAACTAAAAAACCGACTAATCCAGATAATGCAGCTGCACCATCTTTATCTTTAGACATACCATAAGCAACACCTATAGCAAATAGGATTGGCATGTTTTCAATAATTGCACCACCAGATTTTATTAAAAAGGCAGCAATAATACTATTTTGTCCCCAGCCATTTGGATCAATCCAGTAACCTATACCAAGCAATATTGCCGCTGCAGGTAATACTGCCACCGGCACCATTAATGAACGCCCAATGCGTTGTAAATAAGCTAAAATTCCCATAAGTTTTACCTCATATTATTATTTTGGGTTACTTAAAAAATAATGAAATTTCACATCTTTAAGTAAATGTAAGTAAGTCAACTATATTTCACATTATATTATTTTACTTCGCAAATTAAATGTTTGCTTTTTGTGATTTATATCACGATTTATTTTTGATTAATTAGTTTAATATAGTAGAATATGCTCAACATATTTTACGTTAAAAAAAAAGATTTTATTTAATTATATCAGAAGAGGCTGTATCTTATGAGACTTATTCCTTTAGTAAATGCGCAAGAAGTCGGCGCTTGGGTAGCACAGCGCATTGTTAACAAAATTAATCAATTTAAACCGACAGCGGAACGTCCGTTTTTATTAGGTTTACCTACAGGTAGTTCTCCGCTAGTTATGTATCAACAACTCATCAAACAATATCAAGCAGGTAAAGTCAGTTTTAAACACGTTGTTACCTTTAATATGGATGAGTATGTCGGTCTTCCAGAAGATCACCCTCAAAGTTATCACACTTTCATGTATGAAAATTTCTTCAACCATATTGATATTGATAAAAACAATATCCATATATTAAATGGTAATGCACCAGATATCGATCAAGAATGCCGCGAATATGAAGAAAAGATTAAATCTTACGGTAAAATCAATATTTTCGTTGGTGGTGTTGGTCAAGATGGGCATATTGCATTTAACGAACCAGGTTCTTCACTTTGTTCAAGAACTCGAATTAAAACTTTGACTGAAGACACAATTATCGCTAACTCACGCTTCTTTGATAATGATATCAAACAAGTTCCAAAACATGCGTTAACGATCGGTGTTGCAACATTAATGGATGCACAGGAAGTGATCTTATTAGTTTGTGGACACAACAAAAGTTTAGCTTTACAAGCCGGTGTTGAAGGATGCGTTAATCATTTATGGACAGTTACGGCATTACAAATGCATCCAGCATCAATTATTGTTTGTGATGAGCCAAGTACTGATGATCTTAAAGTGAAAACACTAAAATATTTTAAACAAATGGAAGCTGATAACCTTAAAGTGACCGTTTTATAAAGGATAACTCAATGTACGCATTAACAAATTGTCGTATTTACACTGGTTATGAAATTCTTGAAAATCACGCCGTTATTATTGACGGCGATAAGATCGCCAAAGTTTGTAAACAAGAAGAACTACCAGCTAATATCACTACTGAAGATTTACAAAGTGCCATTGTTGCACCGGGTCTTATTGATATTCAAGTCAATGGTTGTGGTGGTGTACAATTTAATGAGACCCTCGATGCGTTAAGTGTCGAGACATTAGAAAAAATGCAAAAAACTAACCTAGTTTATGGTTGTACAAGCTATTTACCAACTTTAATCACATCAACTGATGAATTTATGATTAAAGCAGTAAACGTTATGCGTGAGTATTTGGCTAAACATCCAAATCAGGCATTAGGTTTGCATCTTGAAGGCCCTTACATTAACCCAGAAAAGAAGGGTATTCATAATGTAAATTACATCCGCCAACCTTCACAAAAAATGATCGACTTCCTTTGTGAAAATGCTGATGTCATAAAAATCATTACGTTAGCCCCAGAAAAAGTTGAATCTCACTATATTAAGCAATTAGCTGATGCTGGTATTCATGTTTCTGTCGGTCATTCTAACGGTCATTATGAAGATTGTCGTCGTGGTTTTAATGCTGGTATCCGTTTAGGAACGCATCTATTTAATGCAATGCCTTATATCACTGGACGAGAGCCCGGTATTGTTGGCGCAATTTATGATGAACCCGAAGTTTATGTCGGTATTATTGCTGATGGTCAACACGTAAGTTGGGCTAATATTCGTAATAGTCATAAAATTAAACAAGATCATTTAATTTTGATTACCGATGCTATGTTATTAGCAGGGTCTAATCTAACCTCTGGCGTATTTGCTGATAAAACTATCTATTATAAAGATGGCCGTTGTGTTGATGAAAATGGCACTTTAGGTGGTTCAGCATTAACTATGATTGAAGCAGTTAAAAATGCAGTTGAATATGTTGGTATTGCTTTAGATGAAGCGCTAAGAATGGCAACGCTTTATCCTGCAAAAGCAATTGGTGTTGATAAACAACTTGGTACAATTAGTGAAAGTAAAATTGCGAACTTAGTTATTTTTAATCGTGATTTTTCAAACGTGAAAACGGTTGTTAATGGAGTAATGACCCGCTAGAATGTTAGATAGTTAATGAAAATATTGAGATAAAATATGACCTTTAATTATCTACACCTAGTTGGCAATGCTGAGCTAATCAAACAATTAAATTACGCTATGATTTACCGTTTGATTGTTCAGCAAGCCCCAGTTTCACGGATACAACTCGCCGAAATTAGTCAATTAGCACCAGCCAGTATAACCAAAATTACTCGCCAACTTATTAAAAAAAATTTAATCAAAGAAGTTGATGCACAGCAATCAACTGGTGGGCGTCCGGCTGTGTCAATACAAGCAAAATTTGGTTACTATCAGACCATTGCCATTCAATTAAGTCGTTCCCATGTTACCATTGAACTATATGATCTTGGTGCTAACTGTTTAGTATCTGAAGTTTATCCATTAACCTCGTTTACCCAAGAATCAGCTGAAGAATATTTAATTGCATTAATTGAACAGTTCATAGAGCAAAATAGCAAAAAAATAAAACATCTTGTTGCTATATCAGTGGTATTACCAGGTTTGATTGACTCTGTTCGAGGGATTATTCGTTATACACCTCATATTCAAGTTAAAGCTTGGCCTCTAGCTGATGCTCTTCGTAATAAATTTAACATTTCGATTTTTATTGGCAATGATATTCAAAGTTTAGCTCTAGCCGAAAGTTATTTTGGCTCAACTCAAGATGTTGATGACTCAATTTTGATTCGTGTACATCGCGGTGTGGGATCCGGCGTAATTGTCAATCAGCAACTATTAACAAACCATAATCAAAGTGCTTGTGAAGTTGGACACATCCAAATCGATGCGTTAGGAGAGCGTTGCCATTGTGGAAATTTTGGCTGTTTGGAAAATCGTGTAGTTAATAAAGCAATCGAGTTTCGAGCTAAACAGATGATTGAGCAAGGTTATCCAACTAAATTAAGTTTAGATAACTGTAATATTTCCACTATTTGTAAATATGCGAATCAAGGCGATGAGCTGGCAATTAAGTTAGTCAAAGATGCTGGTGAAAATCTTGGTCGTGCTGTTGCTATGATGGTGAATATTTTTAATCCACAACGAATTGTGTTAGCGGGTGAATTAACTAAATCATCAGAAGTGTTGTTAAATGCGGTAAACAGCGCGTTAAACGCACAAAGTTTAGAAGAGTTGAGAAAAAATCTTACTATCAATTGTTCCTCGCTTAATGACCGTTCGGCAATTGGTGCATTTGCATTAATACAACAAGCGTTATTTAATGGTTCATTATTAATGACATTGTTAGAAAACAACATTACATTATAATGTGCATATATCACAAAAAAAGCCCGGCTACCGGGCTTTTTTTGATTAAGCTAAGATACGAAGCATTCTTCTTAATGGTTCGGCAGCTCCCCATAATAACTGGTCGCCAACAGTAAAGGCTGATAAATAGTCTTTACCCATATTAAGTTTACGTAAACGTCCAACTGGCGTAGTTAATGTACCAGTAACAGCTGCTGGAGTTAGCTCACGCATTGATAAATCACGATCATTAGGGATAACTTTTACCCAATCGTTATGCGCAGCAAGTAATTTTTCAACTTCTGGCACACTGATGTCTTTTTTGAGTTTGATGGTAAATGATTGACTATGACAACGTAATGCTCCAATACGTACACAAAGTCCATCAACAGGAATAATTTGGCTAGTACCTAAAATCTTATTCGTTTCAGCCTGGCCTTTCCATTCTTCTTTACTTTGACCATTATCAAGGGCTTTATCAATCCAAGGGATTAAACTACCCGCTAATGGCACACCAAAATTATCTGTTGGTAAACTACCATCACGCATTTTTTGCGTCACTTTCCGTTCAATATCTAAGATCGAAGAATTAGGGTCTTGTAGCTCTTTAGCTACTTCGGCGTTTAACATGCCCATTTGGGTAAGCAATTCACGCATATGACGCGCACCGCCACCTGAAGCAGCTTGATAAGTTGATACCGATACCCAATCAACTAAGTTTTCAGCAAACAATCCACCAAGCGACATTAACATTAAACTTACGGTACAGTTACCACCAACAAAGGTTTTGATACCTCTATCTAAAGCTGCATGAATATTAACTTTATTGACTGGATCAAGAACAATGATTGCTTCATCTTCCATTCTCAATGTTGATGCCGCATCAATCCAGTAACCTTGCCAGCCAGTTGCACGCAATTTTTTATAAATTTCAGAAGTATAATCACCACCTTGGCAAGTCACTATAATATCTAATGCTTTCAAAGCATCAATATTATCGGCACTTTGTAATGTTCCTGTTTTACCACCAAAGGTAGGGGCAGCTTGACCAGCTTGAGAAGTAGAAAAGAACACAGGATTGATATAATCAAAATCATGCTCTTCAACCATACGTTGCATAAGGACGGAACCAACCATTCCACGCCAACCAACAAAACCAACATTTTTCATATTTTATTTCCAACGGTAGATGTTATATAAAGAAATCTTTATTGACTATTAAAACAAAATATCACCATAAAACAAGTGAGATAAGAATTATTTTTTAAGAGTATTAAAAGATAATAGCGAATTATATAAAACTATCGTTATTTAAATTGCTGGCTAGTTTTTATTGATATTCCTTTTCCAGATAATTTTTCACGATGATAAGTACACCCAAATGACTTATTTGATGATGAGGATTGTCATAAATAATATTAACTCTAATATTAACTATTTTTTAATTATGGTGTTGGCGTGGTTTTCCAAATAAAAAACTCGACTGTATTTAGAAAATTATCAAAAAAATGCCCTTCATATTGATCTGCTACAACTAATACCTGCTGTTTTTGGGTATGGTTTATCTCATTAAGACGAGCGATAAATTTAGCACTTTGCCATGGTGCTACACGTTCATCTTTCAAACCTACCGAAATCATAACCGGTGGATACGTAACATAATCTTTTAAATTTAAATAAGCATCTATTTTAGATAAATCCTTTAACTGTTTTAAGTTTAATGGCGAGCCAAACTCAGCAAAGTTTGCTTTACCAATGGCGATTTTATCTAATCGACTCATATTTAACATACCCACATTAATAGATGCCGCAGCAAAAAGTTCAGGATGTTTAGCTAATGCCATTCCAATTATAATACCACCAGCACTCTCACCGCTGATAACTAGCTTAGATGGTTGAGTAATATTATGATTAATTAAATATTGTGCGCATGTTATAAAGTCATCAACTGAGTTTTGTTTATTAGCTAAGCTACCGCCAATATGCCAATCTTCGCCTAATTCTCCACCTCCTCGAACGTGAGCAATTGCAATTATTCCACCTCTTTCAAGCCAAATTAAACGTGTAGCATCAAAAAAAGCGCGCTGACTTACACCATATGCACCATAGGTAGTTAACCATGTAGGAGCAGTACCATCATATTTGATCCCTTTAGGATGAATAATCGTCATAGGAACAAGTGTTCCATCGTTTGATTTTACCCATTGTTGTTCAGCCTCATAGTTTGCAAACGAAAAAGCACTGGGATTAATCATTTTTGAATCTTGAATTGATCCATTATCGGGGTTATAGGTAAATATTTTCGGGGGAACAGTCCAATTTTGAGCAGTAAATAATATTTCTTTGCGATCAGTATCACTAAAAATGGCTGTTATTTCTTCATTATTTGCAAGAGAAATCGATTTAACATAATGAGGGTCAGTAAAAGGAATAGCAACAAACTTAGGTGTTTCTGACTCATGATAAGCTAAGTAAATAGCATCTTTACTTGCTGCAAATTGGGTCAAATCTCCATTTTGCCATTCCATAATTTTTTCTTCTAATTGGCTATTCTTATTCAAATTCACGCGCGAAATAGTATAACCAGACAACACATTGTATTTAGCTAAATATAACCAATCATCTTTTAGAATAAAATTGGTAACTTTTTGTTTTCTATCGATGATTTTTTGCCAATGAACTTTAGTATTATTAAGATTATCATAATGTGTAAGGTATAAATCGATACTATAACCAGATATAGAAGATGAGATAGACGCAATAGCCCAATTACTAGAAAAAGATAAGGCTATATTTTGATCGGTAACGGGGTCATAACCAGTTATTTGATTTTTACTAAAGATTAAGACATCATCTTTTGTCTTAGTATTTAGATGGTGCAAATATAACTCTTCCGTGCCCGATTTTGGGCTATTTTGTTGATATTTATCATTTCTTTTATAAAAAAAAGATAAATTATCATTTGACCAAATAATGCTTGGATCCGATATGCCAGTTATATGATCATTAAGATGTGATTTAGTTTTTACATTGATAATTTTTATTGATGATATCTCAGCACCATTTTCATAAATGCTATAAGCAATATATTGCCCATCACGTGACGGATAAAAATCATATATACCATAACCAATAGGAGGGTCTATCAACAATTTTTCATTATTGTAGCGATCTCTAACAAAAAGGCGATTATACGGATAATCTGCTGTTTGTTTGAAATAAAAACAATTATCGCCTACATATTGAATATCAGAAATTCTAGGTTCAGAACCAAAATCAGTTAATTGATTAAATCGTTTACTGACAGTTTTTGACCATGGTAATGCATCTAGTATGTTGACGGTTCGTTCAGACTCAGATAATAACCAATTACTGATTAACTGTGGCTGATTTTCCATCCAACGGTATTTATCGTTCGCTTCGATTTTTTTTAACGTTAATTCATTATTAGTTGTACAACAGCAACAAATACTACTTAACAAGAGAATCAATATTATGATAAATGTTTTCTCTTTTAATATAGTCAAATTTACCTACCTATTAATTCTATATATAATTCAAGGCTTAGATAAAAAGGTATAACTAGTAATGAATAAAAGCAAATATAATTTTATTTGAGTTAAAAATATATTTGCCTTATTAAAGTTAAATTAATTAATTGATTATTTATCTGACCAGCTTAAAACTCTTCATCTTCTATTATTGATGACGTCATTGACACCATATTATAGTGCTCAATACTTTGTTGAGCTGTTTGCATTAGTTCTGATAGTAAATCATCTAACGCCATTTGTGTTCTTAGCATAAATGTTGCCAATAACATGGGTATATTCACCCCAGTAACAATTTCTAGATTTGGATAATTGGCCATTAATCTGGTTAGTGTGTTAAAAGGGGTTCCGCCTTTTAAATCCACCAAACACAATATTGCCTCACCTTGTTGAGCAAAGCTTGCTAAATGATTTTCAATCTGCTGTTGAAACTCATCTAACGATTGCCCCATTAAAAAGGGCACTGCTTCACATAAGGTTTGTTTACCACAAATCATCTCGGCACTTACGATCAGACTTTGAGCAGTAGGTCCATGAGTACTGATTAATACCGCAACCATTGTTGCTCTCCTTAATAATCCAAGCAACGATAGTAGCGACGAATAGTCATTGGGTGCCGATTTAAGTGTTCAACGTAAGCATCAATTCGGTTATTTATCGTTCTAAACACAAACGGTGATAAATGACCACGATATTTTTCTGATATACCCGGTAATGGATAGTCTTTGGTATCAATAATGGTGTAGTTACCACAAATTTGTGGTAAGAATTTTGCCACTCTTTCACTTAATGGACGTTGACTATCTTCACCAACATAAACAGTTACAGCTGTATCACGGTCAATCACTTCTAATGTGCCATGGAAAAATTCAGCAGACTCGATCGATTTTGAACGTAGCCAGTGTTGCTCTTCCCAGTAGCACATCGCATGAGAATAAGTTGCACCCCATTGGTTGCCAGCGCCGACAAAATAGTGCATAGCATCGTTATGATGTTTCAATGCGACTTCTTGCCCGAATGCATCAGCTTTTTTCGCCACTTCGACGATATTTTTAGCAAAATGTTGATCCATTTGTTGATAAAATTCATCATAATCAGGGTATTCGCCCGCCAAATACATTAAGCGATCAGCGGCCATAAAGAATTTCAATTGCTCATTCATTGGGTAAGAAATCACATGGTGCGCCATTTTACCTAATGGTGAATCGGCTTTATCTAAAAAGGCTAAAACTGTTGCACCCACATCTTGTTGAATTTTATTAATAGCCTCAACGACCTCTTGGGTTGAGCCTGTAACAGATGAGATGATAATTAAGGTGTCTTTGGTTATACGCTTATTGCCGGTAACCAGATATTCCGCTGCATGTTGAATAAAGGTTTCAATGGCTGATTTTTCTTTCATATGGACAACTGCTTGCATCGATGAAGCGTAAGTTCCGCCAATACCTAACCAGCACACATTACTGTAACCACGGGAGTGAATTTTATCGATAAATTCATTGATTTGTGGACGAAGTGCTAATGCGCCATTCATGCTGTCGAGTTCTTTTTTTTCATCGTATTTTCTCATGCTCTAATCCTCTTAATTTTAGATTTAGTAATTTCATCAAATTCCGGATATGTTGATTTTTCCAGATTGTGACCTTTTAACTGTGATACTTGATAGCTAAGTAAGTGAATAGGAATTGTCATAAACAGCGAAGTTAATCGCTCATCACAACTGATACCTAGACATAAGTCATTTTGTGTTCGGTTGCCTTGTTGATGTGCATAAATTGTTACAACATTTTTCACATACTGATTTAAGAATTTTTTTAAGGAATCGGCTCTTTGCGCCAGTCTTCCTTGCGGTTCAATAAAAATGATTTGATCATCGCTATGCAAACCCAGATAAGGGCCATGCATATACTCTTCGAGCTCTTTACCCAACGCAGTGTTGCGTACGGTTTCGGTAAATTTAGTTTCTCCTTCCCTTGCAACTCCGTAGGTAGCACCGTAACCGATCAATATTACCCGTTGAGCTAGAGTATATTGATCTTCAAGGCGATTAACCCAAGCTTGTGAACGCTCAATGACTTGTGGTAATAATTGGGTAATCGTTTTAATCTGATTCATATAGTCATCAAATTTGGCTTGATTAATGGTTTCGGTTTTTTGCCCAATAATGAGGCTAATTAAGATCAAATCTAAAATAGTGATACTATAACCGGCACTGACATAAGGCATTTCTTCAATCGGCATCCCCATAGATAAAACGTGATTGCTAACTTGATACAAAGGACTTTGTGGATTGCTGGTCAGGCTATATATCGTCTTGTTATGGTGAATAAATTCCTCAACTAAATAAATGGTTGAATAACTCTCTCCACCTTGTGAAATGGCAAAATAGAGTGTATTTGGATCGTTATAGTGCAGGTAATTGGCCGCCATTGAAGGATCTTCAATATAGACAGGAATCTTCAACAGTTCGCTCATTATTGGTCTTGCACCATAAGCAGCATTAGCACTGGAGCCAGTGGCGAAAATGACAATGGCATTAAGCTGTCTTATTTGACTTAAATCGATATGATCGGCAAATAACGTCTTATAATTATCTAAAACAGCTTGATAATATTTCGGCTCTAATGCGACATAATCAGCAATACTTTTCATTGTTAATTCCTCAACTTCCTAATAGCCCAGTCCAGGCACCGAAAATACCAATGGCGGCGATAAGTAGAAGGATCCAATGTGCTTTAACGCCTTTTCTCACCAATACAAACATAAATAGCGTAAAGAGTAACGGTAGGATCTGTGGCACAATGCCGTCAAAAATATCTTGTAAGGATGCCGAATCATCACCGGTACCTATTTTCAATGGCATATTGAGTGTCACCATGGTGGCAACCATTGCCCCGACCACACAGAGCCCGAGTACTGAAGCACCATAGGACAATTTATCCATTAAGCCCGTTTTTTGCACTTTTTCAATAAAGGAAGCGCCAATGTTATAGCCAATTAATAAGCCAAAATATCGTGCTAAAATCGCCGGCACATTAAAGATAAGCAGGAATAACAATGGACCTAAAATATTGCCTTCCAGCGCTAAAGAGGTGCCAATGCCGGTGGCAATAACACGTAATGTCCCCCAGAAAAAAGAGTCACCTAAACCACTCAACGGCCCCATTAACGCAATTTTGACATCATTAATCGAACTTTTATCAAATTCACTATCGGTGGCATTCTGTTCTTCCATAGCAATACAGATGCCTAAAGGGAAAGTAATTAGCCAAGGGGTAACATTATAAAATTCTAAGTGGCGTTGATAGGCATCGGTAAGGTCAACTTGATTATCACTATAAATTTTATCTAAAGCCGGGCGCATGGCATAGGCATAGCCTAAGTTCATTTGCCGTTCATAATTCCATGACCATTCAGCGGTGAAAGAGCGCCAAAAAGTTCGGGTTAATTCTTTATTGGTTATTAATTTAGAATTCTTCGTTTTCATAATCGATCTCCTGTGCACCTAAAACGTTGCCAGTTGTTAGCTTCTGACTGTCTTGCTCTGTTACGCCTTTTTTTCCATTAAATGAGGAGTAACCGGTCAAAATAAGTGCTAGGCAGGCACCAAAAATGGCCACGCCAGTAACAGGCACTTTCATATAAACGGCTAAAGCAAAGCCAAGAACAAAAAAGGTGACATTGGTTTTTTTAATCATAATTTTCATTAACATAGCAAAACCGAACGCCGGTAATAAGCGGTGGCAATACCTAAACCATCGATAATAAAGCGAGGAATCATTTCTAATAAGCCATTGACCGCTGAACTACCGAATAAGTAGGAGAATCCAACCACTAAACCAATTGGCAGATTGATTGAAAAGAAACCACCGAGTATGTTCATTCGATCCATACCTTTGCCGTTGCCTTCGCTGGCGTATTTATCGGCTTTGTGAACAAAGTAAGGAAGAATAAAAAGAAAACATAAATTTTTGACTAATAAAACCAGTGATGCAATTGGAATGCCCAGTGCTAAGGCGATTTCGGTACTTTTCCCAGCGCCAATGGCAAAAGCGGTACCTAAAACACTGCCGGAAATGATTTCCGGTGGAATGGATGCACCGATTGAAAACGATCCGACAAACGCTAATTCTAACGTTGCCCCAATTATAATGCCTTGTGTGATATCACCCATGACTAAACCTGCTAAGGTACAAGTCACTAACGGTCTGGATAACATTGATGAACCTAAAAAGTATTCACCATTTGCTAACATCGCAATCAAAGCTAACAGTAATGCGGTTAATTCGATACTCATTTTGTACCTCTCAACTATTTCTCAAATTTCTGCTTTGATTCACTTGGAATTTGCTGAATGTAGATATCAATACCGTCTTGTTGCAATTTGGTCAGTAAATCTGCTTCAAGATCGGTTAAATTGATGGTTTTAGAGTAGTTTTTTGTGCCTTCACGTGGTTTAGTACCACCTAAATTAAGGCTGGTTATTTTGCCTTGCGTGCCACGGATTAATTTTTCAGCATCTGCTACTGATTCAACGACTATCAGCATTTGATATTTATCAGTTGCGCCTGAGTTTATCGCCTCAATACTGTCATCAATTGATTTCATCACTAATTTTGCATGCTCTGGCTTAGCCAAACGAATCGCAGATTTACGTAGTTCGTCGTTGGCTACAACATCATTAGCAACTAAAATCGTGTTTGCATCCATACTTTCGAACCATGAAACAACAACTTGACCATGCAATAAGCGATGATCAACGCGTAACAATTTAATCATTGGCGTACCTCCTAAGTGAAATCGACCACATATTTGGTATTACTAGCAAACTTATACTCGAGAGCAATCGGTTCGCTATTAGTATCAAAATAGTGATTAGAAATTTTAAATAATGGGTCGTTAATCTGGATTCGAAGTTGTTTAGCGAGCTCGGAGTTGGCCACAATCAGTTGCAAATCTTGTTCTAATTTATCGACTTTTTTCTTGCCTGAATTGATGATTTCGAGCGCAGATAACACTTTGATAATTGAAATTTGAAAATCGGGAAAGTTATTTAATGGCAGGACAAAAATCTCTTTCGTAATACTGTTTTTTGCCACTTCAAGGAAGCTAATGTAATAGATCAGTTCAGCCGGTTTTATTTTTAGTAATTGACTGTAATATGCACCTGCTTGTCTTAAGTAAGCTTCTTTGATTACTTTTTTGTGATTGGGGTAGATGTATGGTTTTATGATACCTGTCATCTCTAAAATATTTTGGGTCGAGAGCGTTGGCGCAACAAACAGACCAACTCCTTTTTTCCTAACCACCATATTTTGATCAACTAATCGATCTATTGCTTTACGGACAGTTGTTCGACTTACATTATAATCTTTTTGCAATTGCCCTTCGGGTGGTAACTCAGCACCAACGCCATATCGTCCGGTATTTATCTGCTCGAGTAATTGAGCGGCAATTTTTTCAAATAGCTTCATTTATGTTTTTCCTCATAATTGAAGATATTTTTGGCCGATAAGTGATACCGAAATCGGTTACCAATCAAATATTGTTCAGTATATTCAAATGGTTGAAAATTATTATCGTAACTATAACTTGATACTTTATAGATAGGTGTTCCTTCGGCAATAGCTAAATACTCTGCTTTATCTTCGGTCGCCGCTTCGTAGGTGATCTCTTCCCGTCCATGGCTTGGTGTAAAATGATAATGCTCTTTAAGGTATTCATAGAGCGAAATGTTATTTAAGTCCTGTTTTTCTAAATCGGTAAATTTTTCTGAAGGGAGATAATTGATTTCATAAGAAAGCGGTATTTTCCCCAAGAGACGTTGTCTGATAATTCTAATTAGTTGCTGGTTAGATCCGAAAAAGGTACGCAATTGTGCAGGCATCTTTATAATTTGATTGGACAATACTTTTATTTCAATTTGAACATTTTCTTCTTTTTGGATCTCTTCACTAAACGAAGACATTTTTAGCATATTGATTTCAAAAACATTGTGTTCCGGGCTATAGTTATCTGCTTGAAACATATAACTTTCCATAGCTAAATCATGCAAGGCTTTCCTGACGGTTGTTCGGCTTACCTTAAAAAATTCGGCAAGTCCTCGCTCAGTCGATTTTTCCGTAATAATTTTAGGATTTGCTCTTATTTGTTCTTCTACATCGGTTTTAGACGCAATATCTCGGTATTCCAAAGATCACTCTCCATTACTGGGCTTTTTTAATTCACAGATATATCTTAAATCACATAATATAGTTCAAAAAATAGATAAAAAAATACATGCTGTCAATTTTAAGTACCAAAAGTGTAAGGGAGATCACAAATTTTATGAGAAATACAATAAAATCAATTAAATGAATATTAATTAGGGTTGACAGTGGGGTAAAATAGCAGCAGATAATGTGTTAAATAAACACTATAAAGCAACTGTTTATATGCTATTGCTGAGAATACAAGCGATAAAGCGGATAATAAAAAAGCCTACTCAATGAGCAGGCTTTTTTATATAAATTGGTCGGCGAGAGAGGATTCGAACCTCCGACCCACTGGTCCCAAACCAGTTGCGCTACCAAGCTGCGCTACTCGCCGTTAGATGTTTCATACTTTGCATAAATGGGGTGGCTAATGGGATTCGAACCCACGACAACTGGAATCACAATCCAGGGCTCTACCAACTGAGCTATAGCCACCATATGAAGTAGGACGAAATATTACGCATAAAAAATAATATTGTCCAGTATATTTTTTAAAAATAATGCTAATTGGTTATATTAAAAGCGCTTAAAGTCTATTCTTTTACCATCAGGGATAACATTAAACTTTATGCGACATAATATCAATTATCTGAGTATCCAATGCTTTCATACTATTACTTGCAATCGCCCCTAGATTATTAATGGTCGTTTCAACACTATCACAAACAATGCCTTCATTACCGGTTACTCGAATCCTATTTAAAGCCATCAATACAGCCTTAAATCCAGATGAAACCGATGTTGACACTTTCATTGCACAACTATTTGATGCACCATCACATATTATTCCTGACAAATCACCAACCATATTGCATATTGCCATATCTACTGGCTCATATTGCTCTTTTCCAAGCAACCATGCCATACCAGCAGCAGCTCCCATTGCAGCCGTTGATGCTGCACAAAGTGCTGATAAAGGTGGGAATTTGCTATGTATATAGATCGCAATAGTATGAGATAAAATTAATGCTCTAGCTAATTGCTCTGGCGTCGCATTTAAATAATCGGCGACAACAACTACCGGCATAGTTGCTGTTATCCCCTGATTACCCGATCCGGAGTTACTCATTGCAGGTAAAGTCGCACCACCCATTCGTGCATCAGATGCTGCTGCGGTGCGAATCATCACTTTGGACAGCAAGTCATCTGCTAACAATCCTGTTTTTGTTTGTTCATACAATGTTGCAGCAATACTTAAACCATATTCTCGCCTTAATCCTTCTTGTGATAAAGCATTGTTTAATTCTGCCGAATGTAAAATAAATTCGATATCATCAAAATTAGCTTGCGTTGCAAACTCATATATCTGTTTGACTGACATATGGTTTATGATCGACTCTTGTTTAGATTCACCTTGTGTTCTTTTATCTGCTTTGAAAATAGTTTCACCATTTTTTTCGATCAAAATTACGTTAGTATGTGAGTTTTCGATGCATACCCTAACATGATCGGTATTCGTATAAATATTGGCTTCAGAATAAATAGCAGTATTATTATCAGCAATTTGTACATTAACTTTATGTTCACTAATTAACGTTTTAGCCTGATTAATTTGTTTTGGTTTAATATTTTTTAATACTTCAAGGCCAGCTTGAGCATCGCCACCTATTGCCCCAATTGCTGCGGCAATAGGTAATCCAACCATACCGGTACCTGGGACAGTAACACCCATGCCGTTTTTCATTAAATTTGGCGAAACAAAAGCCTCAATACGATTAATATTATTTTTATCAATATATTTAGCTGCAACAGCAGCAGCCAAAGCAAGCGAGATAGGCTCAGTACAACCAAGAGCCGGTAAAACTTCGTGTTTCACCAATTGAATTAATTGTTGCCAAGTTAGTTCCATTTATTATCTCCATATAGCTAACAATAAGTACTGAAACCTTCAATTTATAAATAATGCGACTATTTTATTCTATTTAACTTGAAAACTGAATGTACTGCTCACATATTACATAACAAGTTAGTTAAAAAATATTAATGAAACATAGCTTTTATTAATAAATTACATCACTACTAACAGTTCCATATTCAATCGTTTTTTGATTGAAATATACACTATAAAAATAGAGTAAATCTAAATTTCTATACTTAGTTGCATAGTAAATAAATTAATCAGGAATAGTTCAAAATATGTAATATTTTAGTAAATCCACCTGACTTTTTTTTTATTATTGCAATAATGTAACTATCTAAAATTAAATAATAATGGCGACGTATGATAAATATTTTATTAATTGATGATGATGTAGAATTATCACAAATGCTTAGCGAATATTTAACCAATGAAGGTTTTAATATTAAAAGTGTTTATTTGGGTAAAGATGGTATTGATGAAGCGCTTTCAGGTAAATACCGTGTGGCAATTTTAGATGTAATGTTACCTGATATTAATGGAATTGATGTCCTAAAAAGCATTCGTCAACAATGTAATATGCCAGTAATTATGCTAACGGCTAAAGGTGATAATATTGATCGCGTGTTAGGGTTAGAATTAGGTGCTGATGATTACATTCCAAAACCATGTTATCCACGTGAATTATTAGCTAGATTACGAGCGGTTTTACGTCGTTTTGATGAACGTTCGGTTGAATTAGTCGATGATAAAAAATATCACTTTAATGGTTTAACCTTAGATATTCCTCAGCGATTATGCACTTGGAATGGTCAACCTATTGATTTAACGTCTACCGAATTTAACTTATTAGTTTTACTTGTGAAACATAGTGAGCGAGTGGTAACTAAAGAAGAATTATCTGAAATTGGGCTTGGTCGTGCACGAGAGCTTTATGACCGTAGTGTAGATGTCCATATCAGTAATATTCGCCAAAAATTACATCAAGTCGCACAAAATGATGTAACCATTGAAACGATAAGAGCCGTTGGTTACCGTATTCGTTAATGTAGGTTTGACATGAATCGTCGATTATTTTGGAAAATTCTGATTATCTTTTGGATAATCTTTTATCTTACTTTCCAATTAACTTGGATTGCTTTCTCTTATTATATAGAGAATAAAAATCAACGATTCTTAAATCATATGCCAACTAAAGTGGATATGATTGCACAATTACTACATGTTGCTGGTGAAGATGAGACTCTCAATTTTATCGCACATCTCCCCGAACGTGAGCGAGTTTTATTGTCGATAAAATTGGTCTCTCCTCAAAATGATCAAGTCAATATCATCACAGATGAATTAGAATCAACCAGTTATTTATATCAAAGGATGGCGGTTGCGCCAGACGGAACACTTTACTCGGTATCATTTAAAGACGATAAAACAGATCATAGCAATAATAGGAAAACTTTATTCAATATGCCAACTCCCATTGTACTAATGGGGATATGTGTTGGGTTAGTATTCAGCCTTTTTTTAGCATGGAACTTAACCAGACCAATGAAGTTATTAAGGCAAGGGTTTTTTAGAGTTTCTCAAGGCGATCTTTCTGTCCGCCTATTCAAAAAATTAAAACCTCGTCGTGATGAGCTTAGCGAATTAGGTAAAGATTTTGACATGATGGTTGAACAGCTCAATATCTTAATTTCTGATCGCCAAGCACTACTTCATGATGTTTCACACGAACTTAGAACACCACTGGCCCGTTTGCAGCTTGCCATCGGCCTTGCACAGCAAAATAAACAAAACATAGATACTTCATTAGCTAGGATTGAGTTAGAGTCGGAACGCCTAGATCAATTAATAGGTGAAATTTTGAATTATTCACGCGCAGAAATGAATAATCGAACCGATGAATATTTTGACTTAAAAGAGTTAATTGGTGTTGTTGTTAATGATGCTAACTATGAAGCAAATCATCAATCTATTGAAGTAGTATTTAGCATATCATCGATTTCACATTCTATTGTTAAAGGTAATTCAGAACAAATACGACGAGCGATTGAAAATATTATTCGTAATGCTATCCGCTTCTCTAAAGCCGGTCAGACTGTTGAAGTATCGTTAAAAGAAGCAGGAAAATATTTACAAATAGAGGTTAAAGATCGCGGTCCTGGTGTAGATTCAAGTAAATTATCAAGCATTTTTGAACCTTTTGTCCGTATTCAATCAGCACAATTAGGTAAAGGCTATGGGCTAGGCTTGGCGATTGCAAGAAAGACCGTTATTATGCATAACGGTACTATTCAAGCTAATAATCGAGATGGCGGTGGTTTAGTGGTAACAATAAAACTACCTTATTGGCGAAAGCATTAATAACATTCTGAATTAACAGTTAAAACATACTCTTTCACAAGGCTTTCAAGTGTAATTTTATCATAACCAGTAAAATTCAAATTTTTCATAATTGTTTGTGGATTAGTTTCAAGTATCGCCTTATATTCAGCTATATATTGCTTTGCAATTGGTTTATAAGACCAGTGCCACTCTTCTGGTAAATATCCACCCTTTCTTCCTTCATTAAATGGCTGGCAAAAACCATATTTTGGTAAGTTTTCACGAAGCCATTGATACAAAATAATACCCTTTTTATCATTTTTAAAATATTCAGATGACACGCTGGTAATATCAATATCTGTTCCCCAATGATGCCTTGATGTGCCAGGCATTGAAGATAATTTTAAGATTTCTTCGGCAATTTTTTGTGGCACTTTTAACTTAGGTAATAAGGCGTCCCATTTACGTTGCCAAATGCCATTTTGATACGTGTAATTACGTGTTGCACTCACAACTATAAACGGAATATCTGGATAAGATTTTTTAAAATCGTTATAAGCTTTAATTAGCTGCTGAGTGGGCTCTTTTTGAAGATACATGCCTTTTTTATTTACTGGTAATATTGTTGAATCCAGAGCAATAAAATCGCTGTCTTTTTTCTCATCAAATTGGCCTGTAAGTTTATTTAATGGAATTGATTGTGCCATAGCAAATGTTGAACATAAAAGTAGAGTTAAAGTTTGAGTAAAATTGGCAATTGTTTTTATTATTTTTTTCATCATTCAAATTGTAATTAATATTATATTAGCCAGACAAGGTGAAAAACAGTATAATCCTTTCCCTAAAAATTGAAATAGCCATAATGTGTAAAAACGAGGCAATATGTTAACACCAGCTACACAAAAATCGTCTGGCGATTGTTCAGATGTGACAACCAATCAAAACACCACAAATCCAACCAACGAAAAAATTAACTTACTTAACTTCACTAGACAGCAGTTAAGAGAGTTTTTTATTTCCTTAGGGGAAAAACCATTTAGAGCTGATCAAGTGATGAAATGGATCTATCATTTTGGGATAGATGATTTTGATCTGATGACCGACATCAACAAAAAGCTCCGTGAACAACTAAAAAAATTAGCTGAAATTAAAGCACCTAAAATTGCTCTTGAACAGCGATCATCGGATGGTACCATTAAATGGGCGTTAGATGTGGGTAATAATCAGATGATTGAATCGGTTTATATCCCTGAACGTGATCGAGCAACTTTGTGCGTATCATCACAAGTGGGCTGTGCGCTTGAATGTAAATTCTGTTCAACTGCTCAGCAAGGTTTTAATCGCAATTTAACTGTTTCTGAAATTATTGGCCAGGTTTGGCGAGCATCAAATGCGATTGGTGTCACAGGTAAATTAGCCGATCGGCCTATCACGAATGTTGTTATGATGGGTATGGGTGAACCTTTACTTAATTTATCTAACGTTGCACCAGCAATGGAAATCATGTTAGATGATTTTGGTTATGGTTTATCAAAAAGACGTGTCACACTTTCAACCTCTGGCGTAGTACCGGCATTAGATAAATTGGCAGGAATGATTGATGTTGCTTTAGCTATTTCACTTCATGCACCAAATGATGAAATCCGAAGTGAAATAATGCCAATCAACCAAAAATATAATATGGCAATGCTACGTGATTCAATTTTACGTTATCTATCAACATCAAATGCTAATCACGGTAAGGTGACAATTGAATATGTTTTACTCAATCAAATCAATGATAGTGTTGAACATGCGCATGAACTGGCAAAATTCTTAAAAAATGTGCCTAGTAAGATCAATTTAATTCCATGGAATCCATTCCCTGGAGCACCTTATTCTCGTTGTTCAAATACCCGAATTGATCGCTTTATGAAAACATTAATGGGTTATGGATTTACGGTTATTGTTCGTAAAACACGCGGTGATGATATTGATGCGGCTTGCGGGCAACTTGCTGGAGAAGTGGTTGATCGTACTAAACGCACACTGTATAAGAAACAAAACCTTATTCAACAATAAAAAGGAGTTGTGGATGAAAAGCGTATTAATTGCATTAATTAGTATGTTAATACTAGCTGGCTGTCAAACAAATGCTCGTGAAGAATTTGATCCTGAAGCAGCGGCACTCGCTAGAATGCGATTGGGCTTAGGCTACTTAGCTAAAGCCAATGAATCCGAGGATAATGTTAAAGCTGCACATTATAATCTAAAATTAGCCGCTGAGTATTCACCCAATAATCCACAAGTGATGCTGGCAATGGCAATGTTTGATCAGCATGTTGGTGAATATAATGAAGCAGAAATGATCTACAAACGTATTACATTAATGCAACCTGGTAATGGCTTATTTCATGTCCATTATGGCTCCTTTTTATGTGGCAGGAATCGTTATCAAGAAGCCAAAGAACAATTTAGCAAAAGCCTAGAATTTGATCGACACCGCTGGAAAGCCGATACCTACGAGCAATATGGTTATTGTGCGATTCAAAATGGAGATACAAAAACGGCAGATCTTATGTTCAAACAACTTTTTGAATATGATTCAAACCGCCGAAATAATGTAATAAAAACAGCAGAATTTTATAAAAATAAAGGCGATAAAAAGATAGCTAACTATCTATTTTTAATATCAAAAAAATAAATTATAAAAATTAAAATAAAAATCATTAGAAGCAAGAGTAAATATCATGAGTTTTTGGGCTATTTTATTATTAGCATTAGCCATGTCGACTGATGCATTTGCGGTAGCGGTTTGTCGTGGCGTTTCGCTTAAATCAACACCCTTTTTCGGTGCATTAAAAGTAGGCGTTTTATTTGGCTTTATCGAAGCTATTACCCCTATACTAGGCTGGTTTATTGGCTATATTGCACTTCAATATATTGAAAACTGGGATCATTGGATCATTTTTGCCGTCATGCTTTTGTTAGGTCTTAATATGATTTATCATAGTTTTAAAGAAGAAAACGATGAAAATGACGACCAAAAACCCCTCTCCTCAAAATCATTTCTAATATTAGTCCTTACGGCTATTTCAACTAGTATTGATGCTTTTGCAATTGGTGTTGGATTAGCCCTTGCTAGTGTCAACATCTACTTCGCTTCAACAATGATCGGGTTAGCGACTTGTATTATGGTTACCATTGGGTTATTGCTAGGTAAAAAAATTGGTTGTTTAATTGGGAAAAAAGCATCATTTATTGGCGGTATAGTGCTTATCATCATTGGTTCAATAACACTTTACCAGCACTTAACAAGTTAATTTTGAATATTTTATATAATCAATCGCTTTAGGTATAAAAAAACCACTCACATAACGGAGTGGTTTTTATTAGGAGAAACAGCAGAATTACATCATTCCGCCCATTCCACCCATGCCGCCCATACCTGCAGCAGCACCTAAATCAGCTTTATCATCTTTAGGTAGATCAGTAACCATACATTCAGTTGTGATCATAAGACCAGCAACAGATGCAGCATATTGTAATGCGCTACGAGTTACTTTAGTTGGATCTAAGATACCCATTGCGATCATATCGCCGTACTCTTCAGTTGAAGCATTGTAACCATAGTTACCTTTACCACCTTTAACTGCGTTAACAACAACAGATGCTTCTTCACCACAGTTAGTCACGATTTGACGTAATGGCGCTTCCATTGCACGAAGGGCAACTTTAATACCTACGTTTTGATCTTCGTTTGCACCTTTAAGGTCTAAAATTGCAGATGCAGCACGAACTAACGCAACACCACCACCGGCAACCACACCTTCTTCTACCGCTGCGCGAGTTGCATGTAATGCATCTTCAACACGTGCTTTTTTCTCTTTCATTTCAACTTCAGTTGCTGCACCAACTTTAATTACTGCAACACCACCTGCTAATTTAGCTACACGTTCTTGAAGTTTTTCTTTATCGTAATCAGAAGTTGATTCTTCGATTTGTTTACGAATTTGTTCAACACGTGCACTGATTAAAGACTCTTCACCAACACCATCGATGATAGTGGTATTGTCTTTATTGATAACAACACGTTTAGCTTGACCTAGATCTTCTAAAGTTGCTTTTTCAAGCTCTAAACCAATTTCTTCTGAAATTACAGTACCAGCTGTTAAAATAGCGATATCTTGTAACATTGCTTTACGACGGTCACCAAAGCCAGGTGCTTTAACTGCGGCAACTTTAACAATACCACGCATAGTGTTCACAACTAAAGTTGCTAATGCTTCGCCTTCAACATCTTCAGCAATGATTAATAGTGATTTACCTGCTTTAGCAACTGCTTCTAATACTGGTAATAATTCACGGATGTTAGAGATTTTTTTATCCGCTAATAAAATATATGGGCTATCTAATTCAACCGTTGCTGTTTCTGGCTTATTGATGAAATATGGTGATAAATAACCACGATCAAATTGCATACCTTCAACAACATCAAGCTCGTCTTGTAAACCAGTACCATCTTCAACAGTGATAACACCTTCTTTACCCACTTTTTCCATTGCTTGAGCAATTAAAGTACCAACAGTTTCATCTGAGTTAGCAGAGATTGTACCTACTTGAGCAATCGCTTTAGAATCAGCACATGGTGAAGATAATTTTTTAAGCTCTTCAACTGCTGCAACAACTGCTTTATCGATACCACGTTTTAAATCCATTGGATTCATACCCGCAGCAACCGCTTTTAAACCTTCATTAACAATAGCTTGAGCAAGTACTGTTGCGGTAGTTGTACCGTCACCAGCGGCATCGTTTGCTTTTGAAGCCACTTCTTTAACCATTTGTGCTCCCATGTTTTCGAATTTGTCTTCTAATTCGATTTCACGAGCAACTGACACACCATCTTTAGTAATAGTTGGTGCACCGAATGATTTATCTAATACTACGTTACGTCCTTTTGGACCTAAAGTTACTTTAACTGCATCAGCTAATACATTGACGCCTTTAAGCATTTTAACGCGAGCGTCATTACCAAATTTTACATCTTTAGCTGCCATTTTGTATTTCTCCTAAATTCTGTCTATAAATTAAATTATTTGCCAATTACGCTTGAACAATGGCTAAAATATCGCTTTCAGATAAGATAAGCACTTCTTCGTTATCAATTTTTTCTGTTTTAACGCCATATCCTTCATTGAAAATAACGATATCACCAACTTTTACATCTAGTGGTTGAACTTGACCATTTTCTAAAATGCGACCATTACCAACAGCTAAAACTTCACCACGTGTTGATTTACCCGCAGCTGAGCCTGTTAAAACAATACCGCCAGCTGATTTTGACTCTACTTCTTTGCGTTTAATGATCACACGATCATGCAATGGACGAATTTTCATTAGTTATCTCCTAGCACTAATATAAATTAAATAATTATTAACAATAAATCATAAAATTATGATCTATATAATATAGTGAACATTAAATGGGGGTTGTTTTAAATTCTTCAAGAGAATAACATTAAAAAATTTTTTAATTGATTAATTATTAGTCATCTTTACGCTCAAATTCACCCTCAATTACATCATTAAGTTGCGCATTGTTGCTAGAAGAAAATGATCGAACTTTGAAAGGAAATTTTTTAACAATAAAGCGAACAATATAATCTTGAACGCGTGGAATTAACAAAATCCCGCCAAGCATATCGGTTAAAAAACCAGGAATTAGCAATAAAAAACCCGCAAAGAGTAAGGACACACTCTTAATAATTTCATCTTTAGGGCTTTGATTATTAGCGATTTTTTGTTGCATAATACTTAGGTTATTTAAACCCTGCTTTTTAATTAAAGAAAACCCAATAATCGAAGTGGCAATAATACCAATTAAAGCAAGAAAAACACCTATTGAATCAGCAACTTTTATAAAAAAGCTGAGTTCCAAATAAGCATAAATAAAAAAAACAATAAATCCAAAGACTCGCATATAAAATTCCTCTAAGTATAGAGTGATATTATGTCATAATAAGTTACTAATATAGTAATAACTAGTTAAATTTCAACCAAACGACATATATTTTTCAAAATATCTTACAAAAGGGATTGACTGATAATCGGGAATCGTGTTTAATACACCTCCATTGTTGCCCGGATAGCTCAGTCGGTAGAGCAGGGGATTGAAAATCCCCGTGTCCGTGGTTCGATTCCGCGTCCGGGCACCAATTACGAAAAAGGAACACCAGCGAAAGCTGGTTTTTTTGTGTCTGAAATTCCGCTAAATAAATATATTCTCTATCTTTTTTAAGCATTTCCGTTGTATTACCAGTGATAGTTATGATGCTAGATAGCTTGCTTTTATAAATCAATTAAAAAAGTATATGAATTAAGAACTGTCTTGAGCTGATTATAAACTCCAAATAATAGATTTTGTTTGTAATATGATAGTTTGAAAGATTGTGTAACGACGATTTACAATCGTTGTATCGTAATACAATGGCACATCTAAGATCTGCTCAAAGAATATCTGCTTGAATTATTTTTTATACCCAAAATCTCGCCACTCTCATCTTCCTCCACACCTATATATCTATTTTTGTTATAACTAAATGCAAAATAATCGTTTTCGCATCTCACCATAATTTGGTCTAATTATTTCATATTTTTATCATTACTAATCCAATACATTAGTAGCGTAGCATGAGGTGTCGAGTGAAAAATTTACCTCTTTTTCAAAAATTATATAGGCATGGGATCAGCTTAATCTTATTGGCAATTTGCACTTTTATGCATCAAGCGCAAGCAATTGAATTACTTAATGTGTCTTATGATCCCACGCGAGAGCTTTATAAAGCATATAATCAGGCTTTTATCGAGTATTGGCAGCAGCAAACCGGTGAACGGTTGACGATAAATAATTCGCATGGTGGGTCTGGTAAACAGGCACGTTCGGTCATTGATGGTTTGCAGGCTGATGTGGTTACGCTTGCGTTAGCGAGTGATATTGATGCGTTAAACCGTTATCAAACTAACATATCACCTGATTGGCAAGCTAGGTTGCCAAATAATAGTGCGCCTTACCATTCAACTATTGTCTTTTTAGTGCGTAAAGGTAATCCAAAACAGATTTATGATTGGGGTGATCTCATAAAAGATGATGTTGAGGTAATAACACCCAATCCCAAAACCTCGGGTGGGGCTCGTTGGAATTTTTTGGCGGCTTGGGCTTATGCTAAAAGTACCTATGGTAACGATGAACAAGCTCAAGATTTTGTCACCAAATTATATCAACATGTTCCGGTTTTAGACACAGGTGCCAGAGGCGCAACCATTAGCTTTGTACAGAGAGGCTTAGGTGATGTTTTAATTTCTTGGGAAAATGAGGCTTATTTGGCGTTAAGAGAGCAAGGTGGCGATCAATTAGAAATTATTATGCCCTCATTATCCATTTTAGCTGAGCCGACTGTGGCTTTAGTCGATAAAGTTGTTGATAGCAAAGGTACACGTAAGCAAGCGCAAGCTTATTTGGAATACTTATATAGCGATCCGGCACAACATATTATAGCCAAGCATTTTTACCGTCCTGTTAATCCTGACATCCTTAAACAATATGCAGATCAGTTTCCTACCATTAAGTTAGTTACGGTTGATAATGATTTTGGAGGATGGCAAACAGTGCAAAAAAAATTTTTTAGTGATGGGGCCATCTTTGATGCAATTTATGCTGAGATAAACTAATTACTACTTATTCTGGCAATTTTATGTGTGTGCTCACTTAGCTTTGCGGTATAAAGGTGAATGTTATGAAAGTTGCAAGCATTAAACAACAACGGATCATCCCAGGTTTTAGCTTAACGTTAGGTTATACTTTAACCTTTCTTAGTTTGATTGTGCTTATTCCGTTATTAGGTTTATTTCTTTATTCAACAAAGCTGTCTTTTGAGGAGTGGCATCGGTTATTAGTCAGCAAACAGTTTTTATTGGCATTAACTCTTTCATTAAGTACCGCATTTATCAGTGCCGGTTTAAACAGCTTTATTGGTTTATTATTGGCTTGGGTACTGGTGCGTTATCGATTTACAGGACGTAAGATAATGGATATCTGTATTGATATCCCGTTTGCCTTACCAACAGCCGTTGCTGGCATTGCGTTAACCGCAATTTATGCCAAAAACGGGCCAATTGGTCAATGGTTCAGTTTTAAAATTGCTTATACCCCCATTGGCATTACCTTAGCGCTGTTATTTGTTACATTGCCGTTTGTTGTGCGCACTTTACAACCGGTTATGGCTGATTTACCACGTGAACAAGAAGAAGCGGCGAGTTTACTTGGTGCATCGCCTAGGCAAATTTTTATGCATATTATTTTACCTGCCATTTTACCTGCTTGGCTAACGGGGTTTACCCTCGCTTTTGCTCGTGCTATTGGCGAATATGGTTCAGTGGTCTTTATTGCCGGTAATATTCCATTTAAGACCGAAATATTACCGTTATTAATTGTCTCAAAACTTGACCAATATGCTTATGATGCCGCTGCCGCGATTGGCGTAACGATGTTACTGATTGCTTTTGTATTGTTATTAATTATGAACAGTTTACAGCGAAAACTTAACCGTAAGATTAATAAAAACCATTAATATAAGATTATGCAGATATTACAATCAATAACAGAAAAAAAGAGAGTAACCCGTTTACAGCTATTGCTAATCTTATTGGCGGTAATACTGTTTTTCGGACTTTTGTTGTTGCCGCTAGTTGTGGTGCTTGCGCAAGGGCTAGCTAATGGTGTAAATGCATTTTGGCAAGTGATTGTTGAGCCAGATACCTTATCCGCTTTTAAATTAACACTGATTGCCGTTGGTGTGGCAGTGCCATTAAATGTGATATTTGGTGTATGTGCAGCATGGGTCATAACTAAATATCAGTTCAAAGGCAAACAAATATTAGTCACATTAATTGATTTACCGTTCTCGATTTCCCCCATTGTTGCAGGTTTAATCTATGTATTGCTATTTGGCGCACAAAGTGCGTTGTATCCGTTTTTGCAGGCGTGGAATATTCAAATTGTCTATGCGATTCCAGGAATTATCTTAGCAACGATTTTTGTATCCGTTCCTTTTGTGGCAAGAGAACTCATTCCGATAATGGCGCTACAAGGTACTCATGAAGAAGAGGCCGCCAGCGTCCTTGGTGCAAATGGCTGGCAAATTTTTTTCCACATTACTTTACCCAATATTAAATGGGCCTTAATGCATGGTGTTGTTCTTTGCACCGCTCGCTCACTCGGTGAATTTGGCGCGGTATCGGTTGTTTCTGGGCATATTCGTGGTTACACCAATACATTACCGCTTCATGTTGAGATTTTATACAATGAATACAATATTGTTGCCGCATTTAGTGTCGCTATTTTGCTATTAATGATGT
Organism: Gilliamella sp. B2889; assembly: GCF_026536885.1. Classification (NCBI taxonomy): domain Bacteria; kingdom Pseudomonadati; phylum Pseudomonadota; class Gammaproteobacteria; order Orbales; family Orbaceae; genus Gilliamella; species Gilliamella sp. B2889. Next base: position 115,235 of record NZ_JAFNNF010000005.1, on the reverse strand, counting down.
CGCTTGCGTTACTCTTGATTCGTCAATGGATTGAAAGGCGCTTAGCCAATGAATGTCATTACGGGAACTAAGAGGTAGATATGAGTATTACACTACACAATATCAATAAAAGTTTTGAACACGTTAATGTCTTAGAAAATATCAATTTCAGCATAAAACAAGGTGAATTAGTTGCACTATTAGGCCCATCTGGTTGTGGAAAAACAACTTTACTGCGCATTATAGCCGGTTTAGAAACTGCCAGTTCAGGGCAAATCTATTTTGCTGATAGGGAAGTAACTAAGCTGAGCGCCAAGCAACGAGATATTGGTTTTGTCTTTCAAAATTATGCGTTATTTCGGCATATGAATGTAGCTGAAAATGTGGCATTTGGACTAAAAATGAAACCAAGATCTGTACGATTAAATAAAACAGCAATTGATGAACGCGTTAATCAATTACTCGAATTAGTGCAACTTGACCATTTTGCCAAACGTTATCCAGACCAACTGTCAGGTGGTCAGCGTCAGCGAGTTGCGTTAGCGCGTGCGTTGGCTTCGAAACCTAATGTGTTGTTGCTTGATGAACCATTTAGTGCTTTAGATGCTAAAGTCCGTAAAGATTTAAGGCGTTGGTTGCGTGATTTTCATCATGAACTCAATGTTACCAGCATCTTTGTTACCCATGATCAAGAAGAAGCACTGGAAGTTGCTGATAGAATAATTTTAATGAATCAAGGTCACATAGAGCAAATAGGTACCCCTGCTGAAGTCTATAAGCAACCAAAAACCGCCTTTGTTGCGCATTTTCTAGGGGATGTTAACCTTTTATATGGTTATATTGAAAATAATACATTAATCATTGGTGATTTTTACAAAGATATGAGGGAACAAGGTACCTGGCCTGATCAGTCTACTATCGCTTATGTTCGACCTCACGAAATCAGTATTGCTAAAATTGCCCGAAAAAATGATATCCAAGGAGAAGTTGTACGTATACATACTGCTGGTCCAACCGTCTTTCTGGAAATTGCTGTAGCCGGACAACCAAAGCATATTGATGTATCTATTAGCTATCGACAATATGAACAACAGCAAGTTGAAATTGGTGATACTGTCTACTGGCAACCTGCACTCGTTAATATTTTTATGCAAGATGAACTATTAGAGTTTATGATTTAAGGAGAATGATTCCTATAAATTAAATCTGATAATCAAGTATTTTGGAATGAGTTTGCTCAATTAATGCATGACTTTTGATATCTTCGAGTGACAACTCTTGATTGCATAATTGAATAAAGCGCCAAATATAATTACGTTGTAATTTATGTCGTTTTAATCCTAGCCATGTAACATGTGATTCAAACAGATGTTTCGCATCCAATTCAACTAAATTGATATCATGATCAGGGTTGTACATTTTATTACCTAAAATACCAATCCCTAAACCTAACTCAACATAAGTTTTAATAACATCAGGCTCCTGAACATTGAGCGAGATATTGGGTGTCAATCCGATAGCTGAAAAGGCTTTATCAATACTTTTACGAGGAAATATTCCTTGACGATAAGTGATGATAGGTAATGTTTGTAACATATCTAACGTCACTTTATCGACTTTAGTCAAAGGGTGATCTTTCGGAGTAACTATAGAGTAATGCCAACGATAAAAAGGGTAAATAGCAAGTGAACTGTTATCCACTCTTTCATTATCAATACCAATATCTGCTTCGCCAGAAAGAAGCTGAGAGATAATTTCACTAGATGATCCCTGATTGATAATGATATGAACTTTAGGAAAAAGCATTCTAAAAGATTTTATAATATTTGGGAGAATATAACGGGCCTGAGAGTGGGTGGTGGCTATCACTAATGAACCTTCATCAGTATTAGAAAAAATGGTTGATAACCGCTTAATATTATTAATTTCATTTAAAATTCGCTCGGCAATAACCACCAATTCTAAACCGGGTTCAGTCATGTTAATCAAGCGCTTACCTTGACGAATAAAAAGATCAATATTCAGCTCTTCTTCTAGCTCTTTGATATGTCGGCTTACACCAGACTGAGATGTGTATAAAGAATTTGCGACTTCGGTTAAATTATAATTACAACGCGCAGCTTCGTGAATAATCCTTAATTGTTGTATATTCATGACGATCTTCCTAGTAAAAATTACTTTATTCCCGTTATATAGTTGTATTATTTATGTGTAAGTTGCTGTATATAATTAATAACTAAAAAGTGAATTATTTAAAAAATTTCAGACCGCCAGCAAGCATAAGCAATATGATGAAACTGGTTATAAGCATTTTGTCTAATTTATAAATTATGCTTATTCGTAATTTTATTAGTAAAATTATGTACTTTGATAAGTAATTTCAGTATAAAAGAACGTATAAAAAAGACAAATATGATAAAGTAATAACCATATGAATTATGGCTATATATGCCTACAGTCAATAAAAATAGTTTAAAATTATCAATCAACAACTTTTATACTTATCTCAATTCGCCTCTTGATAAAAATCGATCGCTGAATTGAGTACCGGTTTCACAACCTCATGACGAATAACAAAATCACCAAATCCTTCTTCTTTATTGCGATGAATGGACCATGCGGCAATAAGTGGTTCGAGTGCTAATAAAATCTCCTCTACATTCACGTTTTCTTTATATAAGCGAGGAATTCGTGTGCCTTCTCGATTACCGCCAAGATATAAATTGTAGCGACCAGGTGCTTTACCCACCATGCCCACTTCCGCCAACATGGCTCTGGCGCAACCGTTAGGGCAACCGGTTACACGCAAAATAATATAATCATTGGATAAGTGATGCTGACTTAACATCTGTTCTATTTTAGTTACAAACGTCGGTAAAAACCGCTCGGCTTCAGCCATAGCAAGTGGGCAAGTTGGGAAAGACACACAGGCCATGGAATATTTACGTTGTAATGTGACAGTATCGTCAAGCAAACCATATTGACGTGCAATTTGTTCAATGGCTGTTTTTTGTTCCTCTGGCACGTTAGCTATAATTAAGTTTTGATTGGCGGTTATACGCAGATCACCTTGATGAATTTTGGCAATTTCTGCAACGCCGGTTTTTAATGGTTTATTGGGATAATCAAGTAACCGACCATTTTCAATAAATAGCGTTAAATGCCAGTTATCATCAATACCTTTATACCAACCAAATTGATCACCTCGTCGACTAAATTTATAAGGTTTACTACTTAGAAATTTACTTCCGGCACGTAGTTCAACCTCTTTTTTGAAGTTTTCCACGCCAACACGTTCAAGCGTATATTTAGTTTTGGCATTTTTTCGATTATTGCGGTTACCCCAATCACGTTGAGTGGTCACAACGGCCTCAGCAAAAGTCAGTACTTTTTCGACAGGAATAAAACCAAAATCATCGGCTTTGCGTGGGTAAGTTGTTTTATCACCATGCGTCATTGCCAAACCACCACCAACTAATACATTAAAACCAATCAGTTCGCCTTTTTCTGCTATTGCTACAAAGCTAAGATCATTAGCATGAACATCCACATCATTAATCGGGGGGATGACAACGGCAGTTTTAAATTTACGCGGTAAATAAGTCGAACTTAAAATTGGCTCACTATCGGGTGTAGAAAGCTTTTCACCATCCAGCCATATTTCAACGTAAGCACGGGTTTTCGGTAAAAGATGTTCTGAGATTTTACTTGCCCAATGATAAGCTTGTTGATGAACTTTTGATTCCACAGGATTTGAAGTACATAAAACGTTACGATTCACATCACCGGCAGTGGCAATCGAATCTAGCCCTATCTTATGCAACAGCTGATGAGCAGACTTAAGGCTGCGTTTAAACAGTCCGTGAAATTGGAAAGTTTGTCGAGTCGTGAGTCGAATACTGCCATATTTTGTTGCTTCAGTAGCAAATTTATCGATAGTCAGCCACTGTTTTGGGGTGATGATACCACCGGGCAGGCGGCAACGTAACATCATGGAGATCAGTGGCTCGAGTTTTTGTTCTGTGCGTTCTTTACGAATATCGCGATCATCTTGCTGATACATGCCATGTAAGCGAATTAGCTGAGAATTATCGCTGTTAAAGCCACCCGTTAAACCGTTATTAAGATCATCAACGATAGTGCCTCGCAAATAATTACTTTCTCGCTTAAATCGTTCAGAATCCGATAAAGGCAGATCAGAGACATCATTTTGTGGCGGTGTTAAATTGACTGTTTGAGTCAGGGTAACTGTTTTAGATTTGCTCATATTACATCACTCGATAAATTAATATTAGTTGTTGTATCTGTTTATCATTAGTAAACATCTCGTTGATAGCGCTTTTGACTTCTTAATTCATCCAAATAACTGATAGCTTGTTCTTGACTATATTGTGCTTGAGTCATCAAAATTTGTTGAAGCGCTAAATCAACCGCTTTTGCCATACGTTTAGCATCCCCACAAACATAGATAAAGGCACCTTCTTGTAGCCATTGCCAAATATCACTGGCTTGAGCAATTAATTTATCTTGTACATAGATTTTCTCAGCTTGATCTCGTGACCAAGCAAGATCGATGCGAGTTAACAGACCTTCTTTAACATAGCTCTGCCATTCCACTTGATAAAGAAAATCGGATATAAAATGTGGATTGCCAAAGAATAACCAATTCTTACCGGTAGCACCTTCACTCGCACGCTGTTGTAAGAACGCCCGAAAGGGGGCAATGCCCGTACCGGCAGCAATCATAATGATTGGTGCATGAGTATCATCAGGTAATCGAAAATTATCATTATGCTCTATAAAAATTTTGACTTGATCTTGATCAGCAATTTGATATGCTAAAAATCCAGATGCGCCGCCCATACGGATCTTATCGTCGACCTGATAACGTACTACATTTACGGTAAGATGAACTTCTGAGCCAACTTCATCTTGCGCAGAAGCAATGGAATAGAAACGCGGAGTAAGAGGCCGAAGCAATCCAACGAAGACCTGTGCCGCTATCTTGCCGCGATAGCGGTTAAGCATATCAACCAGTGGTAATGTTTGACTCATTTCCAATAAGGCTTCTCGATCGCCAATTAAGGTAAGAAGTTCGGGATGTTGAACGGCTTGAGCGTATTTTTCAATAATGATCGGCGTATTTTGAGTCAATTCAACATATTCAGTCAGAACCGTTTTTAAAGCGATCTGTTGTCCATGATGTTCAACTGGCGTTTCACCTGCAAGCTGGGTGATACTTAGTATCTCCTCCACAAGTTCATTACTATTTTGATACCAAACACCTACCGCATCACCAGGTTGATAATGAAGATCCGAATCGGACAGGTCAAGCTCAATATGACGAATATCACGATCTGAATCGCGTGAGGTGATTTTTTGATTAACGTTAACTGCGGCAATAAATGGATTATCGCGGTGATAAAGGCTACTGTTAACGGCTATACTGGTAGAATTTTCTGTTGGCGATTGTGTATTTGATAGTTGTAATTGACTAAGTTTATCAATCACTGCCTGTCGCCAAGAGGTACTTACGGTTTGAAAATCTGTATCAGCATCTACGCGTAGTAGCAGGCGCTGAGCATCTAATTCAGCGAATCGTTGATCAAAGTCTTTAGCGGCTTGACAAAATTTTGGATAAGAAGCGTCACCTAAGCCAAAAACCGCAAACTGTAAATGAGTTAATTTAGGCGCTTTAGCTGCAAACAGATATTTATAGAGTGACAGCGCTTCTTCCGGTGGCTCTCCCTCACCTTGGGTTGAGGTCACCAATATTAATATCTCTTCCTGACTGAGTTTTTTAGCTTTATATTCTCCTGCCGGCAGATGAGTCACCGCAATACCCAAACGTTCAATATCCTGACTTAACTCGTTAGCTACTCGGCGGGCATTACCGGTTTGTGATGCCGATATGATTGTGACTTTTTGCTCCGCTTGTGTCATATTGGAGGGGAGAGTGGTACTCGGTAAAACTTGTTCGACGGAACTTTTTTCCGCCCGTCCCCATAAATAACCCGATAACCAAGCTAGCTGCTTATCGTTGTAATTTTCAATAATTTTTTTTAATTCATCACAATTAAAAGGAAATTGTTGTGTACTCATACGATGACCTTATCTGATAGCGTTTAGCTATCGTTAAATTGCTATTGGCTCGTAACCTTAACGTGCTATGGTAAATCCAACCAACTTAGATTCACTTACCTTTTGTCGGTAAAGCCTAATGTGGTTTATTCTACAAAGATCAAAAAGTTATTTTATGTAAACCGCACTCTCTACCTTGTGGTCCTTTAGTTGGATCGACGTAGTCCATTTCGTTAGGTAAATTATGTTTTTCGATATAATTCTGCATATCTTGACTCGTCCAATCGAGTATTGGGGCGATCTTAAATAAATTGTCCCCTGCTTTTGTTACAATATTGAGTTCTTGCCTTAGCGCAGATTGTTCACGGCGTAGTGCAGTAAACCACAATGTGGGTTTAAGCGTGGACAAAGCACGGTTAAACGGTTCAATTTTAACAATTTGTGTAAACTCGGTGTGTTCCGGAGTATCAAGTTCAGGTAGCCCGCCATATCGCACATTTAAATAAGCGGTCGTCCTTTGTGGAACAAAAATATGTAAATTAAGATTAAGTTGCTTAGTAATTTCATTGGCTACACGATAGGTTGCATTGGTTGCATAACCGTTATCGACCCAAACAACCTTAATATTCGGATCGATTTGGGTAACAAGGTGCAAAAGTACTGCCTCATAAGGGCCAAAATGGGTACTGATAATACTTTTCACTGGAATATCTTGTTGTTTTTTCAGTGCCCATTCAATAATGGTTAACGGTGACTGATTTTGCAATTTTTGGTTAACTTTAGTTAAATCTAGCATGGCTTTTCCCTTTATTGATTTATGGATGATTAACTATTTAGCTGATTACTGATTTACCCATTGATATAACTCAGCAACGACTTCTGGCCGACTAAATGTTTCTGGTATCGGCTCTTTGGCTTGTAAACGCCGTCTGACCTCCGTACCTGAAATAAGAACGCGATCAGCACTATCGTGGGGACAGGTTTTCGTTGATGCCATACCGTCACATTTGTGGCAATAAAATGTCCAGTCAATCTTAATTGGCTTAATGAGTAAATCGTTGTCTTGCAAATGGCTAAAGATCTCTTGTGCAGCAAACGGTGAGTAAAAATCCCCAACCCCAGCATGATCGCGGCCGACGATAAGATGACTACAACCATAATTTTGTCTAAAAAGGGCATGTAGTAACGCCTCTTTCGGCCCAGCATAGCGCATATCTAAAGGGTAACCGGAATGAATAACGGAATCTGGCACAAAGTAATTGTGAATTAAACTATTAATTGCTTTAAGACGAATGTTGGCCGGTACATCGCCGGGTTTTAAGTTACCAAATAATGAATGGATAAGCACACCATCAAAAAGTTCTAACACGGTTTTAACTAAATATTCGTGTGAACGATGCATTGGATTACGAGTTTGAAAGGCCGCTATTTTTTTCCAACCTAATTGATTAAAGCGTTCCCGTGTCTGTTGTGGCGTTAAAGCATATTGACCAAACTGTGCTTTAAAGCCATTATCGTGCAAAACTCGGACTTTACCACCTAAATTAACCGGTGGTTGAGCCATCAGCATTGCAACACCAGGATGGCTTGGATCTGTCGTTGTAAACACCTGATTAGCTTCATATTGTTTATCTGGACGATAAATGCTATCCACATTCAAAATACCGATTATCTGTCCATCTGGTGTTTTTAAGGCGATTTCATCACCTAATTTTAGGGTTTCAGCTTGAGCATCGGTCACCGATACGGTTATGGGAATTGGCCAAAAAACCCCGTTCGCTAAATGCATATTATCGCAAACGCTACGCCAGTCCTCTTCTCGCATAAAGCCATACAGAGGTGTAAAACCCCCGATGCCTAACATTACTAAATCTCCAGTTTCACGACTGGATAAGGTAATTGCTGGTAAATTTTTTGCATATTGTTGCAGGGCTAGCCGTTCATCGTCATTAACCTGTAAAGGTTGTAAACTGTCACTAGCATGAGGCGCGATCAATCCCATAATGATTCCTTACCGATACTTTTATTAAATCTAATTAAAAGCGATTATCGATAAATAAGGAAATATCAATTTTATATACCATTATGCGATTTGTGCATATTCAAAGTTGATGGAAGATGTTATCACTACAATAAGATAAAAGTTATCGGAAGCCCAAAGCTAAAGTGTTATAATTAATTCGCATACATCAAGTTGAACGTATTTAATAAAATAGAAATATTATTAAATTTCTATATATAATTTTTAATCTCTTTTCAGATAACGAATTGTGATGTTGATAGCTTTGTGCTAGTTTTATTATTCATTATTGGTCATACATTCCTCTACCCAAGGTTTACTTATGTCAAATTCATCTGCAAAAAAAGTGGCGTTTGCTGCTTTTATTGGTACTACTATTGAATGGTATGATTTTTATATCTATGCGTTAGCATCGGTATTGATTTTTGGTCAGCTATTTTTTCCTGCTGATAATCAATTCGTGCAGATTTTAGGATCTTTTGCTGCTTTTGCCGTGGGGTTTTTATCCCGTCCTTTAGGTGCTATGTTATTTGGGCATATTGGTGACCGTTTAGGGCGTAAAAAATCACTTATTATCACTTTGCTTTTAATGGGGACGGCGACCACTTTTGTTGGGTTATTACCGTCTTATCAACAAGCAGGTATTTTGGCACCAACGTTATTGGTTGCATTGCGAATTTTACAAGGTGTTGCCGTTGGTGGTGAGTGGGGTGGTGCCGTGTTGATGACGAATGAACATGCGCCGAAAGGGTTGAAAAACTTCTTTTCATCCTTTGCTCAGTGGGGAAGCCCAGCAGGCAATATTTTAGCATTACTGGTTTTTTCTTATATTATTCGTTTACCTGTTAATGAACTGATTGATAGTGGTTATTGGCGTATTCCTTTTTTAGCCAGTGCTATTTTGTTAATTATTGGCATTATTGCTAGAGTGACGTTAACCGAATCGCCGGTTTTTGTTGAAGCATCTAAAAAACAAGCAGACTTAAAGCAAGAGTCAGCACCGATTATTGAAGTATTTAAAAAAGCATTGCCATTATTAATATTAGCGATTGGTGCTAATGTGCTGTCATTTAGCGGTATCTTTTCCAATACCTTAATGATTGGTTATACTACTTTGGTGCTTGGTGTCGAAAAATCAGTGATAGTTGATGCACTGTTTTGGATCGCTATTGTCCATTTTGTTGCTCAACCGTTTATCTCTTATTGGTCAGAAAAATTCTCGGCAACACGCTTTTTGATTTGTACAGCAATGTTGGCAATGGCATCGGTATTCTTGTTATTCCCGATTATAAATTCAGGCACAAAAACCAGTTTTATTATTGGGATTTCGCTAAATGTGATTTGCTACAGCGGCTTTTATGGTGTGATAGCTGGGTATTTGAGCCGTATTTTCCCTGCCAGAATGCGCTATACTGGGTTATCAATGAGTTATCAAGGATGTGCGGCTATTTTTGGTAGCTTAATTCCAATGATAGGTGGTTATGTTATTTATACCTTCAAAAGTTTTTGGTTACCCTTAGCCTTGTTTTATTGCGGTTTAGCACTGATATCCATTATCTGCATCTACTTGTTAAGCAAATATCGTTATTATGATGAATAATAAGGTCAATATATGAAAACCGTTTTATCAATTCAGTCCAATGTTGTTTATGGTTATGCCGGTAATAAAGTGGCGACGCTAGCGATGCAATTACAAGGTGTCGAAGTGATGCCAATACACACCGTTCAGTTATCGAGTAATACGGTTTATCCACATTATGACGGCATTGTGCTGGGCGCTCAGCAAATCACTCGAATCGTCAATAGTTTAGAAAAAATTGGCGTATTGTCATCCATTGACGCCATTATTTCGGGCTATATTGGACTTGCCGAACAAGGTGAAGAAATCCTTGAAGCCGTAAAAAAGATTAAATTTTATAATCCTAATGCAATTTATGTTTGCGATCCGGTTATGGGGGGCGACATCAATAAAGGCAGCTCTCTGCCACAAAATATTATTGATTTCTTCACTAAGCAAGCAATCAAATACGCTGACTATATCACGCCAAATTTATTAGAATTACAGATATTATCGAATCTGGAAATCAAAACCTTTAACGATGTGCTTAACGCCATAAAAACACTGCAAAATAAGCCGATTCAAGCCATATTGGTTAAAAATCTGCTACATGCCGGTAAAACGACGGAATTATTTGAAATGATTTTAGCCACACCATCACAAAGCTATCATCTGGCTCGACCATTATATGATTTTCCACACCGTCCATTGGGCGTGGGCGATTTAATTTGTAGTCTGTTTACTGCCCATTTAGTTAATGGGAAATCCCAATTAACCGCCTTTGAACTCGCTGCGAATGCCGCCAATCACGTTCTCGACATCACCAAACAAAAAAATGTCCAAGAGCTGGCGATTATCGATGCTCAGCACTGGATTAAACAGCCGGATTTGAAGTATCGCGGAACACCGCTAGCATTATAAGGCAATTCAGATCGGTATTATCGCCATTGGTCATAATCATTTTAGCTGCAAAATTTAATAAGTTTATTATTGGCATAGAATATGCATTCCTCAAAATGTTACTGTTAACAATTGAGGAACATCTAAAATGTGGAAAAGACACCCAATATTATTAAGTTTATTGCTTATTAGTCATTTATCTGGCGCTGCTGATATACCGCTATCAGAGACAGGAAAGTACTGTGATACCCCTTCGCGTTGTCTTAACCCGATAACGACCAATATCATGGTAACGTCCCCCAATTATTTAGCGACTCAAGCTGGAATTGATGTATTACATAAAGGAGGCAATGCGGTTGATGCAGCCATTGCCGTAGCCTCAACGCTTGCTGTTGTTTATCCTCAAATGAATACCATTGGTGGCGATAACTTTTGGTTAATCTACAACGCTAAAACCAAAGAACTAAAAGGGCTAAATGCCAGCGGTCGTTCTGGTAGTTTGGCCACAATAGACTATTATAAAAATCAAGGTTTCCATAAAATTCCGTCGCGAGGCTATCTGGCAGCCAATACCGTTCCTGGGGTAGTTTCCGGTTGGGATGAAGCGTACCAATATGCATCTAAAAATATGAAAAATGCACTACCGTGGAACACGTTATTTGCATCAGCAATTGATTATGCCGAAAATGGATTTTCGGTTTCATCTAGCTTAAATTATTGGACAACAATCAATATTGATCCAAAAGACAAAGAGTTTCGGGAGTTACAGCGTTTTTCGGAGTTTAAAAAAGTATTCTTAAAAGACGATGGGCAAGCTTACCAAATTGGCGAAATCCTTAAACAACCCGATTTAGCTAACACATTAAAAACCATAGCAAATAAAGGCGCTAAGGAATTTTATAAGGGTGATATTGCCAAAAATATTGTCAACGATCTGCAAAGCCATGGTGGTGTGTTAACTTTAGATGATTTTGCTAAGCATCGTGCTACATGGGTAGCCCCGATCCATGTTAATTATCGAGAATATACCGCCTATAATCTACCACCCAATACACAAGGTATGGCATCGTTAGAGATTCTAAATATACTCAATAATTTTGATATAAAATCCTTGGGGGAAGGCAGTGCGGATTATTACCATTTAATAATTGAAGCAACAAAACAAGCATTTGCTGATCGAGATAAATACCTTACTGATCCCGATTTTAATCAGATTCCGCTTGATCTCTTATTATCTACCCAACATGGTCAGCAACAAGCAAAACAAATTGATATGCAAAAGGCTCGTGTAGAAATAAAGCCATTAGATCCTAAAGGTGATACCGTTTGGTTTGGTGTTGTTGATGCAGAAGGAAATGCGGTATCTATTATTCAAAGTATTTACCATGATTTTGGTTCCGGCATTGTTGCTAAAGATACAGGAATTTTATTGCAAAATCGTGGTAGTTTTTTCTCGTTAGATCCTAACCATATTAATCGTTTAGAGCCAAATAAACGCACCTTTCATACGTTAAATCCAGCCATGCTTTTAAAAGACAATAAACCTTATCTGGTTTACGGTACCATGGGCGGAGAAGGACAACCCCAAACGCAAGCGGCAATTGTGACACGAATTGTTGATTTTGATATGACACCTCAAGATGCCATTAATGCACCAAGGTGGTTACATGGCCGCACATGGGGTGCATCTTCCAATAATCTTAAAGTGGAAGGGCGCATACCTAACGATGTAATTCATTCCCTCAAATTACGTGGGCATGATGTGCAAATTGTTGATGATTACACCGATACCATGGGTCATGCCGGTGCCATTCTTATCGATACCAATCATCATCTACTAATGGGCGCAACCGACCCGAGAGGGGATGGTTTAGCGGCTGGGTATTGATACTATTTGGGTAATGAATTGATAGCGGTTGAATAAAGTTGCTCAATGCAGAAAAATCCCTTTTAAACTATGACATTATATAATCTTGTTAAGGTTTCCACCGTTAAATGTTAGAAGCCTTAAACGAGATAACGGTATAGACTCCTCAATATTTTTTACAAATTTTAATAAACAATAACTATTGGCTTGGTATTGTTTGCTATAAACAAGTTGTTGTGAGTTTTTTGCTTTATTTATTAATCTCTTTGTCTGATTTATACTTAATCAGTTTTATAATGCTAATAAATTAATCTTACAAATATTAGGAATCTGTAATAAGAAGTTTTATTATTAATTGTCGAGCATGATTCTAGTACAATATTATCATTTAATATGAGAGTTTTTGAATGGAAACCAATTTAATAAAAGCTATTTTATACTTAGTAAAATCGCCAGTATCTCAAATACTGCAAATGAATAGTGGAAGAAATAGAATAAATAATCAAGGTAAAGGACTTGAAGAATTTATTATTGATCTCTTTTGTGGAACTGTTGGTGAAATAGATGAACAACTACGTATTAGAAGGCGAAATGAATTGTTTAGTTATCTAGGGAATCAAAATAATCCGCCTGACGCCATGATATATGCTGGTGATGCGATCGAAATTAAAAAAATTGAAACTACAAATGCTGCTATTGCTTTGAATTCGTCTTATCCAAAAGCGAAATTATTTTCAAATAGTCCAATGCTTGTCAAATCTTGTGTTTCTTGTGAGGATTGGATTGAAAAAGATATGATTTATGCAATAGGTCAGATAAATAATCAGAATTTACTTCATTCCTTATGCTTTGTTTATGGCGTAGATTATGCGGCCAGTTTAGATATTTACGAAAGAATTAAATTAAAAATTAAACAAGGAATTCTAACCATAGAGGGCGTTGAATTTTCTGAAACAAAAGAATTAGGTAGAGTAAATAAAGTCGACCCTTTAGGAATTACAAATTTAAGAATTCGTGGTATGTGGCATATTGATAACCCTATTAAGGTATTTAATTATATTTATGAATCTCAAAAAAGTGCTTCTTTCAACATGATGGCACTAATTAATATTGAAAAATATTTAACATTTAGTGATGAAGATCGCAATGAATTAGAAAAAAATGAAAAAGAATTAGAAAATCTAGTGATAAAAGACGTAAAGATTAAATGTCCAGATAATCCAGCAAAACTTAAAGATGCTAAACTAATCACCTTTTTCTTATAGCCAAAAGAGTCGTATATATGAATATTATTTCTTTATTTTCGGGAGCCGGCGGACTTGATTTAGGTTTCAAAAATGCAGGTTTTCAAATAGTTGTTGCTAACGAATATGATAAATCTATTTGGGAAACTTATGAAAAAAATCACTCTACACCATTAATTAAAGGTGACATTCGAAATATAAACTCAGATATTTTTTTAAAAAATACAAATAAAATTGATGGAATCATTGGCGGTCCACCATGTCAAAGTTGGTCTGAAGCTGGTGCACTAAGGGGAATTAGAGACGAAAGAGGAAAATTATTTTTTGAATTTATTCGACTTTTAGAGGATTTACAACCTAAATTTTTTGTTGCTGAAAATGTTTCTGGGATGATGTCAAAAAGACATTTAGAAGCCGTTCAAAATATAATTTATTTATTTGATCAAGCAGGATTAGGTTATGATGTTTCTATTCAAACATTAAATGCCAGTGATTACGGTGTTCCACAAGACCGAAAACGTGTATTTTATGTTGGTTTTAGGAAAGATCTTGAAGTTAAATTTGAATTTCCAACACCTTTAAAAACAAAAGTATCATTGAAAGATTCTATTTTTGATTTACAAAATTCTGCTGTTCCCGCATTAGAAAAAAATAAATCTCATGGGGATAAATTATCTATACTAAATCATGAATATTTTACGGGTGATTTTTCAACAATCTTTATGTCTCGTAACAGAGTAAGGACATGGGATCAGCAGAGTTTTACTATTCAAGCTGGAGCTCGGCATGCGCCTATCCATCCTCAAGCCCCGATTATGATTAATGTCGGTAAAGATAAATTTCAATTTGTTGAAGGTAAGGAAAAATTATATCGACGATTGTCAGTTAGGGAGTGTGCAAGAATTCAAACTTTTCCTGATGATTTTAAATTTTATTATAACTCACTTGCCGATGCGTATAAAATGATTGGAAATGCTGTACCAGTAAAGTTAGCAGAAGCTGTAGCTAATCAAATTAAAGTATTTTTACGGTAAATAAAAATTTTTCTTAAATTCTGTGTTCTTTTAGTAACAATTCGAAATAACACAGAAAATAAGAATCTTTATCAAAAATTAATTTATTTATGTAATCCTCTCCACTGCCTTCACCGTTATCCCCAAATCTTAGCAAATTCATCAACCGAAACTCCTTTTCCAACAATGCATTAATCAATATTTTCTTTTCAGACTTTGCTCTAACTTGCCCATAAGATTAGTACTGCGAAAGCTAATATAGGGTTTAGGAGTGATGATTAGGTGGTCGATTAGGTCGATGTTTAAAATACGACCGACTGGAATTAGGCGATCAGTAATATCTTTATCCGCTTCGGATAGTGGAGGATGATACTGGGATTTTATTGCAAAATCGTGGTAGTTTTTTCTCGTTAGATCCTAACCATATTAATCGTTTAGAGCCAAATAAACGCACCTTTCATACGTTAAATCCAGCCATGCTTTTAAAAGATAATAAACCTTATCTGATTTATGGCACCATGGGCGGAGAAGGACAACCACAAACGCAAGCGGCAATTGTGACACGAATTGTTGATTTTGGCATGACACCACAAGATGCCATTAATGCACCAAGATGGTTACATGGCCGCACATGGGGTGTATCTTCCAATAATCTTAAAGTTGAAGGGCGCATACCTAACGATGTAATTCATTCCCTCAAATTACGTGGGCATGATGTGCAAATTGTTGATGATTACACCGATACCATGGGTCATGCCGGTGCCATTCTTATCGATACTAATCATCATCTACTAATGGGCGCAACCGACCCGAGAGGGGATGGTTTAGCGGCTGGGTATTGATACTATTTGGGTAATGAATTGATAGCGGTTAAATAAAGTTTCTCAATGCAGAAAAATCCCTTTTAAACTAAATAATTATATAATCTTGTTAAGGTTTCCACCGTTAAATGTTGGAAACCTTAAACCGGATAACGGTATAGACTCCTCAATAATTTTTACAGAATTTAATTTTAATAAGCAATAACTATTGGCTTGATATTATTTGCTATAAACAAGTTGTTGTGAGTATTTTTGCTGATTTAGCCGACGCTTGTGCAAACAAAGTATTTTTTAAAACCGCATCAAGCCAAATCAATGCGGTTGTTGTATAAAAATTACACCTTAAACGTAATCCACGGTTTAAGTTTAACCACTGTTTGAATCAAACCGGCGTTTTGTTGTGCTTCAATTACAGGTGTGATCGGTTTATAGGCGGTAGGGGCCTCTTCACGTAGCCGTTCTTCTTTTAAGGTAATACATTGCCATGGCAAATTAACCTTATCATATTCGACTTTTTTGCTACGCATTGCTTGTCGTCTTTCTGCTCGACCTGCACCGTGTGAGCAAGACCATAACCAATCAGCATTACCTTTTCCTACTGCCACATAAGAGTGATCACCCATCGAACCTGGGATTAAAGCTATCTGACCAGCATAAGCCGGCGTCGCTCCTTTACGATGAATATTCATCTCTTGTTCAGGCAAAATGATATTGTGCGAAATGTCGACCACGAGTTGACTATCATCTTGATGAAAAATAGTTGAAAGCGATTTACGTATCAATTCGGTAATCACAATTCGATTAATCCAAGCATAACGCGCGGCAACGCCCATAGCGTGTAAATAGGCTTGTGCATGGCTATCTGTTAAACCAAACAATCCTGATTTTGGTTGTTTTTCATTAGTCGGCCATAAAGCTTTTGCTCTATCTTGCCAACGCTGACCAATGTAAAAACCAACATCACGCGATCCGGTGTGAATCATGACGACGATACTATTTTTTTCAAGACCTAATTGATAAGCTAAATGCCGATCGATAATATCATCAACAATTTGTAACTCGACAAAATGGTTGCCAGATCCGACTGTACCTAAACTCGCTGGGCGAATAATATCGCGCTTTTCAAAAAAGGCTTCAGGCGCATACTGACTATCTGCCTTAATTAAGTGATTACCCGATATTTTATTAAGCTCTGCGTGTAACCGTTCATAATTAACGGAATTCCACAAACCTTGCTGCGGTAACGCCGATAACCATGCTGAAAGACCTTGATCGAATAATGCTTCAAAAGATTGCGGCGTAACAGGTACATCACGCTCATCTTGCAATAACACACGTTTTAATTGTGCAATAATTGTCGATTTTTGTTCACACACCTGATCAAAGCTTAAACCCGTGGTAAAAAGCCGCATACCGCAATTAATATCGGTACCAATTGCTGCCGGAATAACTAAATCCTGTGTAGTTGCAACAATACTACCAACAGGCGCAACCGCACCCGGATGAAAATCAGGTGTAGCACGAGCCATGCAAACTTTCCCTACACTATTAGGGACGTTCACTGATGCAAAGTTCAGAAGCTGCTCTACTGCTTTTTGCTCTAAAGGCAATGGACTCGGTAACAAAATCTGAGCAGAAGTATTTTCTTTATTTAAAGTATAAATATCATTATTAAAATGACTTTCAATCCCAAGACGGGACAAACGTTTTTGTAAACGGGAAAATGTAGACATAATAGCCACCTAGAAAACAATAAAAAAGCGTCTCCTCAAATTGAGAAGATAATTACTGTTTTCCTGCAGCAGCACTATTCAGGAAAGCGGATGAATTCTATACGCTGATTATTTATTTGTAAAGGACAAAATTGATATAGTAAGCCTGATAAATTTATTTTTATGACTCGCTCATTTGCTTTAAAATAGCAAACTCACCGATAAATTGATGAAGTTTATTTAAATGTTAAAAGGTGTTATTGATGGTCAACCTTGGCAGATTGATATTCAAAAGTAGCAGATCATTTTGGGTGATGATTTGTATTTTTCAATCCAAATATTGGGAAGGTTTTCCTATGCTTCTGAAACTTGGCTTTGGGCTTAGGCAAGTGTTAACACACTATTTGCTTGCTAAAGATTAGCACGTGACTTTGAATGACGGTTCGAAGCTAATTGCAGTAAAAAAACATCAAATCACTGCTGAATCTGATCATTTATCGCAATGAGTTAAACTCAATGGCTAGAGGGCTCACTCGTGCTAATTCAAAGTAAAATAGACAAATACGGTGATTAAATGGACAAAAAAGCAAAAAAGATTTTGTTTCAAACCTATTGGAAAAATGGCTGGAAGGAAAGAAAGGAGATAAAAACAGAGCCGAACGACTTCGCGTATGCGAAAGAAAAAGGATTAATGTTTGATCCCATTACCATATCACACGATGATTGTGTCAATAAAATCATAAACATCGTCTCCACAATCACACTTGAACACGTTGCCAAAGCATTTTTGAGCAGCTTATCAACGCGACGACTTGATTGGCGCTCAGGTATTGCATCATACTTTATCGCCAAATTAATGACAGCGCATCAATATACGCCAGTCGTGTCTGGTCAATCTTATCAAGATGGCCAAATGAGTCATTCATCCTATACGTGTCAGGTCTGCCGAGATCTCAAATATGGCATGATAGGTAATGAAAACTACGTCAAAGCAGATTTAAATATCTTAAACTTTGAACGAATAAAGTGGGGGGGAGTGCGTCATGGTGATTTACTTTATACCTACTTTGATCTCATGCAATTCACTAAACAGACAATCTCTGAACCGACCAAAGATGATATAGCTATTTTAAAAGGGATATTAGCCATTATTGCATCCTGTCAGCAAGATGATTACCCGGGTTCACTGAGTGATAAACTGACGGATGTACCTAACTTTAAATCCAATCAGGATGAACGTAACACCGTTATTGAAATTTTGGCTTGTGTGGGGATTTTACAACCCGCTTCTTATGAACGCCCAACAAGGGGAAAACACGATTGGGTATATGCCACTTATTGGCGTGGTCAGGATAAATACAATCAACAAATGGTGAAGCAATTATTTGGTCTTTAATGCATGATCTCTAATTTGCTCTAGGGGCTGTTAACCTCATCCCAACTCAGCCCACCAAATATTTTTTCAGCCTGTCGGCATCATTACTCTTCTGTTTTTTCGTTCTCGAAACTGCAAAAAGCTCTATTTTACAATAACTGGTCAAAGCAGATAGTTTCTGCTCCTGTTCACATTGTGTTTTGAATGATAAACCCAACAGCGACGAGAAACAGATTTACCATTAAAGATCAAATCAAAGCAACGGCACATGTCGAATGTCGAAAAGATGCTAATGTGATTAATGAAATCCTCGATTTTTATTTAATCTTTACTACTATCAACTTTAAATTGCCAAACTTACTAAGCGTCGTAATTGCATTAGTTTTCTCTTCAATAAGATTCTTACAGATCCTCCCTTTAGGTTATTGCAATGGGGTTCGCCTTGAAAGCCGCCGTGCAATATTGAAGTTCAGGTGTTCAGGCGAACGAAGGTTTCCAACGAAACCCTCCGGCTCCCCGTTCCACTGCGCGTGGGGTGTAAGGGCAAAAGTTTAGTCTAATGTTTATTAATTCGACTACTTTGTTGTTCTTTAGTTGGATCATGAGGTTGGCATTTTCCATATATTGTTGATTTAAATATTTTTCCACGATTATCAATGAGTTCGCCAATCATAACATAGGGTGCACCAACTGGATATTTGATGTGATCGTGATGTTTAGTGTAATGGTCAAAATCGATTGTAATGATCGCGCTTTTCAAGCATTGCGAATTGATATCTTTAGCATTCAATAAGCGGTAAAGTTTAGAATTATATTTAGATACGATTGGTTGAAAATATGCCGTGTCTGGTTTAACAACCTGATTTAGTAAATCGAACTTTAATGAGAAAATATGGTTTGTTTTTGCAAATTGATACAATATACCTAAAGCCCAGTAACCTTGAAAGTCATTATTCCGGCTATTAAAGCTACTCGTTATTCCTCGTATTACATCAATAAGCTCTTTGTGCTTGGACATATTTAATTGGTTTCAGTTTTGATTAAAAATTTAAAGTAATCTATTGGAATAGGTAAGCGATAATGCCGACAAGCGGTTAGTATTATCGGGTTAATTCCATATTTTATAGCACTAAGCTCTTTAAAATAAGGTTCACTATCGCAAACATTCAAAACATCCGCCAAAAATTGCTCAGGATCTTGTTTAATGTTTAAAGAGCTTAAAGAACTACCATGAAGATCTTCATTAGTATAAAATAAATCTTCAGATGTTGAATCAGGATACCATAGTTGAAAATTACAATGTTGTATTATCAAGTTTTTGATGTCCTGAATATCTTTATATACGTCTTTTAGATCAAATAAAGAAGCAAATAAAGCAATATAGGGATATAAAATACTGCTAGCTGTTGCTTCTTTTCTATATTCATCACTCATATTTTTAGGGTGTCTGATGAGTTTTTCATAATCTTTAAATATACAAGGGTATATAAGATGTTGACCTAGTTGAAATCCAATGGATTTTGTCATTCCAGATAACCAAGTGTGAATAAATTGTTTTGTGTCAGGCAAACTTACAAGAAAAAGCACCGCTAATGAAATATCAATGGCTTGCTCATCTAAACATGGTGAGTACAATATTTGATTGTTGCTGATAAAAAGAATAATTGCATCTTTATAGTAATGTAGTTTTTGAATTAAACTTTGTCCAAAATCACCATCACGTTCCTCTAAAGATAATTTAGTAAATATAAAACTATTCCAAAAGCCGTATAATGCTAATCTTCCTAATATATCAAATAATTTTAGGTTTATATCTATTGGGCAAATTGATTTTATTGCTTTTGATAACCCATAATATTTATTAACGTGAGGAAGAATTTTTGTATCTAAAAAAGTATTATTGATATTTAAGGTTAACATCCAATAGAACTGAAATAACTCTAAAATACCACTAACTTTCTTATTTTTTTTCTTTATATTGTAATATTTTTTTATTTTATCCCATAGAATAAGTAAAGACTGTTCACTACTTAGGCATGCACTTTCAAGATTATTTTTACTTTTAGACCAAGATATTAAAATACCTAAACAAAGATATAACTGCCTGACTGCTTTTAGACATTCGTCATCATTTTTGAACTTTTTATTAATTAATAAATGAGTTAGACGAGAAAAATATTGTTGGGAAGATTCGGGTATATCGATCATTGCTAGAGACTTTCTCAAAAGGCTTTGACATTCATTTGGAAGCAATTGCTCTCTTAAGAAGTGCTTTTCAATTAATGAAGATAAAACTTCACCATTCCATTCAGAAAAAGTGATATTTTCTTCTTGATATTTATCTTCGTAGCTTGTGACATCAACCCTAACATCCTCTTGCAAATCACCACCAAAACATAAACAAATTTCAATCTGTTTATCCTTATATTTAGGAGGGAGATGACAACGAATATAAGTCTCGCGAATTTGATCTAGGGAGGGTCTTAAATCATTTTTATTTCCACTATTCCAGTCCTGATTGCTTAGATTTCCTGCTTTAATGGAAAATAAATAGACTTTTGGCTTTTCCTTTCCTATTTTACCGTATGCAGCAACATCAACGCCATATTGTTTATTCCCTCTTCCGGGCTTGGAAAAAACAGTTAAGCCCATTTGAGATAATAGATTTGGGACTAAAACATCAAGTTCATCTCTTTCGTTTAAGGTTTTTAAATATTCTCGAATAATTAATTTCATAAGATATATTCCTGTACTCGAAAGGTAAACAAAAGATATTCTAAACTACTATTATCAACAACACTTTGTAATGGTAATTCGGATGAGTAGCTATATTTTTGCATAGGTGTTTTTTGAAGAGCTTTGCTTCCACCATTTATACCACCACAATAATAAAGAGAATTATTTCCATACAAATTTATAACTGTTGGTATTGCTTCTCCAAACAATGAGTTTTTACGAACATTCTCATTTATTTGATCATTTATATCACATCGATATTTATGGTATTTCTCTTTTTGGGGCAAACTTGGATGAAGTTCAGAAATAGTTTCTTCAATCTCATTAATTTTTAAAAAATCTTTATATTTTTCTACTAAATTAGAGGTGATTTTTTTTATTTTGGGTGTAAATGATTTTCTATGTTCATCAATGAAATCTTGGAAAGTATTTGGATAGTTAAGAACTACAGTGCTAAAAAGCAAGTTAATAATTTTATCTTTTTCTTTTTTATTTTGAACAATGTCTAATAATGTCAATATAAAACTGATTATTGATGTTGGAGAAAAAAATAACCAACCACAAACTTTCTGAGCAAGGAATAAACAAATGTTTTTTTTGTTCAAATCCAAAAAAAAGGTATCGACAGTTATTGTTTTATCATCTTTATGCCGATGATTAATAATATCAGAACAATTTCTTTGTAATATATATTCAGATGATAGTAACCATTTTGTGATTAGATAATTAGAAAGCTTTTCTGATTCTGAAATTGAATACAAAGTTGATTCAAAAGATGTTAACAAGAATTTATTTCGATCTTTTATTAACAAATTTTCTAGTAAAAAACATGCTTTGATGACATTAGATTCAAAAAGTTTTTTTATGCTTAGATCAATTCTTGTGAGACACTTCTCTAAATTTAAAAGATCTAGCTTAATGATCTGATCTACAATTTTATTGGTTAAATAGTTGGGAATATTTTTGATATTAAAAATAAGGCCTGCTGTTATTTGTATTACATTATCATCTTGTTTTAACCAAATTTTATCCGCTAAATTAGTTATTATTTTTTCTTTATTTAGGAAATGAACACTTATTATTACAAGCAAATAAAGAATATTACCATGTATTGAACTGTTATCATTTTGATCAATTATCTGTTCTACTTTTTTTAGAATCTGATTAATATCTTTATCTTCAATATTACCAATGAAAGATAATTGGGATAATGTAAACAATAGTTGCTGTTTTATTGAAATATCTATTTTAGGATCTGTAATAATATTTATTAAATTAGTAATTCGATAATTAAAGGTATTTATATCAAATGTGCTTACAGATGTTGAGAGTAAACTACCAAATTCATCCAAATTGGCTAAGACTAAATTAAAAAATTGTTCAGCCTTATTTTGATCTTCACTACATAATCGCCGAATAGCCATAGTTTGTTCAATAATTAGTGAGCATTTCATTAATGTAAGGAGATCAATATCTAACTCCATTAATAAATTATCTAACCAAATATTTAAACAATATAATTGATGACGTTTATTGGTAAAACTGTCTTTATTGTAGTTTAATATTGCATCAATAATATTGATTTTTCCTGAACTATGTAGATCTTTAATAATTAATATCAGTTTTGACTCATCTGAAAGTTTTTTAATCAATAGATCTGCAATTGTAACTAATAAACAATTATCTTGTTGCGCAAGTAAAAGTTCATTTTTTATTGAATCCATATGGATACCATTATTCATATAAAATAGATAACTTAATGATTATAATACTTCAAAAAAATAAAAATTTTGAATATTTACTAAACAAAATTTAAGCGTTTTTACTAACAACCCTCTCCCCCCTTCACCGTTATCCCCAAAATCTTAGCAATATCTTCAACCGAAACACCTTTTTACAACAAAGCAGTAATCAATATTTTCTTTTCAGTCTCAGCTTTTACTTTTATTTCTTTCGCTTTCTGTTGAGCTGTTTTTGTTTTATCCCTTTCAACCGCCAACTTCTCTTTAGCAATCAACTTTTCTTCCTTACGGATGCGTTCAACCACTTGATAAGTTGGGACGTATTTTAGGCTTTGTTCTAACTCGTCCATAAGTTTGGTACTGCGGAAGCTGATATAGGATTTTGGGGTGATGATTAGGTGGTCGATTAGATCGATATTTAGAATACGTCCAACTTGAATGAGGCGATCGGTGATATCTTTATCGGCATCCGACGGCGTCAGCGATCCTGATGGATGGTTGTGAACTAATATCACGCGTGAGGCGTTTTTCATCACCGCAACACGAAATACATTCATCGGTTCAACGTCGACCGATTTATAACTGCCAAGCGCAATCAGTTCGATATACAGGATATAACCAGCTTGATTCATCCCAATCATCCAAAGATGTTCTTTCTCTTGGTCGATTTGGTTATCACGCAATAACACACGTTGCATAATGCTGTACACATCATCTGTGCCTTCAATATAGCGTTTGTCATGCTTAGTCAGTTTAATATCCATCGTATCACCTTGTAAAATCAGTTAAAAAATAATATAGCATATTCTGTTTAGGCTGGGCAGTTGTTAATTAAACAATTCCAAAAGTTTACTTTTTAGGTTATAGTGTTTGTGAAAATTTTTGAGGAGTCTATACCGTTATAAGGAGCGTAATGATGTATCATGCAATTTTACCGAGTAAGCAACAGCCTGCTGCAGAGCGATTTTTGCATCAGTTGCCCAAGTTAGTTGCAGCAAGTCCTTTATGCCAGCGCCTTAAACCTACATCATTGCTGATTGATATTGCTGCGTATACCTTAACGGCTCAGCCCCACAGTTTTATTGCTGCTCAATTCAACCTATCACCACGAGCAGCTCGTAGGCGGGATAATGTTATTCGACAATTGCTGGAACAGCATGAGCCTGACCTTTATCAAGCGGTATTAGACCTTGAGCAAACCACCCCTGACCAGGTCAGTCAGCAAGCGCAAGCATTTAAATCATGGCTTAAAGATTTGCTCAGTACAACCGTCATGCCTTGCGATTATTGCGAATCACCTCTGACGGTTCGTATTGGTCACCGCCTTAATTTTCGTTGCCGAAGCTGTCGACGTACGTTTAATCCGCTCAAAAAATATCAATTAAATCATTTATCTCATTGCGAACTGTGGTTGCCTTTTGTTGACTTATTACTACAAGGTGAAACCCTTAAAACCGCTAATCAGCAATTAGGGATTAACTCCAATACCGCCGCTAAATGGAAGTCCTGTTTTCTGTGGATAATCGAAAAGCAAGGGTTTTCCATATTGGCGAATTATTGCCGAGTAAAGCGACGCCAACGTTATCGGCAAATTTGGTTAGATGTTAAAGCCGGAGCAACATTTTTACCCACCGTTGGCTCTCGTTTTAGGCATAAATCACATTTTTGATTTATATCTCTGTAAAAAAGATTGAGGAGTCTATACCGTTTCAATAAGCACGTTAAATGATTTCTCTTTAAAATCGCGATTATAGAATTTTAACTGCTGTTTTTGCTTTCTACATCCTATAGTCGATATATTAACCAAGATTCATTCAAATAAATCAGCTATATCAATTTAAAATCAAGTTAGCTACTTTATTCAAGACAAAGCCAATTATCTATCTAATACTACTGTTTTCTACCCTTAATTATGTTGTAGTTAGACGGATAAAAGTATGGATAAAGAGATAGATTCGCCACCGCACCCAATTAAACGTAAAAAGAAGCTGATTATATTAACGCTATTATTTCTTTTTTTTTCTTTGGCTTATGGCGTTTATTGGTTTATGTTTAGTCGATTTAATCAATCAACTGATAATGCTTATGTTATGGGTAATCAGGTCCCGGTTGATGCGCAAGTAAATGGTGGAATATTGACGATTAATGTCGATAATAACGATTTTATTCAACAAAATGATGTGATAGCAACGATTGATGCAGTTGATGCAGAAAATGAATTTGGTTATGCCAAAAATGCGTTAATCAAAGCGATTAGAGAGTTGCATCAAATTCAGATCACAAATGAGAAACTTTCAGCCAGCATTCAGTTAAAACAAGTCACCTTAGACAAGCTTAAGCAAGATCTTGAACGCCGGGAGAATCTTTGGTCACGAAAGGTTATTTCAAAAGAAGAGATTATTCATGCAAGGCAAGATGTCGATTTTGCTATTAATGATTTAAAGATATCTCAGCATGAATTAGCCATTAATAATGCGCTACTAATGAAAACGCCATTATTAGAACAACCAAGTATTCAGCAAGCAATTTTTAAATTAAAACAAGCTTGGCTTAACTTAAAGCGAACCAAAATCACCGCACCTGTAACTGGGTATGTCGCGAGGCGAAGTGTCCAAGTTGGTACACAAGTGACTAAAGGTGAGCGTTTAATGGTTATTGTTCCATTAGATCAAGTATGGGTAGAAGCAAATTTTAAAGAGGTACAGTTAAACGATATTCGTATCGGTCAGTCAGTTACCTTAGAAAGTGATTACTATGGTGAAAAAGTTGAGTATAAAGGAAAGATAAGTGGTATTGCGATGGGAACCGGTGGCGCTTTTTCTTTGCTACCTGCACAAAATGCGACAGGAAATTGGATCAAAGTGATTCAACGTTTACCGGTACGGATTGAATTAGACAAAGCGCAACTTAAACAATTTCCATTACGTATAGGCTTATCAATGAATGTTAATGTGGATACGCATGATACGTCAGGTAAGCTTTTAACCGATATTCCAGCGAAGACGATAAAATATCAAACGGATTCACTTTCTTTTGATGAAACTGAATTTGAGCAGCTCGTTGAGGATATTGTAAAAACCAATTTCTACGCTACGCAGATTATTCAATGAATCAAAGTAAAGCGTCCTCATTGCCTTTAACTGGCATCAGATTTATCTTACTAATTATTTTATTAGCGGTAATCGCGTTTTTACAGATTTTGGATTTAACAATTACTAATGTGGCGTTATCAACCATTACGGGTAATCTTGGTGCTTCAAATTCGCAAGGAACGTGGGTTATCACCTCTTTTGCCGTTGCTAATGCTATTTCGATCCCCTTAACGGGATGGTTAGCTCAGCGTTTTGGTGAAGTGAAATTATTTACTTATTCTATCTTATTTTTCGTAGTCACCTCTTGGCTTTGTGGTATTTCAAATAGTTTAGCAATGCTGATTTTTTCAAGATTATTGCAAGGTATGGTTTCTGGACCAATCATCCCTCTATCGCAAAGCTTGCTATTAGCGTATTGCCCGCCGGCCAAAAAAAATATGTCATTAGCCATATGGTCAATGACAATTATTATTGCGCCAATCTGTGGTCCAATTCTAGGTGGTTGGATTAGTGATAATTATTTTTGGGGATGGATCTTTTTAATCAATATTCCTTTCGGGATCATCATTTGGTTTGGTGTTCACCTTTTATTAAAAGATCGTGAAACGGCTACCAGCAAATTACCCATTGATAGGATTGGATTAGTTTTATTTATAGCTGGCGTGGGATGTTTACAACTGGTATTAGATAGAGGAAAAGAGCTTGATTGGTTTAATTCTAATCAGATTATTATTCTTTCTGTATTAGCTGTTGTTTTTATTAGTTATTTTATTATTTGGGAACAAACAACAGATTATCCAATTATTGATTTATCCGTTTTTAAATCCCGAAATTTTACCATTGGCACAATTTGTATCAGTTTGGCATTTTTACTCCATATTGGCACGCTGGTTATTCAACCACAATTATTACAACGTGTGTTTGGTTATACTGCAACTTACGCCGGTTTAGTGTTGGCGCCAATTGGTTTGGTTCCTATTTTTCTTGCGCCAATAATTGGCCGATTTGCTTCAAATGTTGATATGCGTAAAGTGGTGACGTTTAGCTTTATTGTGTTTGCACTCTGTTTTTTTTGGCGAGCATATACATTTGAATCAAACATGACTTTTGCTGATGCAGCATGGCCGCAGTTTTATCAAGGTTTTGCGATAGCGTGTTTTATTATGCCCTTAAATATTATTATTTTATCTGATATTCCCATTCATAAATTAGCAATTGCCGGCAGTATTTTTAACTTTTTTAGAACGTTGTCGACATCAGTTGGTACCTCGTTAACCGCTACTTTATGGGAGCGTCGTGAAGTGATTCATCATAGTCAATTGACTGATATAATTTATCAAAATTCCCAAACATTAAATTACACTTATCAACAATTCAATCAACTAGATTTATCTAACATGCAAGTATCAGCTATGCTGGCACAACAGATTACCAATCAAGGTTTATTAATTGGCATTAATGAAATTTTTTGGCTATATGGTATGATATTTTTAGGTTTAATTGGTATAGTATGGTTAGCAAAATCTTCAGTGAAGGTTAATTGATACTTGGCTAATTAAATCAACGTGATTTTTATTTTGTGGCAGGAGTAAAGTATCAATCAGTGGTATAGTATTCAGATATAAAATAAGCAGGAGAGCGGATTTTGCATATTGATTCAGTGATTCAATTAGATGAACAAGACTCAGCAACTTTGTACTTTCTCCATAACGTTAATACCGATTTTCATCGCCATCCTTGTTTACAATTAACGATATCACTAAACGATATTTTTTTAAGTTTAGAAACAGAAGATAAAAAGTATCGTGAATTTGGTTTTATTATTCGTTCAAATCTGTCACATAAATTAAATACAACTTGCGCTATCAATTTTTTACTCGAACCCGACGCGCCTTATTTTCATTTGTTGTCACATTTTACCGAAAACGATCCTATTTATCGTTTATCGCGTGAAGAAGCCTCAATACTGGCACAATATTTTATACATACTATTGAAAATAAACAGGTATTCGATATCGAGCATATTGTTAATCTATTATATCGCCCTAATACCAGTTGTCTTTGTCGGCAAGATAGTCGCATAGTTAAAGCGACCTCAATAATTTCGTTATTGCCGGTAAAACAGATATCCTCAAAAGAAATTGCTGATAAAATTTATTTATCCGAAAGTCGTTTTTTACATCTATTTCGAGAAAATCTAGGTATCAATTTCCGAGGCTACCTGTTATGGAAAAGATTGCGTGATGTTATTAACACGCTTGACGCATCGGCAACATTAACAACTTTAGCTAATGATATGGGCTTTGCCGATTCAGCTCACTTTAGCCGAACTTGTGTTGCAAGTTTCGGATTAAGACCCTCAGAGCTGAAACGAGCGTTAATTTATAATCAAAAATTGCCAAACAATAAACATGGTAAACATATTTATTGTTTGCAAAAGCCAGCAGAAAAGTAACTCACTATACCCAGCTGAACCATTCAATTCTGCGTTAATTTTAGTATGTTAAAAATTGCTAATTATTTTCGTGCAACAAATACGTTGCTTCATAAGGCTGTAATACCATTTCACCTTCAAACTCTGTTTGATTTGAGTAATTACTTAACAATTTTTGCCAAGAACTATTTTCTAATGCTTTAGGTATTTGCCATTTAACCCTATTTTCGGTCAGATTGGCTATCACAAGTAACGTTTGATTATTCCAATGTCTGACATAGCACCAGCAATCAGCATTATCAGGCGTTAGATCTTGATAGTCACCGAAAATAAAAATCGGGTATGTTTTGCGTATTTTGATTAAAGTTTGATAGCAATAGAAGATTGAATTGGGATCATCAAGCGCTGCCTTAACGTTGATTTTCGGGTAATTGTTTGCCACCTCAATCCAAGGTTTACCTTGACTAAATCCGGCGTTGGCGGTGTTGTCCCATTGCATTGGCGTTCGGCTATTGTCTCGGGATTTACTGGCAAGAATCGCTAACATATCAGACTCTGACATCCCTTCGGCAATTTTTTCTTGATAGATGTTAAGACTTTCCACATCTTTATATTGCGAAATATCGGTAAAATGGGGATTGGTCATCCCGATCTCTTCACCTTGATAAAGATACGGCGTGCCTTGTAGCCCATAAAGAATCATTGCCAGCATTTTGGCCGATTCGCTATGGTATTGATCTTCATTACCTAAACGTGACACAATGCGGGGTTGATCGTGATTACACCAGAAAATCGCATTCCATGCTTTACCGTGCATACCCACTTGCCAATAGCCAAGTATCTTTTTGAGTTCAAGTAAATCGGGTTTAGCCAGCGTCCATTTTTCCCCATTTGGATAATCAATCTTTAAATGATGAAAATTAAACGTCATGGTCAACTCTTTGCCATCCAATGCGGCATATTTTTGACAGTTTTCAAGCGTAGTGGACGACATTTCACCCACGGTTTTTAAACCATTAGGTTGAAAAACATCTCGACTTAACTCTTGTAAAAATTCGTGTATTTTCGGGCCATCCGTATAATATTTTCGTCCGTCACCTTGTACGTCATCCGGAAAGTCTTGCTGTTTAGAAACCAAATTGATCACATCCAACCTTAATGCATCAACCCCTTTATCCGCCCAAAATTGACAGACGTTTTTAATCTCTTGGCGGACGGTTGGATTTTCCCAATTGAGATCGGCTTGCTGCTTTGCAAACAGGTGTAAATAGTATTGTCCTGATTGCTCATGCCACTGCCAGGCTTTGCCGCCAAATTTAGATCGCCAATTGTTGGGTTCTGATCCGTCAGCTTTGGCGTCTTTCCAAATATAAAACGATCGAAATGGGCTGGTTTTATCTAAGGCCGATTTAAACCATGGATGCTCTGTTGAAGTGTGGTTAAATACCATATCCATCATAATCCGGATATCACGTTCATGCGCCTGCTTCACCAATAATTCAAAGTTATGCATCGTGCCATAAGCCGGATCGATATCATAATAATCTGATACATCATAGCCATTATCAACTTGCGGAGAAGGATAAATTGGCGTTAACCAAATCGCACTAATGCCCAGATTTTTCAGATAATCTAATCGGCTGATAATGCCTAATAAATCCCCCGTTGAACCCGCGCCACTGGCTTGAAAGCTTTTGGGATAGATTTGATAGATAGTACCATTTTGCCACCACGGGATATCTATTTTATTCATTGCTTACTCTTTATTTTTAATCAGTAAAATTAAATTCACATAAAATGGGTGAATTACTATTTATAATCATTATTGGATATTTAGTGTGCCTTTTTTCTGTTTTATTTTATAAACAATGATGGTTAATGCGATCGGAACAATAATCGCTACTAGCATTGCTAAGGCATAAATTGACCAATAAACTGGTTTTATTGATAAGATACCAGGCAATCCTCCCACACCGATACCATTAGATAATACACCATATAAACCACAGATTAAGCCAGCACTAGCTGCACCAACCATGGCACAGAACATTGGGAATTTATAGCGTAAGTTAATACCGTACATAGCTGGCTCAGTAACACCTAGATAGCCGGATATAGCAGCAGGAATGGAAACTTCGCGCTCATTATGTTTTCGACTGATCAAAATGATGCCAACAACGGCTGAAGCTTGAGCAATATTGGATAAAGCAATGATTGGCCAAATCGGTGTGCCGCCCATACTTTCTGTCATCTGCATATCGATAGCTAATGTAGTATGGTGAATTCCAGTAATAACCAAAGGTGCATAAAAGAATCCAAAAATTGCCGAACCAATGAAGGCATAATCACCAGTCATTAAGTATTTAACCACATAAGCAATACCATTGCCTAACATTCGTCCGATTGGCCCTAAAAGAAAATGTGCAAGGACGACGGCTAATAGGAGTGATACGATTGGTACAATCACTAAAGTTAGGTAATTAGGGACAATTCTACGTAATCGAGTTTCGATCCATCCCAATGCCAAACCAGCAAAAATAGATGGAATCACTTGTGCTTGATAGCCGACTTTTTGAATCGTAAACCAACCAAAATCCCACACGTCAGGAACGATTTTCCCTAGATTATAAGCATTCATCAGTTGTGGAGAAACCAGTGTTATGCCTAAAACAATCCCTAACACAGGAGAACCGCCCATTTTTTTGACTGTAGACCAGCAAATAGCCACCGGTAAAAAGTGGAAAATCGCTTCACACGGTAACCAAAGGAAACTATGTATAGGTACCAACCAAGTATACGTGTCAGTAAGCGGTTTATCGTTAATAGTTGGCATTTCACCAATTACATTACGCAAGCCGAGTAATAAACCACCCGCAATCATTGCAGGTAATAATGGTACAAAAATTTCAGCTAAATTTGAGATTAACCGTTCAAACCATGACATATTTTGTTTAGCTGCGGCTTTTGTTTGCTCTTTGGTCGCTTCGTCAATATTTAATTGTTCAATCAATAATTTGTAATAACTATCAACATCCGTTCCAATAATAACCTGAAACTGCCCGGCATTATTAAAGCATCCTTTGACAAAAGACAATCCTTCAATCGCTTCAACATTGGCTAATTTGGGATTAGCAAGCGCAAACCTTAATCTTGTCAAACAATGGGTAACACTAGCAATGTTTTCTTTTCCTCCAACAAGTTCAATCAATTGCATAATTGATTTTGTTGAAATTTTAGGTGCTTTTGCCATTGTTAAGTCTCCTTATTTTCAATTTAAGCCAAAATTTTTTAATTATTTTGACTCTAATTTGGTAACAATTAAGCATAAATTGAATTATTATTTAAATAAATGGGAACGTTCCCTTTTTGTGATAAACCTCACAATTTTAGGCAATATATCACTCAAAAATAGTTAAATGAGTATTTGGGAAGGAACCGTAATAATTTTAGGTTTTGCTCCACTTTGTAGTATTTGCAATAACTCGTTTGCAGCATAAGTACCAGCTTTATCAAAACCAAGATCGACAGTAATCGTTTTGGTAAACAAAAATTTAAGCAGCTCACTACTACCAATGCTAATAACAACAATATTATTGATATTTTTTTCAGATAAGAACTTATTTAGGCCTAAAGCAATTGAATCGGTAGCACAAATGATTGCTGTTGGTGAATCAACCAATACTGACTCGGCAAGCTCATAACCAGAATAATAGCTTAATTTGCCAAGCACCGCATTTGGCTTAAGTTTATGAGTATGACAAAAATTAGTGTACGCTTGGTAGCGTAATTCACCAGTAGTCTGATCTTGTTTAGTAATACCAATATAGCCAATTTTTTTATGCTTTTGATATAAATAGGTTAATGCTTTGTTTACCGCCCCTACATCATCATAACAAATGCAAGTATAATCAGAAAAAGGCCTAGCAATAACCACACATTTATCTTGCCAAAATGTCAGTCGAGAGCTATTCAATCCTGTAAAAGCAAAAATTACTACACCGTCAGCTTGCTTTTCTTTTAACATTGTCAGGTGTTCTTCGACTTTTTGCGGGCTAAATTGGCTCTCAATAATAATCGGATCATACCCATTTGCATAAAAAACAGGCAACATGTTTCGAACTGCATGATTTTCGGATATGGAATCAAGGCGAGTAACAATTATACCAATCACTTTATTACCATAACCACGCATTGCTCTAGCTGATTTGGATGGGGTAAATTGATATTGTTCAACAATTGCCATCACTTTGTTACGTGTCGATTCCTTCACCATTGGGTCGTGATTAATAACTCGCGAAACAGTGGATTTACTTACCCCGCTCAATTTGGCAATATCTTTAATGGTTAAATTCGGTGATGGCTTATTCATAATCAATTTTTAGAATGAAAATCAATTAAATCATAGTAATATAGTTTTAACAAAATGGCGATAGGGTGGCTTGTAAGTTAATATCAAAATTATTAACTATTGCTTATTCTTCATTTATAATTGGATTGAGATTTGACAGAGGAATAAAACAGAATCAACAAAGCATTAATAACCTCACATAGACAATTAATTATGAAAAAATCATATTTACTTTTAGGTTACACGCTATATTTTTTGAGTTTATCTGGCTATGCGTCTAGTGATGATACGAAGACTACAACAGAACAATTCAGATCCGCATTATTATGTCAGTCAAAACCTTTTGCCATAGAAGATAAAAAGATCATTGCTGAACTTGCAAAACAAAAAATTACTATAAAAAAACATGATAGTATAAATGAAATCGAATACTATTTTGAGCAACCTATCAAAGTTAAGAATGTATGGGTTAATATGATTCGTTATGAAAGCGATAATTTTGTCACATCTTTTTATGCTAAAGCCAAAGGTGATATGTACAAGTTCGCTAAATTGATTGAGGTTAACCCTATATTACGCAGCTGTGAAGAACCCATTCCTTTGGATGATACCGACATATTCCGAAAGGAAATTACCCCTATTACTGACAATAACCTTTACCCAGATACAATCATTATTGGTCAGGATAAAGACTCAAAGCCGGATGAATTTTATTTCATTTGTTCTAAATTTGAGGCTAATTAGCCATAATTTTCTGCTTAATGAAAATCATGCTATTAGTTTACTAACATTATTTATGTATAAATAGAAAAATTATTTTATAAATAAAACCTATTTATTAGCACTTTGTTTTGATTTATAAGCACTTCCCCACGCTAACATAGCATCATGCACTTGTTTTAAACTTTGCCCGACATCGGTCAATGTGTATTCCACTTTAGGTGATACTTAATAATAAACTTTACGATTGAATGCATCAATTCATTCTAATGGTGTCGAATCTTGATGTAGATTGCTTATGTACTTTGAGCTAATAAAGACAGTAAACAATCCTTAATTTTCAAGTTTTCTTGTCTTAAATCAATAGTAGAAAAATTTAATTGATGTCCTTGAATTAGGGTATGTTCATTTATTGATTCATCCACTGTTGGATAAAGTAACATACCTGATGCTGAAAACGATAAAGGGTCTCCAATTTTTTCTTGGCTTCTTACATAAGCGTAGAGCTGATATAAATGATCTGTTATAAACGAACGGCTTGATTTTTTAAAAATAGATGTACATTTAGTATCAACAATTAAGCGGTAATTAGCTTTACTATTTTCTAGAATTAGATCAGTTATCATTATGGGCATAAACTTATCAATATTGACTGTTGATTGTTTACATTGCCATGTAAATCTTTTACCAGATATTATTTGCCAATCATTTGGATTAAGATTGGCACGACAAAAACCGATTACTGCTCTTTCAAACAATGATCTCAACCAAGCATCTGTTTTTTCTAATTTATTGACAGTTTCTAACCCTAGTAATTCAGTTGGAATTGACAAACTATGAATTAAATGTGAGACAGAAACTAAAAGATTATCTTGTAGATTGGATCTATTGTAATGATCAATTATTGGGTTGTAATTTTTGGATCGACCTATTTTCAACTCTTTAAAACGATTCGTTATTTTTTTACATTTTTCAATTAAATGGTTATTTTTTAGTTGATTTAATAGAACATAGGCCGCACTATGAATATATTGGTTTTTGGGAGTATTAATCGTTAAATTACCATAAAAACATTGAACTCTTCCCTTTTCTAATAATAATTTGCGCGAAGTATTTAGATAATCAATTTTTCCTCTAACTCTGGTTAAAATTTCCTTTTTAGGTTGATAGCCGTTGGACAATGAATAACGTAATCGTTTATCAACTGCCTTACAATAAAGTTCGGCAGCTAATTCAACAATTTTTTCAGGATTATCTTCAAATTCAATTTTTTGTTGTGTATCAAGCTCTTTATAATAATCAGACGCATAGAGTAAAAGTAACCATATGTTCTTAATAGGTATTTTCCCTACAGTAGTATTCACTGATAGTCTTGATTTATTATTCATTTAAATTATTATCTGCAATTGTGATTAATCTTATCGCATCGTTAAGTTTACCTTTTTCATCAAACCAATATTCTTCTAATAAAGGTTTGATTTCAGAATCAATAATATCTCTATACCACATTGATGCATCCGATATTACTTGGTGATGAGTTAAATAACTATGACCAATAGCAAAAGCACTGCCCAACATTCTTTCTTCACTAATAAAGTTATTTAAAGCATTAATACAATTTTTTATTCTTTCTAGTATTTCTAGCGGAAGTTTCGTTTTTTCATGCATGTAATTTAACCATTTTTCACCAAAATTAGGTGCTAAGGTGAAAAATGCAAAGCGTCGACGTAGTGCAAAATCGACTATAGCTAATGATCTATCAGCTATATTCATCGTACCAATGACATATAAATTATCAGGAATAAATATTCCGTTTTCATGTTCACGACGATAGGTTAATTCTAATGCTTCACTTGGCGTTCGTTTATCCGCTTCAAGTAGTGTTAGCATTTCACCAAAAATTTGTGCCGGATTTCCTCGATTAATTTCCTCAATCACCATGACATATTTAGATTGTGTATCATTGCGTGCTTGATTAATAATTTCCAAAAATGGACCATCTATCAGTGCTAGCTTGCCATCACTGGCAGGTCGAAAACCTCGAATAAAATCTTCATAAGACATATTCGGATGAAATTGTATTGCTCGAATATTATTTGAATCTTTATATCCAATCACAATATTAGCTAATCTTTTAGCAAGCCAAGTTTTACCTGTACCAGGAGGGCCTTGTAAAATGATATTTTTTCTCATTTTTAAGCTTGTTAACATTTGTTGTAATTGTTGTTCGTCAACAAAACAACCTTCTTGAATTAAATCATTTAAGGTATAAGGCTGCTTAACTAATAATTGCTCAACGATATCATCATCACTTTCAATAAATTCTTCATTTTGTTCATCAATATTATCGCTGCGTAATCGATATTTTCCATTTCCCAAAAATTGTAAGAAATCTTTATCTCTTAATCTTTGTAGTGTATTGCTGACCGATTCTCCTATTACACTATTATTAGGAAATTCTTCTTCAAGTTGTTCTCGATATTTATTAAGAAACTCTTTACGTTGAAAAACATCAGTTCCATTTTTTTGACAAAGTTCTCTAATTAATTGTAATAATTTAATTTGCCATTGATTATTTGATATTGAACCTTCATTATTCGATTTTCGATTTTTATATTTGCGTAATGCCGTTAAATAGAGTTCAGGCAAAGAATGAATAGGGAAGTAATCTTCGGTAAATCTCACCGCCAAATCATCAAGTAACTTAAGATAATCATTACCATTAAAATGTTCTTCAGAAAACAGTTTATCTTTTATCAAACCTAAGTCATCGGTAATATAACTTTTGGAAAATTTATCTAATACCACATAAGCATTTGGGCGAATCCAAAATAAACCATTGGTTAATTGCCATGAGCAATAAGGTTGTGACATAACCAAGTCAAATTTTTGTTTAAACTCATCTTGAGAGTTTTCATCAGAATTAGAAAAATTCAATGCAACGGCATAAAAATCCCATAAATTATCAATTTCTTGTTGTTGATTTTCGGAGTTAGTAAAAAACCAAGAAAGTTGATTATTAAGTAATGGAATACCCTCAAAAGAGTTAGGAATAGATTCTTCAATTTTAAGAAATTCAGCCCACTTCTTAGCGATTTCTTTCCTTGTCACTTCTTTGATATGTCGATTAAATGTTCCTAATGCGGTAAAAGGACAAATATCCTGTAAACCTTTATCGAGTAAATAGGAGAGATTAAACTCTGTTGCTAGCTGATTAATAAACTTCATTAGTGATGAACGTTTACTTTTGTCTTGATAAATTAATAGATTATTGGCGATGGCTTCATAAAAAGGGATCCATTTAAATAATTGGGGATGTGTATCGCGTGCATTCTCATCGCCGTAGCGTGATTTCCAATACGGCGCATTCCTAAAATAATCAATATCTTGTGGCTTATCATAAAATGTGAAGTTAATTAGTTGCTCTGAAAGCCAATGATCATCCTTCACTCCCCAAACAGTTGCTATATTTGTGAAGAAATACCACTTTTTAGATAAGTTAGTTTCCTGCCAATCAATTTCTAATAACTTCCCATCATCATGATTATGAGTTACGGTACCGATAGCTTTTATTTCCATTACCGAAACAGCTAGACCTTTATTATCAAAAGGTAAATTTTTTTTTAAATTATAAGTGGATTTGATTGCGACACGATCTCCAACATTAATACTACGTACAGTATTTAAATGTTTATTATCATAACCATTTTCCCAAATACCTAATTTAACAAAACGTTCTGTTTGGTCTTTACTACCATTAAATTTAGCACCTAAAAACCAATATGTTCTTATTGATTCCAATATTTTATCCTTTCAAATATTTAGACGATCTATAGCAAAGTTGAAATTAGAAAAAAGTTTACTTAAATTTAGATAAAGTAGTGAACAAATATATTTAAATATGTGATAAAAGTCTAATTTACAAAAAAATTCAAAATAATTATTAACACCCTAAATAAAAACAATCATCATACACTACATAAAAAATTAACGTTTTTTCAAATAAAACCTATTTACTAGCACTTTGTTTTGATTTATAAGCACTTCCCCACGCTAACATAGCATCATGCACTTGTTTTAAACTTTGCCCGACATCGGTCAATGTGTATTCCACTTTAGGTGGTACTTGGGCATAGACTTTTCGGCTGATTAAGCCGTTTTTTTCCATTGTTCTTAAATGTTGAGTTAAGACTTTTTGAGATATACCGTTTAGTGATTTTTTTAATTCTCCAAAGCGTTTTGTACCTGTTAATAAATCACGAACGATTAAGACTTTCCATTTATCACCCATTAACATAAGGGTAATTTCGACAGGGCAAGGAGGTAAAATTCCGTTGAGTGACATTAGTTAAAAATCCTTTAAATTCAATATCAGTATCATTTTGGTAACTATATTACTTCTTGGTACCTACTTTACAATAGATACTTAGAATATTAACCTAAAAATATCAAATTGTTAAAAGATTTTTCCAATTTAAAACCTGAATCAAACAATACTTATAAATTAATAAAGGAGTAAAAAATGAAAATTGCGGTTATTGGTGCTAGTGGTAAGTCAGGTAGTCTGATAGTTAAAGAAGCAATTGCGCGTGGACATGATGTAACGGCGATTGTTCGTAATCCCAACGCTCATGTTGACCCTAAGGTAAAAATTCTAGTTAAAGATCTGTTTGATCTAACTTATGAAGATTTGAAACCTTTTGATGTCATTATTGATGCTTTTGCAGCATGGACGCCAGAAACCCTTCCACAACATCAAACTAGCTTAAAACACTTAACTGATATTTTAAGCGGTAAACCTAATCGTTTATTAGTTGTAGGCGGTGCAGGTAGTTTATATGTCAATCCTGAGCATACTATTCGTTTAGTTGACTCTCCGGATTTCCCAGATGAATTTAAACCATTAGCCAATAACATGGCAAAAGCTTTAGATCAATTAAGAACTTGTAATGATGTAAATTGGACCTATCTAAGCCCAGCAATTGAGTTTATTGCTGATGGTCCAAGAACTGGTCATTATATTGTTGGTGGCGAGCAAATTTTGGTTAATAGCCAAGGAAAAAGTCAAATCAGCTATGCTGATTATGCAATCGCGATGATTGATGAAGCGGAGAATGCAAAACACATTAAACAACGTTTTACTGTAGCTACTAAATAATATTTTCAAGACCTTACATTAATAGCGATACCTAAAAGGTTTACTTTAATGTAAGGCACATAATCAAATCATTCCAATGTTTTATTCGATTTTCCTATCTAATCACCCAAAATGATGCAAAAAAATTAACCAAACTCATTTAAATGGATCATTTTAGTGCAACTACACTTAAAGAAAACCAAATCATGTCAGTTATGACTTACTTTTTGATTTTGTGGCACGTTTATTGCATAAATATAAAGATTATTATGAAAATTTGATAAAACAAATAATACTGATAATATGAATTAGTATATGTCTAATTTGTAATCAATTCAGTTGGGAAAATTATTATGCAGTACGATCTCATTATTAAAAATGGTTTTGTCATTCTCGAATCTGGCGAAATTTATACCGATATTGCAATAAAAAATGGCAAAATTGCAGCAATTGGCCCTAATTTAGTGCAAGCCAATGAAATTATTGATGCTAATGGCTTGATTGTTAGTCCTGGAATGGTTGATATTCATGTTCATATTAGTGAACCAGGTGGTGTTCGTCATGAGTGGGAAGGCTATATCACAGGAACAAAAGCATGTGCAAAAGGTGGCGTAACAACCTTTGTTGAAATGCCTCTTAACCAACTCCCTGCCACTACTAGTGGCGAAACTCTTCGTACCAAATATGCTGCTGGTGAGGGAAAACTTTATGTCGATGTAGCTTCTTATGGTGGATTAGTTCCTTATAACCTGACCAATAATGGTATTGCAGAACAAGTCGAAGAAGGTGTCGCGGCATTTAAATGTTTTATGGCAACCTGTGGTGATCCAAACCTTGACGGTGATTTTGCCAATGTAAATGATTACGCATTATGGGAAGGAATGCGCCAAATTGCTAAAACCGGTAAAGTGCTAGCTATCCATGCAGAAAATGCCGCAATTACTGATATTTTAGGACAACAAGCTAAAGCACGAGGCGAAAGTAAATTATCACAATATGTAGCAACCCGTCCGGCATTTACTGAAGTTGAAGCAATTCGACGAGCAATCTTTTTCGCTAAACAAACTGGGTGCCCGATTCATATATGCCATGTCGCTTGTCCAGAAGGAGTTGAAGAGGTTATCAAAGCACGCCAAGAAGGCATTAATGTGACGTGCGAAACCTGTATCCATTACCTCTATTTTACTACAGACCAATTGGATGCTATTGGACCAATTGCAAAATGTTCACCACCAATCCGTGATCAGCAAGCTCAAGAAGGATTATGGAAATATCTATTTGCTGGCCACATCATCACTGCGGTGTCTGACCATTCACCATGTACTTACGATTTAAAAGACAAAGCCAATGCCTTTGATGCTTGGGGCGGAATTTCTGGTGTTCAAAATAATGTGGATATTATGTTTGATGAAGCCGTACAAAAACGGGGGATGTCATTAAAACAATTTGCCGATATCATCGCTAAAAACCCTGCTGAAAGATACAACTTACCAACTAAAGGCTCAATTCAAGTAGGTAAAGATGCTGACATCATCTTTATTAAACCTCATTCTAGCTATGTATTAAAAGAGCAAGATCTCGAATATCGTAATAAATTTAGTCCTTATGTAGGACGACAAATTGGTGCACAAGTTGTTCAAACATTATTACGAGGCAAAACTATTTATCAAATTAATGCCGGTATTAATTCAACACCAAGAGGTGAATTTATTCGGCGTTAATAATGGAATTGAAACGACAGAAATAAGTAGGGAAGGAAAGTCATGAAGAATAATACAGCACAATCACCAAATACATCGATGCAGATTGATAGTTCTTTATTACCCAAATCTAGCAAAGATCGAACTATGAATCCTTTAGCCTATTCTTTTATGTGGATTGGCGATGGTATGAATTTGGGTAATATGACCTTAGGTGCAAGCTTAGTTGTAGCTGGTGTTGCCACCATGAATATTTTCCAAACTTTTGCCGCAACGTTAATTGCAATATTGATTATTACGACAATTTTTGTTTTTAATGATCGCTTAGGATATCGCACAGGTATTCCTTATGTGGTACAACTTCGCATGTCATTTGGTATAAAAGGCGCTATTATTTCTTCATTACTCCGTGGTATTCCTGCTATTGTTTGGTATGGATTTCAAAGTTGGATAGGTGCAACTGCGCTCAATGAAATTATTAGAATATTATCTAATGGTGATTTTAATAATATATTTATCTGTTTTCTTATTTTACAATTTTTCCAAATCGCTTTGTCGCTTTATGGATTCCATGCAATAAAATGGGTAGAAACGTTAATTTCAATTGTTATTCTTTGTGCGTTAATTTATGTCTTTATTATATTACTCAATAATCATCAAGAAATTATTATAGACAAATGGGTAAATACCGAAGGAACTTGGGGATTACCATTCTGCGGCTTCATTATGATGTTCTTAGGTAATTACGCTGCAATTTTTCTTAGTGCAGCTGATTACTCACGAGAACTAAAAGCTGGTTTTAGTGATAGAAAAAGGGGGCTCCTCTATTTTCTACCAATTTTTGTTGCTTACGGTTTTATTATTACTATTGGTGTGATGTTAGCTTCAGTCACAGGTAACTCTAATCCAGTTAAAGCATTTGCGATTGTAGTAAATAATCCATATATCACCATCGTGGTATCATCCTTTATTGTATTAGGCACCATTGCTGTAAATATCGTTGCTAATATCATCCCACCAGCTTACGTAATTACGCTATTAACAAAAGCTAAATATAAAGTAGCAGTAACCATTACAGGATTATTAGCTATTGCTTCTTTTCCTTGGGTTCTTGTTCAGGATACCTCAGCAAAAGGATTAGGCTTATTTATTCTAATTTACTCCGCATTTTTGGGACCAATTGTGGCAATTTTGTTGGTGGAATACTATCTGTTACGTCGCCAAAAAATTGATGTAAATACACTATATGATAACAACGGTCAATTTGCTGGATTTAACCCCGCTGCTATTCTAGCGATGCTTATTGGATCAGCAGCTGCATTTTATGAAGTGAGCTTAACATGGATTGTCGGCTTTGTTGTTGGTGGTATAAGTTATATATTGCTCACCAAATTCTCATTTAAAAACTCACCTTTCAAAAAAGGGACAATATTTGAAAAAAAATAGATTAAATGACGATCAATATTGTGCAGTAAATTTATCATAATTCACTGCCAATTTGATATGTCACTTGGATCTTTCGGTTATCAGGTATTTCTAAATTAGATAACACGGCTAATTGAGGAAAATTAGGTCTTAAAAACTGGGAGAGCATAGCTCTTAATGTGTGATTAACCAATAAAACAGGCGGCGCTCCCATTGCATCTTGCTGATTTAATGCTTGTTTGAGTTGTTGAAGAATATGTTCTGCTAGTCCCGGTTCAACATTACTAGTATTTTGCAAAGCTTGCAGTAATATTCTTTCTAAATCAATATTTAATCCAATTACTCTTATCGGTTCCGTCCCAGGAAACCATTGTTGGGTAATCACACGCCCTAGCGCTATTCTAACAATACTGAGTAAATGATAGGCATCATTTTGATTTGGTGCCTGTTCACAAATCGTCTCAATAATTGTGCGCATATCACGAATCGACACTTTTTCAGAAAGTAAGTTTTGTAGAATTTTATGAAAAGTAGTTAAAGGCACTACGTCAGGAATAAAATCTTCGACTAATTTAGGAATATCCTGCTTTATTCGATCCAATAATTCTTGTGTCTCTAATCGTCCCAATAAATCACTGGCAAATTGATGTAACAAATGATTGAAATGGGTGGCAATCATGGTACTAGTATCAACAACAGTGTAACCCAATATTTGTGCATTTTCTTTGTCATTTTCATCTATCCAAACAGCAGGTAAACCAAAAGCCGGCTCAATAGTTTCAATGCCTTCGATAGTTTCGGTTACTGTGCCGGGGTTGATCGCTAACCATTTATTATTCATTATTTCGCCTTGACCAATTTCACCACCTTTTATAAAAATTTTATATTGATAAGGTGATAACGAGAGATTATCGCGAATATGAACTTGAGGCGGTAAAAAGCCTAATGTTTGCGCAAACTTTTTACGCAAACTACGAATTCGACCAAGTAATTCACCATTTTGGTTTTGATCAACCATAGGAATGAGCCCGTATCCAACTTCCATCGCTAAGATATCTTCAATATTGACATCAGACCATGAAGCGTCAACATTTGTTGGCGCTACAACACTTTTTGGTGGAGTAGCAACTGTTTTTTCAACTTTCTTTTGTTTGGTTAACCACCAAGAAATTACTGATAATACCGCAGTAAACATTAAAAATACTAAATTTGGCATCCCTGGAATAAGTCCAAGCAAACCAATAACAACCGCAGTTAATATTAATACTTGAGGATTATTAAATAACTGTTTGAGCATTTGATCGCTAATGTTTTCTTGTGAGGTAACCCGAGTCACAATTACACCCGCAGCGGTAGAAATAATCAGTGAGGGAATTTGTGCAACTAGACCATCACCAATAGTCAATAATACATAGGTTTTACTCGCATCTGAAAATGTCATACCATGCTGCATTACCCCAACTAATAATCCACCAACAATGGTTATGGCCATAATTAGTAATCCAGCGATGGCGTCACCACGTACAAACTTACTCGCACCATCCATTGAGCCATAAAAATCGGCTTCCTGTGTAACTTCTGCGCGCCGTGCTTTGGCTTCATCTTCACCAATTAATCCAGCATTGAGATCAGCATCAATTGCCATCTGTTTACCCGGCATACCATCCAACGCAAAGCGAGCACCAACTTCAGCTATCCTACCAGCACCTTTAGTGATTACCATGAAGTTGATAATCACTAAAATAATAAAGACAACAATACCAATAGCGAAATTACCGCCCACTAAAAAATGTCCAAAAGCCTCAATAACTCTACCTGCTGCATCACTACCAGTATGACCTTTTAACAGTACAACCCGAGTTGAAGCAACATTTAGAGATAGTCGTAATAACGTTGCAAAAAGCAGAACTGTAGGAAACGCTGCAAAATCTAAAACCCGCTTAGTAAACAAGGCAACAATCAAAATTATAATTGATAATGCAATATTAAAAGTAAAAAACAGATCCAATATAAATGCAGGTAAAGGTAATACCATCATTGAAAGAATCAATAAAATAAGCATTGGCCCTGTTAAAATTCGATAGTGACCACTTTTTGATAGATTTACTGATAATAAATTGGCTAATTTTGATTTCATCATAGAGATTTACTTTTACTCATTCACGGATAAAGATTCAGGGATCGGTATATTCGTTGGTTTTTGAGGCTTATCACCACCATGTTTATGCCAACGTTTTAATTGATAAACCCAGGCTAAAATTTGCGCAACGGCAGCATAGAGTTCGGCTGGAATGGTTTGTCCTATTTCACCATAGCGATATAAAGCCCGAGCAAGAGGAGGAGCCTCTAATTGTGGAATGCGGTGCTCTTGGGCAATTTCTTTAATTTTGATAGCGATATTGTCGGTACCTTTAGCTATCAGTTTAGGGGCAGACATAGTTTTATCATCATATTGTAGTGCAACAGCATAATGAGTTGGGTTAGTGATAATAACATTGGCTTTTGGTACATCTTTCATCATTCGACGTCTTGCTATTGCTTGTTGCATCTGGCGAATGCGGCCTTTAATTTGTGGATTACCTTCTTGCTCCTTGAACTCGTCTTTAATCTCTTGTTTAGACATTCTTAATTTTTTTAAATTACTCCAGATTTGATAAAAAATATCAAATCCAACCATAGGAATTAAAGCTAAAATAGTTAATATTCCTGAATAAATAAGCAGTTGCATAACGTTAGATAATGCACTATTTAAATACATATTTGGCAGCGAAAGCATATTTGGAAATTGATTGATTAGAAACAATGTCACGGCAAAACCGATTAAAACAACTTTAAGCAGGCTTTTAAATAACTCTGAAAAAATTCGAATACTAAACATTCTT
Source organism: Gilliamella sp. B2889 (assembly GCF_026536885.1). NCBI lineage: Bacteria > Pseudomonadati > Pseudomonadota > Gammaproteobacteria > Orbales > Orbaceae > Gilliamella > Gilliamella sp. B2889. Next base: position 70,449 of record NZ_JAFNNF010000005.1, on the reverse strand, counting down.
TTAAATCCGCTAATCGGATTCAATTTACCAAAATTGGGTTTAATTGATTGCAAACTAAAAAGTAAACCACCAACTCCCATAGGTGCAATGATGGCAATAATGACTAATCCGAAAAAAATAGGTAAAATCGACCAAAATCCAGCAGTTAATAAATTAATTAAATTGAAAATAATTTGTTTATCATCATCTGTTCGGTATGCAACCAACATAGCGTGTTGAATAATTGTTTTTAAATTAGCAACAAAATGACTGCCCATCATCCAAAATAATAGGATACTAACCAACAAAATAATTAACGATGTTAACTCGCGAGATCGTGGGATTTGTCCCTTTTCCTTGGCCTTTTTTAATTTGCTATCGGTGGGTTGTTCGCTTTTATCTAGATCACTATCATCAGCCATATCTTAATTAAATCAATTTTATTGCCTAATTACCGTTTACAGCACAGTATGAACGCAACTTGATAAAGTTATTGGCTTAATAAGACCCTAATTTAATAGTTATTTATCTCGTTTACCGTAAAACAACTTCAAAATGATTAAACTTTAGCGCGTTTAGATGAAATAGTTTCTGGTTGTTGATAACCATTATGGGTATAAACAGCAGGATTATTCATGCTTTTCAAATAATCTATTGAATGTTGCGTTACGTTCATTCGATTTTGAATAAGCACTCCGTTTTCCCGATTGATTTGAGCTAATCGCTGAGTCATTTTTGTGATAGCTTGCCATTTTAATGCTAACTCTTGTTTTTCACTATAAGGTGATTGAATATTGCATTGCTGACTAACTTTTAGTCTTTTTTCATCAAGTAATTTTAACTCAATAAGTAATTGGCTTTTTTGGTTTATAATCTCACTCAATTGATTTACTGAATTATTTTTAAATAATATTTGTTGTTCAGCTTCTAAAATATCTGACAGGGCTTGTAACATAACTGTTACATTATTAAAAATGTTATCTAATTCTAACATGACGACATTCCTTCAAAATCAATTAGATTTCAATATTTTCGAAAGTTTGCTTAATAATTTCATCGGCAATTTTATTTGGATTGATCACTAATCTACCTTCAGTAATGGCCTGTTTTATCTTTTCAATTTTACTAATATCGATATCATTTTCAGTTGAATGCAACATTGTTATAGTATTTTGGCTTAACTTAACATTTAACGTTAAGTTACTTGAGTTTTGCACAGATGCATTAGTTTTTTTATTTTGCTCATTTATACGATTAAGTACCCCTGATACGGCGGTAACCATTTTTGTTGCATCTATACTCATAAAATTCCTTCAATTAACGTTGAGGTTTATAGGGGAGGTTTAATCTAATTATCGGCAAAAATCAGAAAATCATTAATTTTATTTGTTTAAAATTGTGATACCTTTTTCTGTAACAACACCCTGAACAATATTGCCTGTATTAAGTTTGATATTTATTAATTCACCCAAAGCACCATTGCTTAGTGTTTTGCCATTAGCAGCAATTGAATAACCCTCACCATTAACAATTACTTTTACAGTTTGACCTGCTTTAACATGCCAATTTTTCTGTAACATTGAATTTTTAATTGGCTCACCATTATTAATATTTCTTAAAGCAATATGATTGATAACCTCTGATTTATTCAAAATTACAGCAGGTGGTAATTTATCTAACCGCCCAGATTGCATTTTCACTTGCTGCTCTGTCATTAATGTTCCTGCACTTATCGGCTGATTCGCCATAACATAACTCCCAGTAACAGCAACATAAACTTGAATATATTTAGTGATATTTTCACATTTAGCAGTGATGGTTAAATTACCCCAATGCTTATTTTTATTTAAAATCGCAAATGTTGGTGAATCACAATTTAACTGAGGTTTCAAAGTGAGGTAATCAATAGCAATATTATCAATATTAGCTTCGCTAATTTGTTGATAGATTAGATCGCTAATCTGTTTTTCCATTGAGTTAGCCAAAGCTATTTTTGAGCTACACAACACACCTAAAAGGCTTAGATATTTTATAAACTGAGACATATTTGTTCACAACATTATTGGTAACTAAATTTTACTTTATCAGCTTATTTATTGAATGTTGAAATAAGGGCAATTTTTATCGTTATTTATACGATGATTTTTTTTTGATTTGCTTAAAATTCTCTACATAAAAAAAGATGAGATGATTTTATGCTAAATAAATTAGATACTTTTGTTAACTTTCATCAACAAGCATTAAGTGTTCGTGAAAAACGACAAAATATACTTGCGACCAATATTGCCAATAGTGATACGCCTAATTATCAAGCTAGAGATATTGATTTTAATATTGAATTAAAAAAAGCTATCAATAATCAACATACGCTTAATAATATAAAGCTTAATATAACATCAGCAAAGCATATCCAAACCAACACTATCCGCTCAGCAGATTATCAACTTCTGTATCGCATTCCTTATCAATCATCTGCTGATGGTAATACTGTTGAAATGGATCAAGAAAGAACAGCTTTTATGGATAACAGTATCCATTATCAAAGTAATTTAACATTTTTAGGTGAACAATTTAAAAATGTAGTATCCGTATTACAGCAAGGATAACCATTATGAGCTTCTCTATTTTTTCTATCTCTGGTTCTGCATTAATGGCACAAACTCAACGAATGAATGTTAGTGCGAGTAATTTAGCAAATGCTGATAGTGTTACAAGTACTTCAGGTCAAGCTTATCGAGCTAAACAAGTTATTTTCCGAGTCGATGATAATAATTATCCCAATAGCGTAGCTGGAGTAAAAGTATCTGAGGTCATCGAAGACCCATCACCAATGAATTTAGTCTATGATCCTAAGCACCCTTTAGCTGATGAGAAAGGTTACATTCAAAAACCTAATGTAGATGTAGTGGCAGAGATGGTCAATACCATTTCAGCATCTCGTAGCTACCAAGCAAATGTGGAAGTCATTAATACCGTAAAAAGCTTAATGCTTAAAACACTTACCTTAGGGCAATAAAGGGGCTTAATTCATGGGTATTTCGAATGTACCAGTTTCAGAATCGTCAAATATGGCTAGTCCACAAGCAGTGAGGAAAGGTTCATCTGATGGTAATTCTAGTCAGGAATTACAAGATAACTTTTTAACATTACTTATTGCCCAAATGAAGAATCAAGATCCAACTAATCCAATGGATAATAGTCAGTTAACCTCTCAATTGGCGCAAATTAATACGCTAGCAGGAATTGAACGACTTAATACAACGTTAGGTATGGTTTCAGGGCAGATTGACGATAGTTTATCAGTCAGCGCGAGCAATATGATTGGTAAAGGCGTTATGGTTCCTGGTAATAAAATATTAGTCGCAACTTCAGAAATAGATGGTTCAAAAAGTGATAAAGAGACCATTACTACGCCGTTTGGTTTTGAACTTATGCGTGATGCTGATTCGGTTGTTATCACCATAAAAGATGAAAATGGTAATGTTGTACGAGAAGTCGATCTTGGATCCATCCCTGCTGGTGTCAGCTCTTTTACTTGGGATGGAGAACTTAACGATGGAACTTTAGCTCCAGATGGTAGCTACACGTTTTCAGTTAATGCTACTTACGAGGGGCAAAAAGTCACATCAACACCATTAGCTTACTCTGTTGTTTACGGAGTAATTAATAGCAAAGTTAATAATAAAGTATTACTTGATTTAGGGATACTTGGTTCAATTAGTATTGACGAAGTGCGTCAAATTCTTTAAAGGGGAATAAGTTTATATGGGATTTTCTCAAGCAATCAGTGGTATGAATGCCGCTTCTAAACAATTAGATGTTATTGGTAATAATATTGCCAATTCTGCAACAGTTGGCTTTAAAAGTGCTAGTATTTCATTTGCTGATATCTATGCCGGTTCAAAAGTAGGGATGGGTGTTAAAGTTGCTGCTGTTATGCAAAATTTTAATGACGGCACAACAACTTCAACCAACAACAGTTTAGATGTAGCGATTTCAGGTAATGGATTTTTCAGATTAGTTGATAGTAGTGGACAAATCTACTATACCCGTAATGGTCAGTTTCAATTAGATGCTGAACGTAATATCGTATCTGCTGACGGTTTCAATTTGACTGGTTATCTTGCGACAGGTACTCCACCACAAATTCAACAAGGTTCAGCACCGGGTCCATTAAAAATTTCACAAGAAATGTTAAATGCATCAGCAACCAATAAAGCTGCTTTGCAAACAAATCTAAATTCAAATAGTAAAGTTCCTGAAAAACAACCCATTAATGCAACAGATGCTGACACATTCAATTATTCAACCACTATCACCACTTATGATTCATTAGGTAATCAACGTAATGTTCAGCTTTTTTATGTAAAAACAGCAGATAATCAATGGGATGTTCATTACCTTGATAGTAGCGATCCTAATGCAACTCTACAAGCATTAGGAAAAATGGAATTTGATTCATCAGGCAAATTAATCAGTGATCCAGAAATGACTATCAATATTAATGGCATAAATGGATCAGAAGATAATAGCTTTACATTGTCACTTGCAAACAGTACTCAACAAAATATGGGTAAAGAAGCCGGTAGCATAAAAACCCCTATCGTTGATGGCTACGCAGCAGGTGATTTAGTTGGCTATAGTATTAACAATGATGGCACTATTTATGGTGTTTATTCTAACCAACAAACCATGTTATTAGGTCAAATTGCCATGGCTGATTTTGCCAATGTTAATGGATTAGAGTCAGCAGGGAATAATAACTGGCGTTCAACACTAAATTCTGGTGGTGAAGTATTAGGCTCAGCCAATACTGGTACTTTTGGATCATTAGCCAGTGGTGCCGTTGAATCATCCAATGTCGATATGAGCCAAGAATTAGTTAATATGATTGTTGCCCAACGTAATTATCAATCTAATTCTCAAACCATTAAGACGCAAGATCAAATTCTTAATACATTAGTTAATTTAAGATAATTTAAGGAACATGTATGGATCGCGTTATTTATACTGCCATGTCTGGCGCTAGCCAAACGTTAAATCAACAATCCATAACCAGTCATAACTTAGCTAATGTATCAACAGCAGGCTTTCGTGCTCAATTAACGGCAATGAAAGCCGTTCCTATTGTGGGTAATAGTATGCCAACAAGGACCATGGTTGCAGCAACCACGCCTAGCTATGATTCAACAATGGGTGCATTTAATTACACTGGGCGAGATTTAGACGTTGCTTTATCTGAAGATGATTGGCTAGCTGTACAGTTAGCTGATGGTAGTGAAGCATATACTCGTAATGGTGCGATTCAAATTGATGAAAATGGCACGCTTAATATCCAAGGTCATCCATTACTTGGTGATAATGGCGTATTAACAGTTCCTCAGCGTTCACAGGTTAGTATCAGTGCCGACGGAACTTTATCAGCGTTAGGTGCAGGTGATAAACGCACAACCATTGCTCAAGTTGGAAAAATAAAGAAAGTTCACCTTGAACCTAATGAGTTGGTACGTGGCGATGACGGTTTTTTTCATGCAACACCTGTTAACAATCGTGGTGCAATATTACAAGATAATCCTAACGCAAAACTGATGTCTGGAGTATTAGAAGGCAGTAATGTAAATCCTGTTACTGCAATGGTGAATTTGATTAGCCATTCTCGTCAATTTGAAATGCAGATGAAGCAAATTACTACAGCTGATGAAAATGCACAAAGAGCCAATCAAATATTATCGTTAACATAATTAAAATAGGAAAAAGCAATGATTAAATCATTATGGATTGCAAAAACTGGGCTAACTGCACAACAAATGAATATGGATATAATTTCCAATAATTTAGCCAACGTTAGTACTGGTGGTTTTAAACGCCAACGTGCTGTTTTTGAAGATCTGTTATATCAAACTATTCGCCAACCTGGCGCCCAATCATCTGAACAAACAACACTACCTTCTGGATTACAAATTGGTACCGGTGTTAGGCCTGTAGCTACCGAACGAATCCATAGCCAAGGAAATTTAGAATTAACTGATAATAGCAGTGATATCGCTATTAATGGACAAGGTTTTTTCCAAGTTCTGATGCCTGATGGAACGCTAGCTTATACTCGAAGTGGTGCTTTTCAAGTTAACCAAAATGGTCAATTAGTTACGGCTGCTGGTTACGAAATTCAACCAACCATCAACATTCCATCAAATGCGATAAAAATGACCGTGGCACGGGATGGTATTGTTAGTGTGACGTTAGCCAATCAATCAACTCAAGTGCAAGTTGGTCAATTAACATTACATACTTTTATTAATGACACTGGGTTAGAAAGTGTTGGGGAAAATCTCTATTTAGAAACCGAAAGCTCTGGTGCTCCAACTGAAAATACACCGGGATTAAATGGTGCTGGATTGCTGTATCAAGGTTATATCGAAACCTCTAACGTAAATGTTGCAGAAGAGTTAGTTAACATGATTCAAGTACAACGTGCTTACGAAATTAACAGTAAAGCAATATCAGCGTCTGACCAAATGTTGCAACGTTTAAATCAGTTATAAAACTATGATAATGAGATATCTTTATATTTTAGTAATGATGTTATTAGTTGGTTGTAGCCAATTACCTAAAAAAGCATTAGTTGAAGGGCAAACCAGTATTGTTCCTCAAATGCCAGAAATTGTTAATTCAAGTGGCTCAATATATCAAGCATCACAACCAAGTAGTTTTGGCTATCAACCAATGTTTGAAGATCGTAGACCTCGCAATATTGGTGATGTATTAACTATTGTATTACAAGAAAATGTGAGTGCGAGTAAAAGTTCATCTATTAATGCTGGTCGTAATGGTGGGGTAAATTTAGGTGTAAAAACTGTTCCTCACTTTTTAGATGGATTAGTTGGTCGAGGCAAAGTAGATACTGATATCTCAGGCAGTAACGATTTTAAAGGTTCTGGTGGCGCTAATGCAAAAAATACATTTAGTGGAACCATCACCGTCACCGTTCAAGATGTCATGATTAATGGCAATTTAAAAGTAATTGGTGAAAAACAAATTGCAATAAATCAGGGAACAGAATTTATTCGATTTTCAGGCGTTGTTAACCCAAGGACAATAAGTGGTAACAATACCGTTATTTCAACTCAAGTTGCCGATGCTCGCATTGAATATGTAGGTAATGGCTACATTGATGAAGCTCAAACTATGGGTTGGTTACAACGCCTGTTTTTTAATCTTTCACCATTTTAATGAATCTGATTATGCTTAATATATTACGAACTTTTATTATTTTAATAATGATAGTGGGCACACCCTATAGTTATGCCGAACGAATAAGGGATTTAGTAACTATTCAAGGCGTGCGTGAAAACGCCTTAGTAGGCTATGGAATTGTTGTTGGGCTAGATGGTACTGGAGACCAAACTTCACAAACACCATTTACCATTCAAAGTATAACCAACATGCTTTCGCAATTAGGTATTACCGTACCTTCTGGTAGTAACATGCAATTAAAGAATGTTGCTGCGGTAATGGTTACTGCTAAATTACCATCTTATGCACGAGTTGGGCAACAAATTGATGTTGTTGTCTCTTCATTAGGTAATGCCAAAAGCCTTCGCGGTGGCACATTGATTATGACGCCATTGAAAGGTGCCGACAATCAAGTTTATGCCATTGCTCAAGGTAATCTTTTTGTTGGTGGTATGGGCGCAAGCAGCAAAGGCAGTAGTGTAACAGTTAATCAAATGGCTGGTGCAACTATCCCGAGTGGAGCGACAATTGAGAGGGAATTAACAACCCGCTTAGATGAAAAAAGTTCCATTCACTTACACCTTAACCATTTTGACTTTACGATGGCATCAAAAATCGCTGAAGCAATTAACAAGGTACAAAAAAATATCGCAGTTGCTTTAGATGGTATGACGGTTAAATTGAACATGCCACAAGATAGTCAGGCAAGAGTTAAATTATTATCGAAGATTCAAAACCTACAAATTAGCGCTTCACCAATTTCAGCAAAAGTTGTCATAAATACGCGCACTGGCGTGGTGGTGATGAATCAAAAAGTTCAATTAGACAATTGTGCCGTTGCTCATGGTAATTTATCTGTGGTGGTCAATAACAAATTAAAAGTTAGTCAGCCTAATACTCCGTTAGCCGGAGGACAAACCGCAGTTGTACCTGATGATGAGATCAGCATCGAACAAGATGGCGGTGCATTACATAATTTAGCTTCTGGCGCTGATTTAAACCGAGTAATTAACTCACTTAATTTATTAGGCGCAAATCCAACAGAATTAATGTCGATACTTGAGGCATTAAAAACCGCAGGTTGTTTACACGCTGCATTAGAAACGATTTAAAGCATAATTATTATGAAAAACCTAGTTAATCAGTCTATTAATCGCTTTGCTTATGATTTTTCGAGCATTGGCCAATTAAGGCGTAACGCTGTTAGTGGATCAAGTGAAAGTGTCAAGCAAGTTGCCGATCAGTTTGAAACACTATTCGTCAATATGATGATGCAATCTATGCGAAAAGCCGTTCCTAATGGTGGATTATTTAATCAACCTGCAATGCAGTTATTTACCTCAATGTTTGATCAGCAAATCGCTCAACAGGCTGCCGGTAAAGGATTAGGTCTTGCCAATATTATTGCCAAACAATTAAATAATCAGCCAAATAGATCTATTACCCCACAATCTCAGGCTAATAATATAGAATTAGCACAATCTTTATTTAGTGATTCAAATTCATCGCCTGCGGCATTAGGTCAAATGCTTTACCAGCAAACGAATAAATTAACGAATACTAACGTCAAACCATTAACGTCAGCAGTTAATGATTCTGATAAAGACCATATCACGCAATTTATAGTTGAGTGGTTTGAACCCGCTAAAAAGGCATCCAAAATGTCAGGTATTCCTTATGAGGTTATCATTGCACAAGCGGCCTTAGAAACAGGTTGGGGTAAAAAGCAGATAAAAACAGCCGACAATCAACCAAGTCATAACTATTTTGGCATAAAAGCGACATCATCATGGAAAGGCAATTCAACTCGGTTAACAACACGAGAATTTTTAAATAACAATATGGTTAAGATTCAAGATGAATTTAGAGTTTATAAAAGTAAACAACATGCATTAACAGATTATCTTGATTTACTTACCAAAAGCCCACGTTATCGTGCCGTTGTTAACGCACCTGATGCAAGAACCGCAGCCAAAGCACTGCAAGATGCACACTATGCAACCGATCCTAACTATAGCGAAAAGTTAATTCAAATTATTAGTCGAATTGAAGAAATTGCTAGAAATACACCGCAAAAATCAATATCAGGTTTTAGACAAATTGCCTTTAAATAATAACTAAATAAATTAACTAAATTTTAATGAAGTTAATAAATAGGAGGCATAAGCCTCCTGTTTATTAACGATTTAAATAAGTGATGACAGAAAGTTATTTCATTTGAAATAAGGACATATTTTGCATATTCATAAAAGTATATTGAGCTGCTTGTAAATTCGCCTGTAACATCACATAATCTGCAATGGCTTCATACCAATCAACATCTTCAATTTGGCTAATTTGTGTCTGAAAATCAATGTCCAAGGTTTTACCTAGTGCAGTTAATCGTTCAACTTCCGCCAACACATTACCACCTGCAGCCCTAACTGTTGAGATATTTTCAAACGAATTATCAACGCCTTGACTAGCTTTCGATAAACCTTCTCTGAATTGCGTAATCGCATCAGGGTCATTATCATCTAAACCGATTTGCAGTACTTCTAATGCATAGTCAATGCTAGCAAAAACATCACTTTCCACAGAACTATTGGCGCCTGACATAAAAATCTGATCACCAGTAAAACTTAATGACACTTCACGCGTATCATCAATAAAAATATTAATCGTTGTAGAACCACCGACATAATTAACTTTACCAGATTCATCCACAACAAAAGGAGGTGTATCATTTTTATTTCCAGCAAAGATATAATTGCCATTAGTGTCTTTAGCATTAGCTAACGAAACTAATTGATCTTTTAATCCTTGTAATTTATTGGCTAAGTCACGTCTATTTTCATCGTTTAACGTCTCATTACCCGCATAAACTAGTGTCTCTTGAATTGATTGGATAACAGTATTCGCTTCTTTTAGTACTGTATCTTGGCGACTTAACGAGTTATTAACACTTTCACGAGCTGATTGATACTGAGTATTTCTTGATTGAGCCTGTTTTAAAATTAATGCTTGCGATGACCCCATAGGATCATCAGAAGGTGATAAGATTTTTTTACCGGTTGCTAAATGCAATCCTGATTTTTGCCATTTACTGTTGGTATTTAAAATACTCGTTAAATTTTTTTGATACATTGCATTAGTACTAACACGCATATTTAAACCCTTCTATTATTTAGCTAAACCTAAAATGGTATCGAATATTGTGGTTGCCGCATCAATAATCTTTGCATTAGCTTGGTAATACTGCATATAAACCTGCATAGAGATATATTCTTCTTCAATATTAACGCCTGATATTGATTGATTTTGCTCATAAATTTCTTGAGTAATATTATGACTAGATTGCGCTGAAATTTTAGCTGTCTGTGTTTCACTTCCCACATAACTAACTAAGGCGTTATAAGCACTATTTAACGTTTTAGTGCCATTAATTAATTTTTCATTTTGGATATCAAGCAATTTAGCTACATTACGATTATCGCCATTACCATTTTCATCATCATTAATACCTGTTGCTAGTTTGTTGACATCCTTAACTAGTAGCTGGAGTGATGATGCTACATCTGCAACAGGTTTAAGTAAGATACTATCACCCGCTACTGGATCACCATTTATTTCAATAGATAATCCATCAAACAATAATTTACCATCTTCAACTTGTGGGGTAATTTGCTTGTTATCAGATAATCTGGTTACGATCCAATCGTTACCATTAAACTCAATTTTATAATCAGATGCTTTGACGTCTGTCACTGAGTTATAGTTAATTTTAGCAGTGGCATTACCTTGATTTTGGGCGTTAGCAATACTAGTTGGGCTATGATAATCAAATAATTTCTGACCTGGTTCGCCATTAATATCAACCCCTGACATGTGTACTTCATTAAATCGTTCTGCTAGATTTAACGCAATTAAACCTAATTGGTTGCGAGCTTCTAGGAGTGGTCCATCACGAAAAGCTAATAATCCATTTAATCGGCCTGATGCGATATTTTGACTTGATAGTTCTTGAGTCGCACCAGAATTATGAGTGTAAATAATTGTATTTAAAGCAGGATCATCTTTAGACGGCTGTACAGATAACTGAGTTGCCGATGACCCTTGCACTAAACTTAAACCATTAGGTAGTGAAATATTGTATTGTCCATTTTGCTCAGTAACAGTGATGCCTATCATCTCGCTTAATTCATTAACCAGTTGATCGCGTTCATCAAGCAATGCATTCGGCTCATGACCACCACTTACTGCCTGTAATCTTGCTATTTTTTGGTTAAGATCAGCAATTTGTTGGGTATAAGAGTTAATGGTATCAACATTATTAACAATTTCAGTATTGATATTGGCAATCTGATTTTTTAAATTCAATTCCGTTTTATTAAACTGACTGACTAACGAGCTAAGATCATTTATTACTGTTTGTTTGGAAGCGGCATCACCCGCATTTGAAGAAAGTTTATTTAAACTTGCAAACAGACTATTTAGTTGCGAGGAAATACTATTATCATTCTCCGCTAATAAATTATCGACTTTTGACAATTCATTGTAATAAGCCTTTATAGAGCCATTTTGTGATTGAGATTGACGTAATTGGCCAACCACAAAACTATTATATGCCCGATTAACTGATGATACAGATACACCGTTACCAACAAAACCATAATTATATTTAGTGCCATTTGCTTGTTGCAAAATTTGTTGTTGACGATTGTAACCAACGGTATGCGCATTACTGATATTATTGCTTATAACATTAAGCATATTTTGCGCAGCATTTAATCCACTAATACCGGTATTCATCAATGAATTTGACATAAAAGCTCCTAAATATATTTAGTCAATAATCAAATTATTAACTTAAAGGGTTATTCTTATATCGGATAAAAAAGATAAAACTTTAGTTATTTTTAGAAAATAATTGAAATTTAATTTTTTAACAGGCTTAACCTGTGTAATTCCAATGCTATTGTTCAGATTTAGTTGCTTGTTTTAAAAAATCTATTCCCGTCATTGTATTTTCATCTTCAATATATTTTTGAGCTGACTTATTCAAAATTAAAATACTAATACGACGATTAGCATCTTTACTATAATTAGGATTGTTTAAACCTACCGTATCAGCTAAACCAATAATTCGAATAATTTTGCTTGAATCTAATCCAGCAGCGATAAGTTCTCGTCTTGACGAATTTGCTCTATCAGCAGATAACTCCCAGTTACTATAACCTCTATCACCTGTTATATATTGACGCTCATCAGTATGCCCTGATAAGGTCATTTTATTGGGTAAATCGTTTATTATTGGTGCTAGAGCGTGAAGAATTTCTTGCATATTAGGATGAATAACTGCACTACCAACATCAAACATTGGTTTATCATCAGTTGCTAAAATCTGAATTCTTAACCCCATTTCAGTTAGTTCAACAATAAGATTAGCCGCTAATTTTTGCAGTCGAGGATCAAGTTCAAACGCCTCATAAATTTTACGAGCAGTTTCGATCAATTGATTTCTTTCAACTATATTGGGATCTATTGGTTGTTCATTTATTATGCTCTGTTGCTCTTCGCCCAAACTTTTACTGACATCATCGCCACCACCAGGAATAGGGCTTTCGCTATCGCTAATATTTTTACCACCATTTTGACCTAGTATTAATGGCGTTCTGAAATATTCGGCAATTCCTTGTAATTCTTGTGGGCTGGATTTGGCTATCAACCACATGACTAAAAAAAGTGCCATCATAGCAGTCATGAAATCTGCATAAGCAATCTTCCACGAACCACCATGATGGCCACCGCCATGCCCTGACTTTTTTTTAGAAATAATTATTCTTACTGGCTTATCTTTCATTATTCATTATTTTCTGTTGGGTTAGCATTTTTATCTTTCACTTCTTGAATATATTTTTCTAATTCAAAGAAAGATGGTCGCTCATGCGAAAAAATAGTTTTTCGACCAAACTCAATACAAATCTGTGGAGCATAATCATGCATACTGGCAATAAGAATAACTTTAGTACATTCTAAAATTTTTACTGTATCAGCATTCTTCTGTCTTAATAAAGCAGCTAGTGGCGAAACAAACCCATAAGCCAGTAAAATTCCTAAAAAGGTTCCAACCATAGCATGTGCAATAAGTTCACCCAACTCGCTAGCAGGCCTATCTGCTTGTGCTAATGTGTTAATCACTCCCATAACCGCAGCCACAATCCCAAAAGCAGGTAACCCATCGCCCACACTAGAAATCGCATCTGCAGGTTTTTCTAACTCATGGGTATACGTCTCAATTTCTTCATTCATTAATGCTTCAATTTCATAAACTTCCATATTTCCGCTAATCATTAAACGTAAATAATCAGTGATAAAATCGCATATTTGTGGATTGGCAAGAATAAGTGGATACTTTTTAAATAACTCACTCTCTTTTGGATTATCAATATCTTCTTCAATAGATAACCCCCCATTTTGACGTATCTTAGTTAAAATGGTGTACATTAAATTAATTAATGTTAAATAAAGAGTTTTATTATATTTTGATGTTTTAAATAAACTACCTAACGATTTAAGTGTAGCAATTATTGCTTTCTTTTCATTACTTACAATGAAAGCACCAATAGCTGTACCACCAATTATCAGAAACTCTAATGGTTGAAAAAGTACTGCCAAATACCCTCCACTTAGCACATAACCAACTAAAGCAGAAGCGATAACAACAATATATCCTATAATTATTAGCATTGGCTTTCCTTTATCTCTATAAAATGTAACTAAACTTTTTTAATTAATTGCTTATCTAAACCGTTACCTGATTTGCGGTGACTAAGTTGAATGCACTAGGTATTGATAAAACTTGTAAGCATTTTGCTTGGCTTTCTTTATGCGTTTTATTATTTTTTTCAGCCCTTGATGGCGGTTGGCATAAACTGCAAACAAAACTATTATGTGGCTGGTAAGCGTGTGTAATAAATCGCCCTTTACACTCTTTGCAACACGATTGCTGCATAACATTACTTTCAACAAATTTAACTAAAATCCATGCACGAGTTAAGCCTAAAACCGGCTCTTCATCGTGATGAAGGGAACATTGCTCTAAATAAAGTTGATAAGCTTTAACAATTGCATGAACTCCAGATTTAGTACCATGCTTGACTAAAAATCGGTAAGCATTATAAAACATGCTTGAATGAATATTAGGCTCCCAAGTCATAAACCACGTGGTAGAAAAAGGAAGTAAACCTTTAGGTGGTGGGCATCCTTGGATTTCTTTATATAATTTAATCAGCTTTCCACGGCTTAAATTGGTTTCACTTTCCAACATTTGAATTCTAGCGCCGAGTGTAATTAATCGAATAGCTAATTGGACTTCTTTATATTTTTGGATAATGCTTTTGCTACTCATTTTTATCATTTACCTACTTATTAATAGAATCTAAAAGTAAGCTTGATAGAAGGATCCCTGTATGCATCTGCTTTATATCACTAACGCGAGACTCTTCAGTTAATTTTTCCATCATTGCTGAATTTTTAAATCGAAATTGAAACGTTAATTGATTGGTTTCAGATAAAACCAACATTTGAGAAGCACTTAAATTACTCAAAATATCAGCGGTTTTTTCATCAATTCCTAATCGATACATTGCCATCACTTTATCTTTCTCTATCATTCTTTGGCTTAATAAAAGCGTTGAAAGATTTAAATGATGTATACATTTCAAAATATCGTCTTCTTGTATATTTCCCAATTTACTCACCAAAATTTATATTTTTCTCGCATAAAAAAATGCGAAATCAGTAAAAAATATCTTAATTCGTTTTTTTTCACTTAAAGTTACATTTTTAAAAGCAAAAGGTCAATAAAAAAATCATTTCGATTTATTTTCAATTTATTTTTTCATGTTTTACTGTTTTATTCTGTTTTTTATATATTAATTTTACTTTGTATTCGTTTTATTGCTTGGCTATGTAATTGACTTACGCGAGATTCGCTAATATCTAACACTTTTCCAATCTCTTTTAAATTCAACTCTTCTTGATAATAGAGCGCTAAAACCATTTTTTCTTTTTCAGGTAAGTTATCAATTTGTTGAACAATAATATTGCGAATTTCATCATTAATAATAAAAGCAAAAGGATTGTTATCGGAATCAAGCTCAATCAGCGTATCCAAATTATCGCCGAGTTTTTTTTGTATCTCATCGTAAGAACAGATTTGGCTATAATTTGAATCTAATAACACCTTGCGATATTCAGTAAGAGACAATTGCAGATGTGCAGCTATCTGGTGATCATTAGGTGGGACACCTAAAATTTGTTCCAATTCATTAATGGCGTTAGTGACATCTTTAATTTTTTTTCGGGTTTGCCTTGGTAGCCAGTCACGACTACGCAACTCATCTAACATTGCTCCCTTTATTCTAGGAATAGCAAATGTAGTAAAAGTATAACCTTGTGCAGCATCATAACGTTTTATGCATTCTAATAAACCGATATAACCAACTTGTAACAAGTCATCAAGCTCAATCGTCGTTGGTAAACGAACAGCTAATTTCAACGCTTCATTACGAACTAAATAGATATATTGTTGCCAATCGATTTGATTCACTACACCCTGAGAGTTATACAGGTTATCACTCATTTCCTAAACCATTGTAAAAAATGCTAAGGAATATTATGACGATAATTGACTGAGTTAATGGCAAGAATAAAGTATTAAAAAATAGGTAATTAACATTATTAGCAATAATGGTATTAAAAAATACCATTATTACTATAGTATAAAAACTAAAGTAAAATTTTAGAGATATACTTTATTGTAATAAAGACAGTACAGATTGAGGTACTTGGTTAGCTTGTGCTAATACTGAAGTACCTGCTTGTTGTAAAATTTGACCACGAGTCATATTAGATACTTCTTCAGCATAATCTGCATCTTCAATACGGCTACGCGCAGAGCTTAAGTTATTTACTGTATTGTTGATGTTAGTTACAGTTGACTCAAAACGATTTTGTACCGCACCAAGCTCACCACGTAATTCATCAATTTTTGATAATGCAGCATCAAGTGTTTTTAAAGGATCTGCTGTTGGGCTTGAAGAAACATTAAATGAAGCTAAACCGAGTTCAGTACTGTCAATTTTTTTCAAATTGATTTCAATAGTTTCGCCATCATTTGCACCCACTTGTATTTTAAGTGTTTTATCAGCAGATAATACTTTAGTACCATTGAAATCAGTTTGTTTAGATACACGGTCTATCTCTTCTAAACGTTGATCAATTTCGTTTTGAATTGATTCTAAATCGCTTTGAGAGTTTGTACCATTTGCCGCTTGAACAGTCAATTCACGAATACGTTGAACGTTGTTATTAATTTCGTTTAATGCACCTTCAGTTGTTTGAGCTAAAGAGATACCGTCATTTGCATTACGTGCAGCTTGAGTTAAACCACGAATATTTGAAGAAAAACGATTAGCGATTGCTTGACCTGCTGCATCATCTTTAGCGCTGTTGATACGCATACCTGATGATAGACGCTCAATTGCAGTTCCAAGAACACTTTGAGAATTATTCAGATTGTTTCTTGCCATTAAAGACATAGTATTGGTATTAATTACCTGTGCCATTTTTATCTCCTTTAATATGATTAGTTAGATCAACGAGATATTGAAAATATTATTCAATACTTTTGCTGATGATTTAGTTATCGGTATTAAAAAAAGAAACTTTAATATTTTTTTAATTTTTATTTTATGTCGTCGAATAAAACCGAATAACTAATTAAGTTTGATAAAACGCTCAGAGGTCCTAATACATTTTTATATGTAAATTAATCGGTAAAAAACAGTTGATAGCCTTATTTAATAAAGGCCGCAGCAAAAGTGCCTAAACTCCTATCTATTTAAATAATTGCAATATATTTACTAATAATAGAAATTATATTAGAAAGATCACTACTTAATTTTATTTTTAAATAACGCCCACCATCCTTAAAAACATTTAGCTTTTAACACTTTAAAATATCAAAGTTCATTGATTAAAAAGATAATTTATAACTCCAGTAGCGATATGTCACCTACATCTTTTTACAGTGCAAAATTGATATGGATATAACATTGATAACTGAATAAATAACTGGTTTTTGAATAGATAAAATCGTCTAGCAATATATGCATTGCCAAAACCTAATTATTTATTAGTAAAAATATCTAAACTTTTTATTACATCAGTCGATAAAACAAGAGATGAAAGAATTTATAATAGGATAATAAAACATGGCAATGAGTATATTGGGGATTGGTTCTGGTATTGATTTAAATGAAGTATTAGATCAATTAGAAGCGGTAGAAAAAAACCGTCTTACGCCAATAAAAGCACAGCAAAAAACAATTAATAATAAAATAAGCGGTTTTGGCAAATTAAAAAGTGCATTATCAACATTTAATAGCGCAACAGCAAAACTACAAAAAAAAGAGCTGTTCCAAGCTAGAACGGTATCGGGCAATGACAACTACTTTACTACTAACGTAAGTAGCAATGCTCAATTAGGTAATTATGCAGTGAGTGTGCAACAACTTGCAAGCGCACACAGCGTTGCTACTAATACAATAAACGATAAACAAACAGCGTTAGGTAACAATAATGAAACGCGAACAATCACCATCGAACAAGCTAATGGTCAAAAAATAAATGTCACTTTAGGTAAAGATGAAACATCCATAGAATCAATCGCAAATGCAATTAACCAAGCTAAAGTGGTTAATGAAGATGGTTCAATCAGTGAATCTCCCGTTAATGCCACAATTGTCCGTTCAGGAATCGATAGCTATCAACTGGTTATCACATCTAAAGAAACAGGTGAACAACAAACTATAACTTCAATATCATCCGATGATGAAAAACTCAATTCATTAGTTGGTTTTGATATTAATCAAGCTGATTCATCAGCAATGAGCGAAGTCGCTAAAGCGCAAGATGCTAAATTTAGTTTTAATGGTATTACCGTCAATAGTGCATCAAATACCGTTAAAGATGTCATCCCAGGCGTTGATATCACTTTAAAAGCAGTAACCACCACATCGCAAAATTTAACTATTACTGCGGATAACGAAAAAACCCAAGAGGCACTTAAAGAGTGGGTGGAGGCATTTAATCAATTACAATCAACGATATCAACCTTAACTCAATTTACTGCTAGTGATGCCAATTCAGATGAATTAAATAGTAATAATGGACCACTGGTTGGTGATTCAACACTACGTAATATAGATCAAAGTATCCGATCTATCTTTTCGAAAGGTCAAGCTGGTGAAATCTCTGTATTGGCTCAAATCGGTATCAATATGGATAGTAATGGCAAGCTAATTATTAAAGAAAACGAATTAGAAAAAGCCCTCAAAGAAAACAGTGAAGCAGTCGCCATGTTATTTATTGGTGATGGTGAAACGACAGGCATAGCTAACGAAGTATGTGCCAAAGTGAGTAGCTTCATTGATAGTGATGGCATGATTGATACCGCAACTAACGGCTTAAACTCAACCTTAAAATCATTAGATAAACGCTATGATCAAGTTAACAACTCTATTGACCAAACTATTGAACGTTATCGCGTGCAGTTTACTAAATTAGATATCTTGATCAATGAATTAAATGGTATGAGCAATTACTTAACCACGCAATTCGAAATGATGTCGAACATGAAAAAATAAGGAATATAAAAATGGGAGTTCAAGCTTATAAGCAAGTTAATTTAGAAACGAGTGTTAATCAGGCTTCGCCACATCAGCTTATTGTTTTATTATTCGAGGGCGCACTTAATGCTATTCGTTTAGCTGAGTTATATATAGAAAAAGGGAATATTGCAGGCAAAGGGCAAGCCATTTCGAAAGCAATTAATATTATAGATAATGGACTTAAGAGTTCACTTGATCTAGAGCAAGGTGGTGAAATTGCCGAAAATTTAGATCAATTATATCAATACATCAGTCAGCAGTTGCTTTTAGCCAATTTACATAATGATAAAGACAAACTGCAAGTCTGTTTTAATTTGCTTGATAACATTGCTCAAGCTTGGCGGGAGATAGCATAGTTATGGGAATATCAGTTTTAAATAATAATTTATTATTAGAACAATATGAAAAGCTTAATTATGTTGTTGAGCAAATGCTAATTAATGCACAAAAAGAAAACTGGGAATCATTAATCAGCTGGCAAGCTCAATACCACCAATTATCTAAAGATATCCAACTAAATGTTACAGATACTATAGCATTACCTCAGCAAGATATTATTCGAATGTATATCAATAATATTTTGGGTTATCAAGAGCAATTAGAACAATTAATACATCTACGGCATGGTGAACTTACCAGACTCATTGGCGAGCAGGTTAATTATCAAACTAAAATAGATAGTTACCAAAAAATTGCCAACCTAGCATAATTCACTAAGTAATCAAAAAGATCGACTAAAAATAATTGAGGAGCGGGGTTTTTTGCATATTAGAATCGCTAAAAACCCCGCTCCTCAAACTTTTTTTATTATTAAATTAAACTTGCTAAGGTTATAAAAAGTGAATAGTAGGCTGACTTTTTATCAATATAGATGAAAACCAATTTTTGATAAAAATTGGCAGCTAATGAATGACGATTTTTAAACAAATAGAATCATTAATAAATTAAACATTCATATTCATGATTTCTTGATACGCCGCTACTAACTTATTTCTAACTTGTACGCCAAATTGCAAAGAAACCGAAGACTTTTGCATATTAACCATTACTTCATTTAATGAAACATTCGGCTCTCCCATTTCAAAAGCTTTAGCTTGCTTACTTGCCTCAATTTGAGTTTGGCTAATTTTATCTAAAGCCATTTTTAATTCAGCAACAAAATTTTGCTCTTTACTTACCTGTTGATTCGAAGAAAAATCCAATTTAGTTGCCGGATTAAAAGCCTCGATACTGTTCATCATATTAATTATATTCATCTTAATAAAATTACCGCTTAAATTATCACAAAGATAACAATCTAAAAGCGATAACTAAAGGGTAAAGCATGTGCTTTTTTAGCTATTGATTTTTATAAATACACAGATAATAGACCCTAGAATTAATCTAACCTGTTTAGAATTAGGATACATATGGATAGCCAGTCAGTAGGTAACAAAGGCGAATCAATATTGAATAAGTTACCATTTATCAATCAATTAAAACAAAATCGAAAAATGCTGCTCCTTATTGTAGGAGTGATCGTAATAGCTATAAGTAGTATCACCTATTTATGGCTTAAGAGTGATGCTTACGGTGTGCTATTTAGTAATTTGAATGATAAAGATGGCGGTGAAATCATTAGCCAACTTGATAAGATGAATATTCCTTATAAGTTTTCATCATCCGGTACAACGATCTTAATTCCCGAAAATAAAATTTATGATACTCGCCTACGAATTGCTCAACAAGGTTTACCTAAAGGCGGTGCTATCGGTTTTGAACTACTCGATAAAGAAAGCTTTGGAATGAGCCAGTTCAATGAACAAATCAATTATCAACGAGCATTAGAAGGCGAATTATCCAGAACAATTTCAATCATTAGTAGTGTTGATGATGCCAGAGTGCATTTGGCTATGCCAAAACCCTCTTTATTTGTTAGAGAAAGAAAATTCCCTTCTGCATCAGTCGCATTAACTTTATTACCTGGTCGCTCGCTATCTCAAGGTCAAATTGACGCTATTATCCACTTAATTTCAAGTAGTGTGCCGGAATTACAAGCGGATAAAGTCACTATCATCGATCAAAACGGTAATTTATTGACTGGAGAAAAATACCGTGATACTAACGTTAATGTTGCCCAATTAGAATATAGTGAACGAATCGAAAATTTGGTGCGTGAACGCGTAGAAAAAATCATTATACCGATTTTAGGTAAACAAAATGTTAAAGTTCAAGTTAATGCTGACATTGACTTTAGCCGTCAGGAATCAACATCCGAAATCTATGATCCTAATAGCGATATTAACAATCAAACCATTCGCAGTAAGCAGCAAGTTGAAAACCGTCAATTAGCATCAAGCAATGCTATTGGTGGTGTACCAGGCGCTTTATCTAACCAACCAGTACCCACACCAAGTGCACCAATTGATGGAGAGAATGAAGTAAAAGATAAAGACGACAAGCAAAAAATGTATCATTTACAATCCAATAATACGTTGAACTTTGAAGTTAATCGTCAAATTATTCATAGCAAAATTCCTGAAGGTCGTATCAAGCGCTTATCTGTCGCGGTTCTAGTTAATTATAAATTTGCGACAATCAATGAAGTTGCATCGTCAAATGAAGAAAATCAAAAAAATGAAGCGATCGAAAAATGGGTAAAACTCGATAAAGAAGAGCTTACTCATATTGAAGCACTAGCACGTCAAGCTATGGGATTTTCTGACTTGCGTGGTGATTCATTAACGGTGGCAAATTTGAAATTTACAGATCAAATAGATGATGAAAATGACGCCATCACCTTTTTACAAAAACATGAAGTTTACGACATGCTGAAAACGGCAATTAAATATCTAATTTATATCTTAATAATATGGTATGCATGGCGAAAAGTACTGCGTTCGGTATGGATTAAGATTCAAAGACAATACCTCAATACGGATAAATCTGACGGCACGATGGGCGCTGAAGATAAGCTTGATTATAAAGCACACAGTAAACTGCAACAGAAAATTTTTGAAGATAATATGCAACAACAGCAATACATCCGAAAAATTGTCGAAAAAGATCCTCGTGTAATGGCTCTCATTATTCGTGGTTGGATGAACAAGAAGGACACCGAGTAATGAATTTAAGTGAATCTCAAAAAGCAGCGACAATTTTAATGATTTTAGGTGAAGAATTAGCTGCAAAAGTAATGCAATTTTTAGACCATAAAGAGGTACAACAAATTAGTAGTGCCATGATGGGATTACCACAATTAACACAAGAACAACTCAAAAATATTCTTAATGAGTGTCAAACCACACTTGATGATTGTGCCGTATTAAATACCGATACTAATGGCTATCTACGAAAAGTTCTCGAAAAATCAATTGGTAGTGATAAAGCCAGCCGTCTACTTGATGAACTATTAGATACCGATATTGAAGATACTACCGATGGCTTAAAAATGCTTAACTTTGTTGATGCGGCCAGAGCTGTTGATTTGGTTAAGAAAGAGCATCCACAAATTATCGCCACAATTTTAGTTCACTTAAATCGTGACTTAGCTGCTGAGATATTAAATCTATTTGATGATGATCTGCGTAATGATGTAATGCTACGTATTGCAACCTTCGGTGGAGTAGAGCCTTCAGCGTTAGAGGTATTATCAACATCGTTATCAACTTTACTACATGGACAAAATATTAAACTTAATAATATGGGGGGTATCCGCACCGCAGCAGAAATCATCAACCTGATGAAATCACAACAAGAAGAATTGGTTATCAATGCATTACGTGATTATGACAATGAGTTAGCTCAAAAAATCATTGATGAAATGTTCTTATTCGAAAATCTGGTTGATGTGGATGATAGAAGTATCCAACGTCTACTCAAAGATGTGGATAATGAAACCTTAATTATTGCCCTGAAAGGTGCGACAGAACCATTACGGGAAAAATTATTATCGAATATGTCGCAACGTGCTGCATCTATATTACGTGAAGATTTAGAAAACAGACCACCAGTGCGCTTGTCACAAGTTGAAACCGAACAGAAGAAAATTTTGGTTATTGCTCGTCGTTTAGCTGAAACCGGTGAGATGATCTTAAGTAGCGGTGATGATGAATATGTATAATCAAGCTAATACCTTAACTTGGAAACCATTACACTTTCAAGATTTAGCAGAATCATCACCACTCATTCCTGAAACCGATGAGCAAGAAGAGTGTGAACCAGAACTTGAAATAGTCGATGAGGCCGATACCAATTTTATTGATATTAATAGCCCTGAAATAACGCTAGAACTTGAAAATATCAAACAACAAGCACGAGAAGAAGCCTATCAAGAAGGTTTTAATCTAGGTAAAGAAGAAGGTTTCAATATTGGTAAACAAACAGGGTATGAGGAAGGGTTAACAATAGGCCAACAAGAAGGCCTGGAGAAAATAGAACAACAGATAAACGAAGAAAAATTAAATACTGTTGAATCCATCAAAAATCTAGCAATTCATTTTCAGCAGTCAATTAATCAAATTGATGAAAAAATTGTACCAAAGCTATTTGATCTCGCTTTACTTGCCGCTGAAAAAACTGTTGGTTCGTTATCCAAAGTAAAACAAAAACAATTAATGCATTCGATCAAGTCATTAATTGAACAAAATACAATTACACCGATTGTGGTTCGAATCAATCCGAATGATTTTTTATGGCTAGAGCCACAGCTAGATGATCAACTAAAAAACGAATGGCAATTTATTGCCGATGCAAATATAGAATTAGGTGGCTGCAAAATATTTACTGAAACAAATGAGATCGACGCAAGTATAACCAATCACTGGCAAATTATTTCTGACACAGTGCATGGAGATGAGCGTTAAGGTGAGCTTTTGTACGCAATGGGCAACTAAAATTGATAGTGCTAAACAGAAATTAGAGTCTGCATCTTTAATTCGTCAATATGGTCGATTGGTTAAAGCGTCTGGTCTTGTTCTAGAAGCTATTGGTTTAAAACTACCATTAGGGTCCAACTGTTTTGTTGAACGACAATTAGATGGAAAAATCCAAGCCGTTGAGTGTGAAGTAATTGGTTTTAAGGGAAAAACACTATACCTCATGCCGTTTGAATCAACAGACGGTATATTACTCGATGCAAGAGTTTATACATCACAATATGATTTAACACATTTTAGCCACAAAGTTTTACCAATTGGTATGGGGTTATTAGGCCGAGTTGTCGATGCAATGGGAAAACCTCTCGATGGCAAACCATTACCTGAAGATATCGAATATGAAGGATTAATTAATAAAACACTAAATCCGCTAACCCGAACACCAATTCATCAAGTTCTCGATGTTGGCATTCGTGCAATCAATGCATTATTAACCGTTGGTCAAGGTCAGCGAATGGGGCTTTTTGCAGGTTCAGGCGTTGGTAAAAGTGTTTTACTTGGCATGATGGCAAGATACACCAAAGCCGATATTATTGTGGTTGGTTTAATCGGTGAGCGAGGTCGAGAAGTAAAAGATTTTATTGAAAATATTTTAGGTGAAGAGGGCTTAGCTCGATCTGTTGTTGTTGCCGCGCCTGCTGATGTATCGCCATTATTACGTCTACAAGGTGCAGCCTACGCGACTAAAATTGCTGAAAAATTTCGTGACCAAGGATTTAATGTATTACTCATTATGGATTCATTAACACGATACGCCATGGCACAACGTGAAATAGCCTTAGCGATCGGTGAACCACCAGCGACTAAAGGATATCCTCCTTCAGTATTTGCAAAATTACCAGCATTAGTTGAAAGAGCCGGTAATGACGCAGAAGGCAAAGGCGCTATTACCGCTTTTTATACCGTGCTAACCGAAGGTGATGACCAGCAAGATCCTATCGCTGACTCAGCTAGAGCAATTCTCGACGGACATATTGTTTTATCCCGTTCTCTTGCCGAATCAGGTCATTATCCAGCTATTGATATTGAAGCATCAATAAGTCGCGTGATGACAGAACTAACCAAAGATGAAAAAAAATCACGGTTATTTAAGCAATTATTTTCAAGTTTCCAACGAAATCGTGACTTAATTAATGTTGGCGCTTATGTAGCAGGAACCGATCCTTTATTAGATAAGGCAATAACGCTTTTTCCTGCTATGCAACAATTTTTACAACAAGGAATTTATGAACATTGTAGTTATCAAGACGCTTATCAACAGTTAGCAAGAATTGTTGATTCAAACTTAGGAAAGAACAATGGCCAATCAATATAATGGTAAATTTGCCTTTTTAACATTAAAAAAGTTAGCTGAAAAATCAGTCGACGACAAATTGATTAAATTAAAAAATGCGCATGATAATAAGCGTAATGCTCAATCACAACTAAATGTATTGAATGAATACTATAATGAGTACCAACAGCGCTTAAATAAAGCGTTATCAGTTGGCATTACAGGATCAGAACTGAACAATTTTAATGCTTTTATTACTGCTATTGAGCAAGGGATCACACAACAAAAAAAGTTATTGTTAACTTTAGAAATTAAACAAAAACAGATCACCAATGAGCTAAATCAATCACAAAAAAGTCTCAATACTTACACCACATTATTGGATAAACAAGATAAAAAACTACTGCTACAGCAAAGCCGTTTACAACAAAAATTAACCGATGAATTTGCACAGCAGCAGTTAGCAAGGAGAATGTTGAATGAATATTAATCAATTTAGTGATATCCCATTAATATCACCTATAGAATTGAATGAAGTATCAATTATTGAAGACGATTTTTTTCAGCTTTTATTACAGTTTAATGAAAAACAAGAGTTAGGCGAAAATAATAGCCTAGCCAAAGCTAATATTCTCGAGAACAAACTCGATCATCAATTAGATGATCAAGAAGAGGAAGATAGTGATGAATTATTCACACTATTTCCACTAACTTTGCAAGTCGAAGAACAGCCTATAATTAATAATGAGCATAATCATACTGAACAGCCAGCAATACGTGAATTAAAAATTAATACTACAGCTAATGATATACTTTTAAAGGCACCAATTTCTGATGATATAACACTCAATGTAGATGAAAAAGCAGCAGAAATACTCACTATTATTAATAGTAGTGAACAAGTGATCATTAAAGCAAATGAACAAACAAGCTTGCTAACGAATGATGAACATAATATATCAACCAATATAAATTCAGTTAAAACCTCAAATCAACCATTACCAACTCTTACTAATACTCAAAATAATAATATCGATTTACCTATCACCAATTTTGATATTAACCACTTTGAACAAGAACCTACATTACTAGTCCATAGCCCAAATCAATTAACCACATCAACACCATTAATTGAAAGTCAAAAAACGTTAAATATAAATTTACCTATGCCAATGGATATTACTGAATGGCAAAAAACATTAAACGAAAAAATTAGTCTCGCTTGTCGTCAAGGTATCCAAAATGCGGAAATCAAATTACATCCTGAAGAATTGGGTTCGCTGCATATTAAATTGGCAATAGTTGATGACAAAATGAACCTTCACATGGCTGTTGCACATAATATGGTTAAAAGCGTGTTAGAATCAGCTTTACCGCAATTAAGAACTTCATTGGAAGAACAAGGTATTATGTTAGAGCAGACCGATATTAGTGATTTTTCAATGATGAATGACTCCTCATCACCTTATAAACAAGAGTTTGAAATAGAGCAATTAATGGACGATAAAAATCAAACACTTCATGAACTTGATCATCCATCAAACATTGTTCAATCAGGATTAAGTATTTTTGCCTAAATAATAGTATTTGAAACAGTACTATGTTTTGATAGCTAGAGATTAAAAAGGTTGAATAGGTCATATTTTTACTGCCTATTCTTCCAATTAATTCTCAAAGCATGATTTATTATTTTGGTAATTTTTGGCTATTTAAATAGACATTTCATTAATTTTCATTGAGACAATAATAAATATGCAAACTACCAAGAAAAAAATAAGTATTTTAAATCTAGTACTTATTTTAATTACCCTTTTAGCAACAGGTTTTGCTGCTTATTTATGGTTACAAGATTCTCCTAAAACGACGCCCCATGTAGAACCAGAAGTGTTATCACCGGTTTTTTTAACATTAAAACCTTTCACAATTTCACTTCCACCATCTAAAGAAAATTTAGAAATCAATAAAATTCTATACGTAGGTATGGTGTTACGCGTCGCTGATGAAGAACAAAAAACCGTTTTATTAGATTATCTTCCTGAAGTAAGAAGTGACGTACTTTTGTTAACTTCAAAACAGTATGTTAATAATTTAAAGAAAGAGTCAGGAAAACTTGAATTACAAGAGCAGATAAAAATGGCATTATCTCGCCAATATGATGCAAAACATTCAGTAAAAATTGATGAAGTTCTATTTACTGATTTCATTGTAAGGTAATTATCATGTCTGATAAGCTTCAACCTAATACCGATAAAAGTGAATCTTTGCATTCACAAAATAATTCAGCCAGCATAAAAAATGATGCTGAGCAAAATTATCATTTACAACAAAGTAAACGGACTGAAGTTAAGCCTTATGATATATCAGTTAAACATAGCTTTATCCCTGAAAGACTAACCGCGTTAGAGATTATTAATGAACGCTTTGCACGCCAATTTAGAATTGGATTATTTAATTTATTACGCCGAAATACTGATGTTATAACCTCACCCATTGAACCCAAAACGTTTAAAGAGTTTTCACATGTTTCAGCAACCAATCATTTAAATTTAGTTCATCTTAACCCTTTGCGGGGAAGTTGCTTATTTTCATTTTCACCTGAATTAGTATTTATTGTTGTTGATACTCTTTTTGGTGGGGATGGCCATACTACTAATGTTGATACTGAAGGACGAGAGTTTACTCATACTGAGCAAGAGATTATTCGACGAGTATTAAGTCTTGCTTTAACAACTTATCAAAGTTCCTGGATTGATGTATACAATATTGAAACCGAATACATCCGCTCTGAAGTAGAAAGCAAATTTACCAACATTACCAGCTCGCCTGACGATGTTGTGTTAACTTCATCATTTTTAGTCGAAATTGGTAATTTTAAAGGAACATTTTGCATATGTATTCCTTATGCAATGGTTGAACCAATTAAAGAGCTATTAATTAAACCACCAATAGAAAACCAAACTCACCAAGATGATAACGTGTGGATGAGTTCTCTTACTAGTGGTATTAAACAATCAACTGTTGAATTAGTCGCAAACTTTACAAACATTCAAACAACTGTTGCCAAATTATTAGCTTTAAAAGTCAGTGATATTTTGGATATCGAAAAACCAACAAGCCTTGATGTCACCATTGGCGGTGTACCAGTATTAAAAGGTCATTATGGTAGCGTAAATAAACAGTATGCAATCCAAGTAGATCAGATAAGCAATCCAGTTTTAGAACAATTGAATGAAGGAGTGTTCAATGAGTGATATACCAAGTGATGATAGCCAACTAAATATTAGTGATGAATCAGTAATGAAAGAAGCTATTTTCGAAACCCTTTCACCACAACCAACAGACGTAAAAAAGCAAGATATTAACCTTATCCTAGATATTCCAGTTAATCTAAGCGTAGAACTTGGTCGAACCAAAATGGCCATTAAAGATCTTTTAAATTTAACTCAGGGTTCAGTTATAGCCTTAGACGGCTTAGCTGGTGAACCTTTAGACATCCTTATTAATGGCTATTTAATTGCGCAAGGTGAAATCGTTGTAGTTGGAGATAATTATGGAGTACGAATTACCGATATTATTACTCCATCAGAACGTGTTCGTAGATTAAGCCGTTAAAAATGAGATAACCATGAACCAAAATTTATCCGCCATTCCAGTAGAATCAAGCCTATATAGCCAGATCGGCATGGCATTTTTTTGTGTAATTGCTGTTATCTTATTTTTAGCATGGATAATAAAACGAATTGGTTGGAAAAAGTCTACCAAACAATTCATTGATGTTAAAGCAACTTATAATATAAGTGCTAAAGAACGCATTCTTCTGGTTTATGTTGATCATCAATTACTGGTAGTTGGTGTTACTGCACAACAAATGACATTACTGCATACCATAAATGAACAACGCACTGAAATGTTATTAGCTGAGCCCGCTGATGTTGAGCAATTGTCAAAAAGTAACCTGTTTAATCAGATATTACTGTCTGTGTTAGACAAGAGGTAAGATAGTGCGGTTAATACATATTATTTTGCTAAACATACTGTTTTTTAGTCAATATAGTTTTGCTCAATTATCACCATTAACAATTGTTTCTCAAACACCATATCAAGAAGGACAAAGTTGGTCTTTACCTGTTGAAACCTTAGTCTTTTTAACTTTACTCACATTTATCCCTATTATTCTACTACTAATGACGAGTTTTACTCGGATCATTATTGTATTAGGATTATTGCGAAGTGCACTTGGCACACAATCTGCACCACCTAATCAAGTAATAATAGGCATTGCGTTATTTATGACATTTTTTATCATGTCACCAACACTCGATAAAATATATCAAGAGGCGTATGTGCCTTATTCGAAACAACAAATCACCATGCAAGAAGGGTTAAATGAAGCAACAAAACCGCTTCGTGAATTTATGCTCTCTCAGACTCGTGAAAGCGATTTAGGGTTATTTGTAAATATGTCTCATACGAATGAAATTCAAACTCGTGAAGATATCCCACTACGAATTTTGGTACCGGCTTTTATCGTTAGTGAACTCAAAACCGCTTTTCAAATTGGCTTTACACTGTTTATTCCTTTCTTAGTAATTGATTTAGTTGTCGCCAGTACCTTAATGGCGTTAGGGATGATGATGGTCCCACCCGCAACGGTATCTCTACCATTTAAAATTATGTTGTTTGTATTAGCTGATGGCTGGCACTTACTATTAGGTTCGTTAGCACAAAGTTTTTTTAGTTAAAGTAAAGGAATATAATGCCATCTGAATATATTAGCCATTTCGCCATACAAGCCATCAAGGTTGCAGCATCGCTTGCTGGTCCTTTATTAATAGCGGCACTGGTCACAGGATTAATCATCAGTTTACTACAAGCAGCAACCCAAATTAATGAGATGACTTTATCTTTCATCCCAAAAATTTTGGCTGTTATTCTAGTATTAATTATTTTAGGTCCATCAATGCTAACCACAATGATCGACTATATTCGCCTTGTCATCACTAGCATTCCCAACCTAACAAGTTAACCTTAATGGATTTAGCTATTGTCGATCTATTGAATATTGATTTTTTTGCTTGGGTTCAATCAAGTTTTCTCCCTTTTGTTCGTATTTTAGCTTTAATTATGGTCGCACCAATCACTGGCGAAAAAGAAGTACCAAACCGTGTAAAAATAGGTTTAGCAATACTTATTGTCATTGTGTTACCTTTACCAAAGTTAGACGACAACCTTACCCTTTATTCATTAATGGGCATCTGGATTATTGCTCAGCAAATCATGATTGGCATCCTAATTGGTTTTACAATACAACTTACCTTTATGACGGTTAGATTTTCGGGGGAGTTAATTAGTATGCAAATGGGATTAGGAATGGCCACTTTTTATGATCCTATCAGCGGTCCATCAACCTCGGTATTATCACGTTTAATTAATATTATTGCTATGTTGATATTTCTTAGTTTAGATGGTCATTTATGGTTACTTTACGGATTAGCTAACAGTTTTGATATCATTCCTATTACGGTCTATCCTTTAAAACAAAACGGCTATTTAGCCTTAATCGAAATAACGGGTCTATTATTTAATAACGGTATTATGTTGGCATTACCATTAATGACATTATTACTTATTATTAATCTGTCATTGGGCTTATTAAATAGATTTACACCACAACTATCAATTTTTGTGGTCGGCTACCCGCTTACATTATTATGTGGGCTAACGATGTTATCGTATCTATTTTCTGCTTTACCATTGTTTGTCGAATCAATTTTAGAACAGATCTTTTCAACAATTTCTCGCATCTTAATCTATCTTGCTGATGTATCTACTTAGACAAAAAAAGTTGAGGAACGGGGTTTTTGAACGCCTAAATTAGAGATAATTAATGCTTGATAAAATCAAATTTTGCTTAAAATAAAAAACCGCTGCGTAAACAAAAGTCACACAGCGGTTATTAAGAAAAAATTAATTAAATAATTTATGGAATTGTAAACATATCCAATCCCAAATGCCGCCGAAGAATCCAGTTTCCTCAATATTTTCAAGCGCAACTAAAGATTGTTCATTGATAACTTTATCATCCAATAAAAATTGAATTTTACCAACCGCGGTTCCTTTGGTTATTGGTGCATAAATATAATCATCAATGGTATATTGCACTTTAACATCTGCTGAACGACCTTTCGGCACTGTGATATAAGCGCCATTGATCGCACCTAATTTAACTTTATTTTCATCACCATACCAAATTGACTCAATCGCGAGTGGATCATTGGGTTTTACTGGATTTGCCGTTTCAAAGAATCTGAATCCCCACGTAAGTAATTTTTTACTTTCTTCTTCACGACCTTTAAATGTTCGACCACCCAATACCGCTGAAATTAAACGTGTATTACCATCAACAGCAGAAGCAACAAGATTATAACCGGCTGCGTTAGTATGTCCAGTTTTAATGCCATCTACATTTAATGTAGTATCCCAAAGTAATCCATTACGATTCATTTGAGGTTTAGAAAGATTGTAGGTAAATTCTTTTTCTTTATAAATTGCATATTCTTTTGGTAAGTCACGGATTAAAGCCTGACCTAACAACGCCATATCTTTAGCTGTGGTATATTGACCCGGTGCATCAAGCCCGTGCACAGTTTCAAAATGAGTGTGTTGTAATCCAATTTTTTTCGCATATTCATTCATCAAATTAACAAAAGCACCTTGGCTACCTGCAACATGTTCAGCCATAGCAATACATGCGTCGTTACCCGATTGAATAATGATACCTTTATTTAAATCAGAGACCGAAACAGTCTTACCGACTTCTAAAAACATTAATGATGAGCCTTTTAATACTGGGTTACCTGTTGCCCACGCATCTTTACTCACTAATACCATATCATCATTTTTAATTCGGCCTGATTCTAAGGCTTGACCAACAACATAACTTGTCATCATTTTAGTTAAACTTGCTGGATCGCGTTGTTGTTCCGCATTATATTGCGCTAAAATTTCGCCAGATTTGGCATCCATTAAGATATACGCTTCAGCATCTAGTTGTGGAATAGCCGGTATAGGAAAAGCCATTTCCGCAGAAGCAGAAGAACATATTGCGAGCACTAATAATCCAAAAGATAATTTAAATTTCTTTTTCATTTATAAAAATTCCGTTAAATGTTTTTAGATAACATATATCGATGAGTGTGAATAGACATCATAATGCCAAAACTTGCCATTAAAACGACTAATGATGAGCCACCATAACTTATTAGTGGTAATGGTACACCAACTACTGGCAATATTCCACTGACCATACCGATATTAATAAATACATAGACAAAAAAGACCAAAATTAAACCACCAGAAAGGATTCGGCCAAAAGTCGTTTGTGCTTGAGAAGCAATAATCAAACCTCTAATTATTAAGCATAAGAATAAGACTAGCAAAATAATCGAGCCAATAAAGCCAAACTCTTCTGCGATGACTGAAAAAATGAAATCAGTATGGCGTTCAGGTAAAAATTCTAACTGTGACTGGGTACCTTCTAGCCAGCCTTTGCCCCATATTCCACCTGATCCAATTGCTGTTTTAGATTGAAGAATATGATAGCCAGTACCATTAGGGTCACGTTCAGGATTAATTAGCGTTAATACTCGTTCACGTTGATAATCGTGCATTAAGTAGAACCACATAATCGGTACAAAGATAGCCAACAATATCAAAGCAACAAGAATAAATCGCCAATTAATACCAGCCAAAAAGATAATAAAAATACCAGACATGACAATTAAAATAGCAGTTCCCAAATCGGGTTGCATTGCCACTAATAGTGTTGGCACACCGATAATAGCTAATGTTTGTAAGGTGGTTTTTAGCGGTGGAGGGCAACCATCACGATGAATAAATTTAGCTACCATTAAAGGAACAGCAATTTTAGCAATTTCTGAGGGTTGAAAACGAATAACTCCTAAGTCTAACCAGCGTTGAGCGCCTTTACTGGTGTAGCCAAAAATATCAACCAATAGTAATATAAAAATACAGGCAATATAAAGATAAGGTGCCCACTGTTCATAACTTCTTGGTGAAAACTGTGCAAAGACAATCATCACAAAAAAACCAAGTAATATTTGGATCACTCTTTTTTGCATCATATCTATATCTTGGCCGCTAGCACTCCATAGAATATAAAGGCTATAACCAAGTAGTAAAGAGATAAATAAGCAAAAAAGCGGATCGATATGTATCTTTTGCCAAAAAGATTTCTTAATATTATTCATCATTAATCTTCATGTCCTGTATTAGGTGATTCATCGTTTAATTCCGTTGAGTTATCACCTTCAAGATAATAATCTAGTATCTTACGTGCGACTGCACCACCGTTGGAGCTTCCTCCTCCCCCATTTTCTAGAACAATCGCTAAGGCTATTTTCGGTTTATCGTAAGGTGCGTAAGCAATAAATAAAGCATGATCGCGTAAATGTTCAGGTATTCTATGTGCGTTATAGGTTTCGTTTTCTTTTAAACCATAAACTTGAGCAGTACCTGATTTACCCGCGGCTTGATATTTAGCGCCTGCATAAACTTTACGCGCGGTGCCTCGAGCACCAAACATTACTCGGTGCATACCTTCTTTTGCTAATGCCCAATAGGTTGGATTAACATCAACAAGACTGTTTTTTTCAATATATTTTGATGGATCAATCAGTGGTTGATTTTGATTGGTATTGATAATGTCGCTCTTTTTATATAATAAAAAGTGTGGTGTATAGGTTTTACCATTATTAATTAGTGTAGTTAATGCTTTAGCCATTTGCATTGGCGTTGCTGTCCAATAACCTTGACCTATACCGACAGGAATAGTGTCTCCTTGTAACCAAGATTTTTTATGGCGTTTTAATTTCCATTCACGACTTGGCATGACAGCTCGTGTCTCTTCACTAGGCGAGATATCAATGCCTGTTCGCTGGCCATAACCAAACTTAGTCATCCATAAATTTAAGCGATCTATTCCCATGTCATATGCAACTTGGTAAAAATAGGTATCTACTGATTCTTCTATCGCTCGTAATACATCGACATGACCATGTCCCCATTTTAACCAGTCTCGATAACGTCTTTCAGTACCCGGTAATTGCCACCAACCCGGATCGTTAACCACACTTTTTGGTGAAACAACGCCTTCACTTAATGCTGCTATCGAAATAAATGGTTTAACAGTTGAAGCTGGGGGATAAGCACCGAGCAATGCACGGTTAAATAGTGGTTTACTTGGATCATTAAGTAACTCACTATATTTCTTACTTGAAATACCACCTACAAAGTCGTTTGAATCATAACTTGGGCTTGATACCATTGCTAATATTTCACCATTATTTGGATTAATAGCAACAACCGATGCTTTACGGCCAGCAAGCAGTGATTCAATATAGAGTTGTAATTTGAGATTAATGGATAAATAGATATCTTCACCCGCTTGTGGTGGATGTTGTTCAAGTAAGCGAACAATACGACCTCGGCTATTGACTTCAACCTTTTCGTTACCCGCCGTGCCATGTAAAACATCTTCGTAATATCGTTCAATCCCCATTTTTCCAATATTAAAGGTAGCCACGTAATTGCTAGCTTTATTTTCTTCTTCTAGACGTTGCTTATCTTGACTGTTTATTTTAGATATATAACCAAGAATATGGGTAAGTGAAGCACCGTATGGATAATATCGATGTTGAATTTTTACAATTGATACAAAAGGAAATCGATGCTGATCAACAATAAACCGAGCAATTTGTTTTTCGGTTAAGTTTTCTTTAAGTGGTACAGGTCGATGAGATCGATAATTTCGTCGCTCCTTTTGGAAGTTTTCAATATCTTCATCAGTTAAATCAACAATCTTTTTTAATTGTTCAAATTGCTCATTAAGGTTTTTAGTTTTGTCAGGAACAATATTAAGTTGATAGGTAATATTATTTATCGCTAATGGCGTGCCATTACGATCATAGATCATACCGCGACTTGGAGGAATAGGGATAATTTCAATACGATTATTGTTCGATTTGGTGCTGTAATAACTAAAATTCGATATTTGCAAATCAGCTAAATTGGCTAATAATACAAAAATTAGTAGTATAATTACGACAAATGCAAACAGTGCTCTACGCAAAAATAAGTTTGTTTCTGCGGAGTGATCGCGAATATAGCCTTTTTTTATTTTACCTGAAATAGAGATAATCTAACTCCTCTAAATTCTGTTTATAGATGTTCTTTTTGTTCCCATTTTTCATAAGCATTAACAATTCTAGCTACCACAGGATGGCGAACTACATCTTCACTCTTGAAAAAATTAAAACTAATATCTTCAACTTCATTTAATACTTCTATTGCATGACGTAACCCAGATTTTTGATGACGAGGTAAATCTATTTGGGTTATATCACCCGTTATTACCGCTTTAGAATTAAAACCAATGCGCGTTAAAAACATTTTCATTTGTTCTATCGTTGTGTTTTGGCTTTCATCAAGAATAATAAATGCATCATTGAGTGTACGCCCACGCATATAAGCTAACGGTGCAACTTCAATCACACTTTTTTCAATTAGTTTTTCGACTTTTTCAAAACCAAGCATTTCAAATAAAGCATCGTAAAGCGGACGCAAATAAGGATCGACTTTTTGGCTTAAATCACCTGGTAAAAAACCCAATTTTTCACCGGCTTCAACTGCAGGGCGTGTTAATACAATTCGTCTAACTTGTTGTTTTTCAAGTGCATCAACTGCGGCAGCTACAGCTAAATAGGTTTTACCTGTACCAGCGGGACCGATACCAAAAGAGATGTCATAATCTAATACATGAGCAATATATTGTGCTTGATTAGGCGTGCGGGGTTTTATTACTCCTCGCTTGGTCTTTATCATCACTTGTTTGCTACCATGCAGATCAACATAACTAGGTGCGTGTTCATTAGCTTTTTCTAACGCACCTGATTCTTTAATAACTAAATGTATCTGCTCTGGTTCTATATCGACAATACTGTCTTTTACTTTAGTTTGTTTATACAGCGATTGTAAAATCTCAGTTGCCGCTTTTGCACAAATTGTATCGCCAGTAATAGCAAATTGATTACCCCGATGGTTTATTTCTAATCCTAATCGTCGTTCAAGTTGTTTGATATTGTCATCATAAGGACCACAAAGACTATTAAGCCGCTGATTATCTGCTGGTTCAAGCATTGTTTCATATGTCGTAATATTCAAAGATATGTCCCCAAATCGTTTATTTTAAACACGTTCTTTTGAGCCAAAATTTATCAACAATTTATATATTATTATTTCAATCATTATTTAATTATGGTTGATAGATAGCCACACCTAAATCGTTTTCTTTACGGGTACGAGAGATGACCGATATTGGTGATTCACTTACACGTAAATTCATCTGATTCTCTGTTCTTACTACTTTACCACGCAATGAGTTAGGATAAACATCGGTAATTTCAACATCAACAAATTTACCAATCATATCCGGACTACCTTCAAAATTAACAATACGATTATTTTCTGTTCGTCCAGTTAATTCCATAAGATCCTTTTTAGAAGGGCCTTCAACTAAAATACGTTGCACAGTATTTAACATGCGACGACTAAATTGCATTGCTTGTTGATTGATTCGTTCTTGGAGAATATAGAGCCTTTGTTTTTTCTCTTCTTCAGAAACGTTATCTTCCATTTCAGCAGCAGGTGTACCTGGTCGTGCTGAATAGACAAAGCTATAACTTAAATCAAAATTAACATCAGCAATGAGTTTCATGGTTTGTTCAAAATCTTCTTGGGTTTCACCAGGGAATCCAACAATAAAGTCTGAACTAATTTGAATGTCAGGACGAACTTTGCGTAATTTGCGAATGATTGATTTATATTCAATTGCTGTATGAGTGCGTTTCATTAAATTTAACACTCGGTCTGAACCACTTTGTACCGGCAAATGTAAAAAGTTAACTAGTTCTGGCGTATCACGATATACATCAATGATATCATCAGTAAATTCAATTGGATGGCTAGTTGTAAAGCGAATGCGATCAATACCATCAATAGCAGCAACTAAGCGTAGTAGTTCAGCGAAAGAACAAATATCACCATCGAAAGTTGGCCCTCGATAAGCATTTACATTTTGACCCAGTAAATTAACTTCGCGTACACCTTGTTCAGCAAGTTGAGCTATTTCATAAATTACATCATCACAAGGTCGGCTCACCTCTTCACCACGGGTGTAAGGTACCACACAATAAGTACAGTATTTATTACATCCTTCCATAATTGAAACAAAAGCTGTTGGACCTTCACTGCGAGGTTCAGGTAAACGGTCAAATTTTTCAATTTCAGGAAAACTAACATCAACCACATGATGACCATTACCACTACGAATTTGTTCAATCATCTCGGGTAAACGATGAAAAGTTTGTGGTCCAAAAATAATATCAACAAAAGGAGCACGCTTACGGATATGTGCACCTTCTTGTGATGCTACGCAACCACCTACACCAATGATGATATCAGGGTTATGTTGTTTTAAATTTTTCCAACGGCCTAGTTGATGAAAGACTTTTTCTTGGGCTTTTTCTCGAATAGAGCAAGTATTTAATAGTAAAATATCTGCTTCTTCGGCGTTTTCTGTTAAAGTTAAACCATGGGTGGATTCAAGGAGATCTGCCATTTTTGTTGAATCATATTCATTCATTTGGCAACCCCAAGTTTTGATATGTAATTTTTTGCTCATCAATAACTCAGCTATATTTAATTGTTAAAATGAAAACGGGTTTAAATCCGTGATTTTAGCGTGCCATATTGTAATCCTTTGTGATTGTAGGGTCTATAATTAATATAAAAAACTATATTTATATGCTTTATTTAGAAAATAATGTCTAATTAGTAATTAATCTATCGAAAAAACAACTGATTATGATAATCATTCTTTTTAATATCGTTTTATTTTATGCTATTATTCTTGGCCTATTAATATTACTAATATAAAAGTGTCTAGGTATGTCGAAAACTTTTAGTCCAACAAAGCGCTTTTTGATCAAAGGCATTATTGCTACTTGTCTATTATCTGTTACACGAGTTGGCTTTGCTGCGGCAATGGCTCAAGTTGTGGCTGTGCGTGTTTGGCCTTCATCAACCTATACACGAATAACGTTAGAATCAAACGTTAAGCTTAATTATAAAAGCGCACAATTATATAACCCTGATCGTATGGTGATTGATATTGATAATCTCAATTTAAATCCAATATTAAAAGCCGTTTCGACAAAAGTTTTAAGCCGTGATCCTTTTATTAAATCTATACGTGCATTACAGTTAGATCCTAAAACTGTACGTATTATGATCGAATTAAAACAGGGTATTGATCCTAATACATTTACATTACCACCGATTGCTGAATTTAAACATCGATTAGTCGTTGATCTTTATCCGTCTAAACCGGCTACAGCTAATGATGATCCTTTACTTGCTCTTTTAGAAGAGTATCAAAAAGGGGATCTAAATAAAAAACAAGCGCAAATAAAATCGCCAACGAATAAAAATAAAAACTCGCCTGTTATTGTTATGCTCGATCCTGGTCATGGTGGTGAGGATCCTGGTGCGATTGGCTACAAAAGAACACGAGAAAAAGACATTGTTTTGCAAATTGCCAGACGAACATATAGTTTGCTAAAAAAAGAACCAAATATAAAAGTTTATATGACTCGTAATGAAGATGTTTTTATTCCATTAAAAGTTCGAGTAGCGAAAGCGAGATCTTTACATGCGGATCTATTTGTCTCTATCCATGCTGATGCTTTTGCGAGTCGATCTGTTAGAGGGTCATCTGTATTTGCTTTATCAACACGTGGAGCTAGTAGTTCTGCTGCAAGTTATTTAGCCCAAACTCAAAATGATGCAGACCAAATAGGTGGTGTTAGTCGAAGTGGTGATAAATATTTAGATAACACTATTTTAGATTTAGTTCAAAAAACAACCCTTTCTAATGGTGTATTATTAGGAAGTGCTATTTTAAATCGAATGAAAAATGTGAATAAATTACATAAACCATCGATAGAAAAAGCAGGTTTTGCAGTGTTAAAAGCGCCAGATATTCCATCAGTTTTAGTTGAAACTGCCTTTATTAGTAATATAGCTGAAGAGCAAAAACTTAAAACAGCAGCCTTCCAAAATCAAGTTTCTAAAGCCATAGTTGATGGTATTAAGGATTATTTGAAAAGACGTAAAAATTGATCTAAAAAGTGATTAGATCAATTTGTTTTTTATTCAATGATCATTAATCGTCTTTCAGCATTCAATTCAGGTATGGTAAGTTTTATATCTTGTTTAAGCGTAAATCCTTCAGGGATCGGATCAAGATCACTGCCTTTTAACGCATAAAATAATCCTTGTTCATTAGGAAGATGTTTACACCAGGTTAACATATCTTTTAAAGAAGCAAATGCTCGACTTATTACCCCATCGAATTTTTTTTGATTATATTCTTCAATACGGCTTTGAATTGGTTGAATATTTGCTAGCTTTAATTCAAATTGAACTTGTTTTAAAAAACGGATCCTTTTACCTAAACTGTCAACGAGATCAAATTGTTTGTCTGGATTGATGATTGCTAAAGGAATCCCTGGTAATCCAGGGCCTGTACCTACATCAATAAACGTGCTACCAACTAAATAAGGTGAAACAACTAAGCTATCCATAATATGTTTTATTAACATTTCATTAGGATCACGCACCGCTGTTAGGTTGTAAGCTTTATTCCATTTATTAAGCATTTCAACGTAATTGATCAGTTGATCAATTTGCTGACAATTGATTGGAAGATCCGTTTGATCAATAAGATTAATGAGTTTCTTTTTTAACATAGTTCTTCTTTTTTAAATAAACTAATAACATTGAAATTGCAGCTGGTGTAATACCTGAAATACGTGAAGCTTGGCCAATTGAAACCGGCTTATGTTGTTTTAATTTAGCAACAACTTCGTTAGATAACCCTGATATTTCAGCATAATCTATATGTTCAGGTATGAGAGTTTCCTCATTTCGTTTTTGTCTTTCTATTTCTTCAATTTGTAGTTTTATATAGCCGTCATACTTAACTTGAATTTCAACTTGTTCTGCTGCTTGATCATCACTTAGCCCTGGTGCAAATAAAGACAAGGATTGTAGAGTTTTGTAGCTCATTTCAGGGCGTTTAAGCAGCTCTTCTCCATTGGCTTCTTTGGTAAGGTTAGCGCTTAATACCGCATTAACTTCATCAATTGTTTCAATGTGAGGATGAACCCAAATGTCACGAAGACGTGCTCTTTCTTGTTCAATAGCTTCAAATTTTTCGTTAAAACGTTGCCAACGGTAATCATCAACCATTCCAAGTTGTCGTCCAATTTCTGTTAAACGAATATCTGCATTATCTTCACGTAACATTAAGCGATATTCAGCTCGTGAAGTAAACATACGATAAGGTTCATTAGTACCTAAAGTACAAAGATCATCAACCAAAACCCCTAAATAAGCTTGATCACGCGTTGGATACCATTGATCTTGATCATAAACAAAACGAGCTGCATTTAATCCTGCCAGCATACCTTGAGCAGCGGCTTCTTCATAACCTGTAGTACCATTGATCTGTCCTGCTAAAAACAAGCCTTTGATCACTTTACTTTCAAGAGTTGGTTTGAGATCACGAGGATCAAAGTAATCATATTCAATCGCATAACCTGGTCTGACTATATTGGCATTTTCCAGTCCTTTCATACTGCGAACAAAAGCTAATTGTGTGTCAAAAGGTAAACTTGTTGATATTCCATTTGGATAAATTTCATTGCTGTCTAAACCTTCTGGTTCTAAATAGATCTGGTGCGAGTTACGATCAGCAAAACGCATTATTTTATCTTCGATTGATGGACAATATCGTGGACCTACACCTTCAATAACACCTGTATACATAGGGCTACGATCTAAGCTGTTTCGAATAATATCATGTGTTGTTTCATTAGTACTTGTTATATAACAAGGAATCTGTCTAGGATGCTGTTTAGCATCACCTAAAAACGAAAATACAGGCACAGGATCATCACCGTATTGTGTACCTAATTTAGAAAAATCTATGGTTCTTGCATCGATACGAGGCGGTGTTCCTGTTTTTAAACGACCCATTCTAAATGGATATTGATGTAACGATTTGGAAAGACCTACCGAAGCAGGATCACCAGTTCTACCACCACTATAATTATCAAGCCCTATATGGATTTTGCCATCTAAGAAAGTGCCTGTAGTTAATACAACAGATTTTGCTTTAAATGAAACACCCATTTGCGTAACCACGCCCGTGATCTGATCGTTTTCAATGATCACGTCTTCAACTGATTGTTGAAATAGCATTAAGTTTTCTTGGTTTTCAAGGGTTGTTCGTATTACTTTACGATATAAAGATCGATCCGCTTGAGCTCGTGTTGCTCTTACAGCAGGACCTTTGCTGCTGTTTAGGATCCTAAATTGGATCCCAGAAAGATCAATAGCATGTGCCATTAATCCACCCATTGCATCAATTTCTTTTACTAAATGTCCCTTACCAATACCACCAATAGCAGGATTGCATGACATTTGTCCTAACGTATTGATATTATGGGTTAAAAGTAATGTTTTTCGGCCCATTCTTGCTGATGCCATTGCTGCTTCTGTTCCGGCATGGCCACCACCAACGACGATGACATCAAAAAGATCTGGATAAAACATATAAAGCCTCGTTTTTTATTTTACAGATAGATGATCATTATTTTGATCAGGTGATTTGGTTTTATTTAGCGTAAGGAATTTTACTCATCTTTTTTATTACGTCAAATGATCTATTTTGATCATCATTTAAATTAAATAAGATCTTTTTATGATCTTTTTTATTCTTACTATTATTAGTTT
The DNA here is from genome assembly GCF_026536885.1 of Gilliamella sp. B2889. Taxonomy (NCBI): domain Bacteria; kingdom Pseudomonadati; phylum Pseudomonadota; class Gammaproteobacteria; order Orbales; family Orbaceae; genus Gilliamella; species Gilliamella sp. B2889. The sequence goes on along the minus strand of NZ_JAFNNF010000005.1, from coordinate 28,393 downwards.
GGATCATTTTTGTTGATAACTCTTTTTTATGATTATTTTATAGGATCTTAATGATCGTCTAATACTGTTAATTGATCGGATCTTTTTTTGGTTAATCCTGTTTATAACTCTTGTTTTTATCCACAACCTTTTTTAATTTTAAGGTTATTAATATGATTATAACAGCTTATATAGTGGGTTTATCACAGAGTTATCCACAAAAAATAAATTTGTTTGCTTAAATTTTATCTTTTATTGTCTATAATTTAATCTTAATTATTTAGATCATTCTGGTTAAAAAAGTTATACATCTTAAATATTATGATCAATAAAAATGTAATTATGAGTTTTAATGATCGTTATAAAGTTCGAAATATGATCTTTGATCCTACTTAGCAATCTAATTAATTTAAATTTCAAAAATACCTAAGAATAGGATGATTAATTATCATTTAGTTTTATTTAAAATATCCGAAAAGGATCTTTTTCTAAAAGATATTGGTGTTTTTAGTAGAAAGCTAATGTTATTTATGTTTAAAAGTAGGATTATAGGTATTTGTTTCTTTTAATTCGGAAGTGCTGTGAGGTGGCAGTACCATCATCACTTAAAATAATAGTACTTATTAAAAGTTATTTAGGAAAAGGTTAAAATGTTTTTTTAAGTATTAGATAATAATAAAATGGATTAATTTCTATATCTAAATGAATTTTTAATTAGGTTATTATTTAGTTTTTTAGAATTGATATATTAATTTTTGATAGTTACTTTCGTTAACTTATTTGTTTGCTGTAAAAGTGATTGATTTTTGTAAAAGCAAATTTATACTTAGTAAGATTATATTTTTATTGTGAGGTTATTTTATTACTCTTTCACAGTTGCCTTTACCTTTTATATTACCTAATAACGAAACATTTGATAGTTTTTATGTCGGTAATAATCAATTATTGTTTGAATCTTTGCAAACCTTACTTGATAAGGAAGGCTTCAACGTCTTTTATATATGGTCAGCAAGTGCGGCTGGTCGTACTCATCTATTACATGCTTCATGTCAAAATAAGTTAGCAAGCTATATTCCTTTAAAACAGCATGTTCTACTTGTACCTGAGATTTTACAAGGTTTAGATAATTATGATTTGGTTTGTTTAGATGATATTGATGCGATAGCAGGTCATCGTGATTGGGAAGAAGCAATATTTGATCTTTTTAATCGTTTAACCGAAAAAAACGTTAGTAAATTATTGATAACTGCCAGTGCCCCTCCAAAACAAGTTCCTTTTATACTACCTGATTTGGTATCAAGGTTAACGTGGGGGCAAGTTTATCAGTTAAAAGAGTTAAGTGATGAGGATAAACTAAAAGCTTTACAACTTAGGGCTAAGCTAAGTGGATTTGAGCTATCAACGGAAGTTGGATTATTTTTGTTAAAACGTGTTAATCGGGATATGCGAACTTTATTTTCTTTAATGGAAGAGTTTGAAGTCGCTACGTTAGCTCAACAACGCAAATTAACCATTCCTTTTATTAAACATATTTTGGATTTATGAAATGAAAAAGAAACCTGAAGCTATTGTTTTTTTCGATTTAGATGGAACCTTATTTAATAAAGATATAGATGTGTTACCTAGTTCTTATGATGCAATTAGAAAACTAAAACAAAATAATATTGTACCAATAATTGCAACTGGTAGAACACCACCTGAAGCGGTTGATTTGATGAAGGATACTGGTATAGATTCAATTATTGGTATGAATGGCCAAGTAGTTATTTATGAAAAAGAGGTCGTTTTCACAAACAATATTGATAAAAATCTCATTACTCGATTATATGAATATTCAAGAGAAAAGATGAATATTCCATTATCTTTCTATAGCTATAAGACTATGCGAGTGAGTGAAAACAGTCTTCCTGCTCAAAAATTCTATACTTCTTTAAAACAACAAGTACCTCCTGTTGACGATCAAATTTACTTAAAAGAACCGATTCAAATGTTATTACTGCTTTGTGAACAAGGCGAATCACCTTATAGAGAAGTTTTTCCTGAATTGACGTTTATCCGTAATACACATTATTGTGTTGATGTTTTTAATCATGGCGGTTCTAAAGGTAATGGCATTAAAGAATTATTAAAAACTAAAGGTTTTAATGACGTACCTACTTATGCCTTTGGTGATGGTATGAATGATTTTGAAATGTTCCTAACCGTTGACCATCCTGTAGCAATGAGCAATGCGGTTGATCAGCTAAAAGAAAAAGCTGAATATGTCACTGATACCAATAATAATGATGGCATAGCGAAAGCATTGAAAAAGTTTGGATTAATTTAATATAAAAAAATCATCTAATTGTTTAGATTAGATGATTTTAAGTTTAATTTTATTACTTTTGCTTAGTGGTGTTGTTTAAAGCCTACATTATTATTACCAAAACAGTTGTCATACTCAAAGCCTGTTAACTCTTTAACTAAACTTCTTATTTCTGGTGTTGCATCTTGTTTTTTGCCACCATTTTTTAATCTATCAAGTTCTTGAATAATAAGTGCATGAGTCGATTTATCTAATTTCATACGATATGTGAAGAAGATACCTAATAGTGCCATTCCACACACACCGAAGATTAATACTAAGTTAATTGCAGTAACGGCACTCTCTGGTTGAACAGCATCTACGCCAGACACAAAACCAGAATATTTCAATACAATACCTAAGACAAAGACGATAGTTGCACGCATTAATTTACCGGCCATGGTCATAGCACCAGCATAAATACCTTCGCGACGTCTTCCTGTTAGTACTTCATCGATATCTGCTAAGAATGTGTATACACTCCAAGGAATATAATAAACACCACCCGTTCCTAATCCAAACCAAATAGTAATACCAATTACAATCCATGTAACATGAGGCATATTAAAGTAGTAGACACCGATATAGCCGATTACCGAAGATATTACTATCAATATTGCAATAACAAATGGTCTTTTGAATCCACGTTTGACACACCAAGCCATGAAAAAGGCTGTTGAGATTAATTGGCAAATACTACTTAAACTGTTCATTTGTGAAACGAAGGTTTTGGGTTGGCCTAAGTTAAATACCACAAAATAAGTAAATGTTGCTGCAAATAACCATTCAGCACCAAAGCCAAATAGATACATACCTAAATGGTTTCTAAAAGTTTTTAAACGGAAAGTTGAAAAAACATCTGAAAATAATTTAACAATACTTTCCCAAAGGCCAGAAGTTGTTTCATCTTCAATTTCATCAACTGATTTTTCCCAGCTATTAAAATAAAGCAAAATTAGTGCTATCGCCATAATAGATGCATAAGTAATACCTGTTAATAAGAATGGTAGTGGAGAGTCTTTACCATCAAATAGATAGAAAAATACACCAGGAATAGCTGCAGCTAAGAAGTTTGCTACTTTACCAAACATCGCTTTGGAACCTGCTAGGTAAGTTCTTTGATCGAAGTTTTTAGTCATCTCTACCGGTAAAGTATTGTATGGAATCATAATCATGGTATAGATGAATTCAAATAAAATATAAGTAGTTAAGTAGTACCAGAAATTCATTCCATCTACCCAAAGTAATGGGTAAATAATCATACATGGAATAGCAAATAGGATGAAGAATCGACGGCGACCAAATCGACGTCCAAGTTTTGTATGGTTAAAGTTATCAGTAATAAAACCCATTAGTGGATTTAAAATTACATCTAAATAGGTAGCTATAGAAAAAATTAACGTTGCTTGAAATGCCGAAAGTCCACAAAATGTTGTATAAAAGTATAGTAACCAAGCGGCACTAATTGCTAGAGCACCACTTCCTATCAAATTACCACTACCATACGAAAATCGAGTGAGTGTGGTTATTTTTTTCTGATTATCAGCCATAAATCTATTTCCTTTAATAATTATGAAATACTGTTTTAAAATTATTATTAGAATAATACTAAATTTATACAAATTAATTTTAATTTTTTTTTAGAAATGTGACGTTGGTAACAAATTATTTTGATTTTTAAGGTATATATATTAATATTATTTTAAATAAAAATTAAATATATCATGTGGTTATTGTTTTTTTTGAATTGTTTTTTGAAACTGTGATCTTATTAACAGAAAAAATTAATAAAATAATAAAAAATATAAAACAGTATTTCAAAAAATAAATTTAAAAATTTAGGAAAACAATAATGAGTCAATTTAAATTAAAAAAAATTCCGCTTTTAATGTTTCTGTCTACCTTTCCTATTTATTCCTTTGCTGGTCAAACAACTTTTCAATATGAACATAACTGGAAATCTATGGATAGGATTCATGGGGATACAATTAAGTTAATCCATAAAACCGACGATAATTGGCAATATGAATTTAAATTTGGTGTTACTGAAGGTGGCGGGAACAAACGTGATGTTTTATATGATGATATGCAAGGTGGATCAGGTGGTGTCGTTATTCAAAAAACATTTACGCTTGATGATGGCTGGGGATCGATTATTCCATCATTAGAATTAGGTTTCAGCAAAGATTCAACTCTTTATCAACCAGGATTGAAATATAGTTATAAAATTAATAGTGATTGGTCAACAAGTTTTCGATATCGCTATGAATGGAAAAAAATATCTCACGCTGAACGTTATAAAAGAGCAAAAATAGCTGGCAAACAAGTTAAATATGTTGCTAGTAGTAATACAGGAAGGAATCGTTTAGATTGGGCATTAATGTATTCTGGTATAAAAGCATTTAATTTTGCCTATACCTTTAACTATTATATTGGTGATTATACTAACAATTCTTATAAAGCCTTGAAAAAAGGTTTTTCTAAAAATGAATATAAAGCTTATAACAATAAAAAAACTGATTATGAGCAAGAATTTAAAATTACCTATAATTATTCAAAATTGTTTCGTCCTTATTTTTCCATTTCTGATGTATCGAAAAATAAAACCACAAATACTCGACAAGCTAAGTTTAAAGTTGGTTTCAATTACGCATTCGGTCAATCAAATAGCAAAGATTCTAATTTTGCTTATAAAACCTATTTCAGATATGCGCATCATTATGGTTTAACTTCACATTACCATGGTGATAGTTTTGGTCTTTATACAGATTTTGATAAGAAAGGCTATGTTGGTCTAAGTGTAAATACCTATAACCAATTAAAAAATAGATTATTCTTTGATGATATTGTTTCTAGCCATTATCAAATTTATGGAGGTTACAATTTTTATTTAGCTGATAATTGGGTACTAACACCAAATATGGAAGTTAGATTCTATTCAGGTGGTGGTTATAAAGCTAAAAGTAAAGAAAACTTACCCCATTATCAGTTAGGTGATGTAAGTGATTCACAACGTCCAGGTGTTCGTTATTCTCCCGCTTTAAAATTGACTTGGTTACAAAGTGATGATCTATCTTTTTATGGCCAATATCGATTTGAATATCGCAAAGTTTCAAGAAGTAAACGCGAAGATAGTGTTCAAGGTTATGTCGATAATCGAGCGCGCAATCGTTTTGATATAGGTACTGATATTAATCTAACTCCTGATTGGAACATTGGCTATCGCTTCTCATACTTAAAAGGGAACTATGTATTACACAATGATAAAAAGCATGATTATCAACAAGAACTGGATATAAATTGGCAAGCAACCAAAGTTTGGCAAGTTAACTTTGCTGCAGAAGATGTGGCAAAAAGTGTTCATTCTGACGCAAGGGAAGCTAAGTTAGCACTAGGATTATCTTATTTGTTTTAATCGATAAAAGTGTTAAAAACAGTTAGTGGTGAAAAAATGATAAAGAAAATTTTTTTCGGATTTTTATTGGTTGTCACTTCAATCAATCAAGTATTGGCAAGTACTGTAATACAAGGTTATGTTTATGTTAATAAACCAGTTGTTTCATCGGTGATAGTCCGTGATGTGAATAATAAAATTTTAAAAACGGCGACTAATAGCGATGGGTTTTATCAACAAGATGTTTCTGAACTGACTCCACCACTAATTGTTTTTAGTAATGAAAACTCACTTGCCCGAAAAGCGGATGAAGGGCAAATGTGTAACGGTAATTGTTTGGTTTCATACGTTCATACCTTACAAAAAGATGAAAAAAATACTGTTAATATTAATCCATTAACTGATTTTTTAACTTGTGAACTAGCTAAACAAATCAATCTTTTAGGCCCAGAACAATTTACTGATAATCAATTATCTTTTTCAATAGATGATGCTGCATTAAGCCATGCTTATAAAAATTATCATTTGCTGTTTGATAAAGCATTACACCAAGTAGGTATTAGTGCTAATTTATTTGATCCACTTACTACTGCAAATTCAGATATTAACAAGCTACTTAATGTAATGTACTTTAATCGTGGATACGATTCTTCTACTGGTAAAGTAAGTGGTACTGTATTGTTTGATATGCGTTTAAGACCCATTAGCCAAGATTCACCTTTTGATTATGATCAGGCAGTTAAGCAAAAAGAAAGAAATATAAATGCTAAGCAACGTATTTTTATTTTAAGTGATTCGACTGCGTCCAACTATGATAAAAAAGTTTATCCAAGAATGGGATGGGGCCAAGTTTTTGATCAGTTTATTGATGATAAGGCTGATACGGTTGTCATCAATGGCGCACAGTCAGGCCGTTCAAGCCGTAGTTTCAAAACTGAAGGATGGTTCGATTTACTGATCCCTTTAATGAAAAAAGGCGATTATATGATCATCGCTTTTGGACATAATGATGAAAAATGTAACGGTAACAATCCGAAACGAGGTAAAGTGGATGTTGCTAATTTATGCACTTATCCTAATGATGATAATAACCAAAAACAGTATCCATCAACGCAAGAAAATATGTCATTCCAATCCTCTTTAGAAGGTTATCTCGCTGTGGCAAAAGCGTTGGATATGACGCCAATTTTAATGACACCAGTCACCCGTTATAAAGATAAGAATAATAACATTGCTTATCAAAATCAAAATACTAATCCTGTTAGTCATACGCATTATACCGCCAATAAACCAGGTTTTGCTTATTGGGGAGATTATTCGAATACGATTAAACATACGGCAAAAGTTAATCAAGTTGCTTTAATTGATTTGGAGTCATTTAGTATTGATTTTGCGAACCAACACAAAGATGACTGGCAGTCTTACTGGTTAGCTGTGGATCCTAATGATCCTAAATATCCTTATTATAAAAATCAAACTTCTGGCGTGATTAACAATCCTGATGCTACGCATTTTCAAGAAAAAGGCGCATTAGCTATCGCCAAAATTATTGCTAATGCCATAAACAACGATCCTTGGTTACAGCAAGGAATCACTTTCGATCAAACTCAGATTAACTAATAAAAAGGTATTTGTTAAATGAAAAAATTAATCATTGCGCTATTAGTTCCTTTGGCAATTAATTCATCTATTGCTGCATGTCATGCATTATCTCCGTCTCCTATCAAAATTAGAGAAGCTCGTGATGTTGCACCTAGAGACGGTTTTGGTGGTTATGATTTAGCGACAAATACGGGCACGATCGGTGGCGCTAAAGCAAATGAAAAAATGATCTTTATGGTGAATAACAAAAAAGATCTTTTAGATGCGATTGCGATCAATAAAAATCAGCCTCGTATTATTCAAGTCTCTGGGATTATAGATATTAGTGAAGGCAAACCTTACAAAGACTTTGATGATCAAAAATCTCGTTCGTTAATCAAAATACCTAGTGATACCACATTAATTGGTGTTGGTAATAATGCCGGTTTTATCAATGGTTCACTTATGTTGTCTAAAGTAAATAATGTCATTATTCGAAATTTAAAAATTGAAGCACCAATTGATGTTGCGCCAAAATTTGAAGAGGGAGATGGATGGAATGCTGAATGGGATGGGATAAATATTATTACCTCAACTTATGTTTGGATTGATCATGTCACTCTAACTGATGGTAAATTTACCGATGATATGTACCAGGAAAAAGATGGCTGGAAATATGTACAACATGATGGTTTATTGGATATTAAGCGTGGTAGTGATTTCATTACTATCTCTTATTGTCTATTTGAAAACCATGATAAAACTATGTTAATTGGCCATAGTGATAAAAATGCTGATCAGGATGAGAATAAGTTAAATATCACGCTTCATCATAATGTTTTTTTAGACATCACTCAACGCGCACCAAGAGTAAGGTTTGGCAAAATCCACATGTATAACAACCTGTTTAAAGGATCGGTTAATAAATCTAAAACTGTATACCCATATCAATACTCTATTGGCTTAGGCTATAAAGGTAGTGTGCTTTCGGAAAATAATCAATTTATGATTGATGGTTTAAAAGATAACTGCAAAGTAGCTAAACAGTTTAAAGGCGATAACCTTCGGGATAATAATTCTCTATTTAATCAATCTAAGTTGAAATTATCATCATGTGGTTTTGTTGATAATTTGAATTGGTCTGTGCCTTATCAATATAGCGTGGATGATATTAAGCAATTTAGTAAAAACTATGGACGATTAGTCGGTAGTGGAAAGCTTTAGAATTATTGAAATAAACAAAAATGTTAGGACCCATAATGAAAAAAATATTAACTTCAATACTTTGTCTGTCTTCGCTTTATGTTAGCGCAGCTTCTGCACAAGAGTGGAAAGCGATAGCATTTGGCCAATCGACTGACTTAAATTTTGCCTCACTTATCAAGCCTGAAAAAGTGGGAACCAATAATGCATGGATTGCTGGTCAAAAAGATTATTTAGTTCCAAATCAACCTTATCAATTACCGTCAGATTTCTATTTAGAAAGTCGAGGCGGTAAAATTGCTAACTCGCATGATGGAATGGTGGTTTTTTATACTCAATTACCCGTTAATCAAACTTTTACTTTAGAAAGTGATGTTACCTTAGAGCAAATAGGACCAGAAGTGGATGGAAAAACGCCTGCCGCTCAAGAAGCGGTTGGTTTATTTGCTCGTGATACTATTGGCGTAGCTAGAAGTGATCCTCAGCCGGCTGGTTATGAGGAGTTTCCAAATGCTTCAAATGTAATAATGAATGCATTAATTACTCAAAATCAAAAAAATGATAATTTAGTAAAAGTAACCGGTTTAGTACGTGATGGTGTAAAAAAAGCATGGGGTAATGAAGGCATATCAATTGAGAAAGTTGGTTATGTTGAAAATGTTAATTATGTTGATGTTAAAAGTATGCATTTAACAATGACCAGAACGGCAGATCAATTTATCTTATCGATGAAAAATAATGCGACTGGTGAAGAGAAACAATGGGCAACCAATGATTATTCAGGATTCTTAAATCAACAAGATAACAAAAATATTTATGTCGGCTTTTTTGCTTCTAGAAACGCAAAAGTTGAGTTCAAAAATTCTAAATTAACCCTCAGTGATGTAACGGTTGATTATGATAAATTACCCGCTAAACCTGAGGTAATTGTTGATATTAAACCAACGTTAATTTTATCATCACCGAATGATGTATATAGTAAAAATTATACATTACAATTTTTCCCAAATACTTCAGGTACCGTATTTGTTAAAGAAATTAATAAAACGTTGAATGCGGAAGTTGGTAAGTTATTACAGTTTCCTGCTCAGCTAAAAGATGGAAGTAACACCTTTACTGTTGAATTTACAGCTAATGCAAAAAATAATACTCAAATTTTTACAATTAATCTAAATAAATCATCGATTGAAAATTTATCTAATATTATTGTTTCGCCACAAGGTAAAAAAGATAATAAAGGTACTAAACAATCACCGGTTGATTTCGAAACGGCTGTTAATAGCGTTGAACCGGGTGGCGTTATTCATTTGATGGATGGTTATTATGACGGCATAACTCTTCCGGCTCAATTAAGTGGATTACCCGGTAAATTAAAAACCATACAAGCCATTAATAAGCATAAAGCGATTTTTATAAACACTACATTCAATTTAGATAGTAACTATTGGGCTATTAAGCAGGTTATCTTTGATGGAAATATTGATGATAAAGACAATAAACCAGCTTATTTAAGAATTTCGGGCAGTCATAATGTGATTGATCAGGCTATTACACGTAATAATAGTGATACCGGTTTGGCAATCTCAGCTAAAAAGAAAAATCAAAATCGAATTTATTGGCCATCTTATAACTTAATTCTTAACTCTGATTCTTATAATAATATGGATAAATCAGGTAAAAATGCTGATGGTTTTGCCGCTAAATTGGGTGTTGGTAAAGGGAATGTATTTAGAGGATGTATTGCCCATAATAATACTGATGATGGTTTCGATCTTTATAACAAGATTGAAGATGGCCCAAATGATCCGGTATTAATTGATAGTTCTGTTACATATTCAAACGGTTTTCCTTTTTCAAAACCCAATATTGCTAAAGGAAGTATAGGTAATGGCTTTAAATTAGGAGCAGAAGGTCAACCGGTAAATCATAAAATTATCAATTCAATTTCCTTAAATAATAATATGGATGGCTTTACTGATAATTTTAATACTGGTTCTTATATCATGAAGAATAATCTTTCGATCAATAGTGCGAGGTATAATTATATTTTACGCGCTAATCCTTATGAATTTTTAAAACCAGTGGTCATTTTTGAACACAACTATTCTATTCGTGATAGCTGGCAATCAGCGATAAAAGATTCATTTGGACCACAGATTAAAAGTAAAGATTTTAAATCTGTAACCAGCAATCAATTATGGAAAGGAAATAGTGACTTTAAAATCACTCGAGATAAAAACGGTAATATAGTGTTACCAAAAGAGCTAAAAACATTAATCGAAAAAAATAGAGTTAATTAATATAACGCGCTAAGTCTATTAAGATTTAGCGCATTTCATTTTTAAATATCAATATTATTATTTAATTCTTATTACCCAATATTTGATGATATACGCTTAATAATTTTTCACATAAAAAAATATATTGGAATTGATATTTAATTATAATTTTTATTTATTAATTAGAGCTTATTAGAAGTAATAAAAAGTGCCATTTCATCAATTAAGTTGAAATGACACAGATTTTGTAGGATTAAATAAAGGCTAGATTATAATAACAGACTTTTGATATAAGCTGTTATTTCAGGATCTTGACTATTTTCAAATAAACATTTTTGGAAACGCTCACCTCTGATCGCATCTTTAAGTAATGATTGATCAATTGACTTCAATGCTTCAATTAAACTTTTTCCTGCTGCATTTTTCATATCATTTAAAATTACAGCATTAGCATTTTGAGATTCACGACGCTCAGGTGGATAACCCAATCCTTTTTCGCCATCAAATGCTTTTTCAAAAATATAACGAGCATTGAGTTCTGCACCCCAACCAAAGCCTTTAGCAAATGCAAGTGATAACGCATTACCGTTATTTACTTGTGCAAATAAATAGGCATCAGTAGGTTCAATACAATAACCACAGTTAACACCTGGGAATGCATTTAACGCCATTAATGCGCCTTGTCCTGTACCACATCCTGTGATAACAAAATCAACGGCTTTACTGTTTAATAAAATAGCGCTAATAATACCTAAATGAACATAAGTTAATTTTTTATCATTGTCGCCATCCATGCCAACGTTAAAAACAGTATGTCCGTATTTCTCAGTTGCATTTTTCAATTCATTTAAAATAATTGGATTTTTAGCTGCTTGGCTAAATTCGTTCATTAGTGCTATTTTCATGATTTTCCTCTATTTTGATAGAAATAATAACTAATTATATATTAGTACATTTCGTTTTCATTATAAGCTCACCCAAAAATATATCAATTTTTTTAACTAAAATAAAACGATGTTTTAATAAATTTATTGCAATGTGATGAAAGTCACAAAAACGTCTTAATTTTTATATTACTATATTTAATAAATGAAAATCTTTTAAACATTTAATTATATTTATATTCAGGGAGTACATATGGCTAAGGGGAATATCGTAAGGCTATCATATTCATCATTTACAGATGAAGATTCAAAAAATGAAATTATTCGGTTAACGCCAGAAGGTATTTTATGCCACCGTAATTATTTTTATCAAAAATGTTTTACCAATGATGGTCAAAAATTACTTTTTGCTGGTGAATTTGATACTCATCGTAACTATTATTTACTCGATATTGAAAAACAAACAGCAAAACAACTTACTGAAGGACCTGGCGATAATACTTTCGGCGGTTTTTTATCACCAGATGACAAATTTTTATACTATGTTAAAAATGAACGTAACTTACAACAAGTTAATCTTGAAACATTAGAAGAAAAAAATGTTTATACTGTTCCTGATGAATGGGTTGGTTACGGCACATGGGTTGCTAATAGTGATTGTAATGAAATTGTTGGAATTGAAATTGATAAAAAAGATTGGACGCCACTTACCGATTGGACAATATTTAAAGCATTTTATGATAAGAATCCACACTGCCGTTTAATCAAGATTGATATTGAAACAGGTGTAGCTAAAACAGTTATTGATCAGAATGTATGGTTAGGTCACCCAATTTTTAGACCTTTTGATGATAAAACTATCGCATTTTGTCATGAAGGTCCTCATGATTTAGTTGATGCAAGAATTTGGTTAGTTGATCGTGATGGTAAAAATGAACGAAAAGCGCATGATAATTTACCTGGTGAAAGTTGCACTCATGAATTTTGGGTTCCAGATGGTTCTGGATTAGCTTATGTATCTTATATGAAAGGGCAACAAGAACGATATATTCGTCTTTATAATCCGGTAACTGATGAAGATAAAGAAATCATGGAGATGCCAGCTTGTTCGCACTTAATGAGTAATTTTGATGGAACACTTTATATTGGTGATGGAACAGGCAGCCCTGTAGATGTAATTGATACAAGTGGCTATAAAATTGAAAATGATCCATGGCTTTACATTTTAGCACCTAAAACAAAAACAGCTCATAAGTTGGTTAAGCATAATAGTACATGGCGAGTTTTAGATGGTGATCGTCAAGTTACTCACCCTCATCCATCATTTTCACCTGATAATAAATACGTTTTATATTCATGTGATGCACAAGATGAACCTGCACTTTATTTAACCAAAGTGCCAGCTAACATATTAGAAGAAATGTGATAGACCTTTTGTCTATCATAACTATAACGGAGAATATAATTATGTCGATTTTAAATAAATTTTCACTCAACAATAAAATAGCGCTGGTAACGGGCGCTTCTTATGGCATCGGTTTTGAGATAGCAAAATCATTAGCCGGTGCCGGAGCGAAAATCGTATTTAATGATGTCGTGCCTGAAAATTTACAAAAAGGACTTGATGCTTATAAAGCAGCTGGTATTGATGCCCATGGTTATCTATTTGATATTACGGATGAAGTTGCTGTTGAAAAATCGATTGCTCAAATTGAAAAAGAACATGGTGTGATTGATATTTTAGTCAACAATGCTGGTATTATTCAACGCAAATCAATGCTTGAAACAAGTGCGGCTGATTATCGTAAAATTATTGATATCGACTTAACAGGTCAATTTATTATGGCAAAAGCAGTCCTTCCTTCAATGATCAAAAAAGGAAGTGGCAAAATTATCAACATCTGTTCAATGATGAGTGAACTTGGTCGTGAAACGGTTGTTGGTTATGCATCGGCTAAAGGTGGTTTAAAAATGTTAACCAAAAATATCTGTTCTGAATTTGGTCATGCCAATATTCAATGTAACGGTATTGGTCCAGGTTATATTGCCACTCCTCAAACTGCGCCATTACGTGAAAAACAAGCAGATGGTTCTCGTCACCCATTTGATCAGTTCATTATTGCTAAAACACCGGCAGGCCGATGGGGGACTCCTGATGATTTAGCTGGTGCAGCCGTATTTTTAGCATCGGAAGCATCAAATTTTGTTAACGGCCATATTCTTTATGTTGATGGTGGTATTTTAGCTTATATCGGTAAACAACCTTAATAAAATAAGGTTAAAAATTAGATAATTTAAGAGATAATAAAATAAAAGGATATTATTTATTATCTCTGTTTTTTTTATAAATTTAGGAGTAATGTCATGTTTTGTTTTAATTCAGATATTGAATTAATTGATTTAGGAAATGGGGTTAAACGTAAAATTTTAGCTCATGATGGTAATATGATGGCGGTTGAAGTTCATTTTGAAACTGGCGCAATTGGTGCGATGCATCATCATCCACATGAACAACTAACCTATGTTTTGTCTGGTGAATTTGAATTTACTATTGGTGATGAGACTAAGATTGTTCGTGCTGGTGATACATTATATAAAAAACCCAATATTGAACATGGTTGTGTTTGCAAACAAGCTGGCGTTTTGCTTGATATGTTTACTCCTCAAAGATTAGATTTTTTATAAAATAGCTAGTTCATTATTAATTATGATATACTTTCGATAATTTTGATTTGTTCTAGTTGATCATTTAATAATAGAATAATGACTAATTTTTAGTAAGGAGATGTGCTAATAATGAATGATAGCTCACCAGAATCGGTTGCTTCGGTTTTAAAAGTTTTCGGAATTTTAGAAGCTTTATCCGAATCTAAAGACATTGCTATATCAGAATTATCGCAAAAAGTAATGATGCCTAAAAGCACTGCCTACCGTTTTTTACAAACCATGAAATCATTAGGTTATGTTAATCAAGAAGAAGATTCAGATAAATATTCTCTTAATTTAAAATTACTTGATTTAGGCAACCGTGTACTTTATCACCAAAACTTTTTAGCTATTGCTGATTTAGAAATGAGAAAGCTAAGGGATAAAACTAAAGAAACGATCCACTTAGCTGTTCGTGAAGGTGACCAAATTATTTATATTAATAAAGTGGCATCTGAACAGTATAGTCTTTGTTTAACCTCTAAAATTGGTAATCAAGCAACTGTACATGCCAGTGGATTAGGTAAGGTTTTATTGGCTTGGTTAGATGATGAAAGCAAAAAAAGTTTAGTAAACGGCATTAATTTTGTTCAATACACACCTAAAACAATCACTAATAAAGAGGCATTTTTTGCTGAACTTGATGAAGTTAAACGTTTAGGTTATGGCAAAGATGATGAAGAATCAGAGCTTGGTTTACGTTGTTTTGCTGTGCCAATTTATAATCGTTTAGGTAATATTATTGCAGCCTTAAGTTTATCAACCTCTATCTTTAGATGTAATACAGCAGAAGATGAAGCTAAACTTGTCGGTGAAATTAGCCAAGCTGCCGCTAAAATATCTGAACTAATTGGTTATAATAAGCAATCAAAATTATCAGATTAAAGGTTATTATTGATAAATAACTCCTAAGCTTACCGCTTGGTTTGCTCCAGTTACTTCTGGAATATTAGATGGAATATTATTCATCCTACAATATGCAAGCCAAGCGAAAGCAATCGCTTCCATATCGTCACTGTTTACCCCTTTCACATCTGTGGTCAAAACTTCCCATTTTGGTAATAATGGTGACAATCGTTTCATAATCAGAGGATTTTTTGCTCCTCCGCCACAAACTAGCAATTGACAAGGTAAATGAGCATTTATTGATAATTTATTAATCTCATGAGCAACAGTGGTAGCAGTAAATTCAACGAGTGTTGCTTGAATATCTTGAGCGTTTAGATTGAAGTTACTGAGTTTTTGGTTAAGCCAAGTTAAGTTAAATAATTCTCTACCAGTACTTTTTGGGGCTGGTAGTTGAAAATAATTTTCATCACATAACGTATTTAATAAACTTTGATCAACTTTTCCTAATTTAGCCCATAAGCCGTCTTTATCGTAGTTTTTCCCTAGATTTTTATTTATCCAACTATCAAGTAAAACATTGCCTGGCCCAGTGTCATAACCAATTACAGGTTGGCCTGGTATTAGAACGGAAATATTGCTAATACCACCAATATTTAAAACAACACAGTTAATTGACGGATTTAAGAATATCGCTTTGTGAAAAGCCGGAACTAATGGTGCTCCTTGGCCACCATAAGCCATATCTTTACGACGAAAATCAGCAATTGTTGTAATGCCTGTTTTAGCAGCAATGATATTGGCATCACCAATTTGCATAGTAAAGGGATGTTGGCTATTAGGAGAATGATAAATAGTTTGCCCATGGCAACCAATGGCTTTAACTTGTTTTTTATCAATATGATTTTGCTTTATAAACTGATCAATGCTTATTGCGTAAAGCATACCAAGCTGGTGATCAAGCTCACCGAGCGCTTGTAATGTAGTTTGCTTACTATTACAAAGCGTTAATAATTGACTTTTAATTTCAGTTGGCATTGGGTAGCAATCACTAGCAATCGAAGTAATATTCCCATCAGTAATATCAACTAATGCAATATCAACACCATCCATACTGGTACCTGACATTACGCCAATGTATAAATTTTGCATAATATTATCCTTGTCGAATGATAGTACCAGTTTGGACATCCCGGATGATTGATGGTTGTGAACGCTCACCGGTTTTACCATCTAAAATTGGAAAAAATTGACCAAATTGGTTTGCAACTTCTATTGCTGTTTTACAAGATTGATGACCAGAAAGGTTGGCACTTGTCGAAACTAATGGCTTACCAAATAAATCACAAAGTTTACATACTAATGGATGATCAGTAACGCGAACGGCGATAGAATGATATTTTCCGCTCAAAAAATTTGGTGTATTAATATTTTTCGGAAAAACCCAAGTATTAGGACCGGGCCAACTATCAATAGCCATCTGTTTTTGAACTTGAGTCAAAGCCGATTGATCAATATAAGGGATCAGTTGTTCATAGTGACTCGCAATTAAAATTAAACCTTTTTCAACTGAACGTTGTTTTAATTTTAATAATTTAAAAACTGCTGATTCACAATCGGGATCACAACCTAAACCAAAAACAGCTTCAGTTGGATAAGCAACCACTTCACCTTTTTTTAATAATGAATTGATTTCTAAAAGACGTAATAAGTTTGCCATTAAATTTTGTATGTTTACCAACTATTGTTAAAAATTATATTAAACTGAGGTAAGCCTATTTGCAAATTGAAGATGGTAGCAGTGATATTAAGATAAATACTGGTTTAAGATAATTAGTCAAATTACTCCCAATTCATTTGTGGGAAATAGTTAACAGTTAAATCAACAACCTGCTGCATACTGATTATTTTTACTCTTGGATCTATTAGTGAAGCTAAACTACGAGCATTAATATCATTATCAAGCACAAAACAATTTTGGGTATTTTGTAAAATAGCCTTCAATATGGGATTATTTTGACAAGCTATAATTACGCCATTTTGCCAGAAAAGTACTGCATCTTGCGCTGAAATTAGCGTTGGATCAATTGTTGATTGGTTATTTGTTGTGATGGTATGTAGCATTTGTTCCTTTTACCTTTAAATTACCCTTCAAAAACCCCGTTCCTCAACTTTTTTGATATAAATTAGAGTTAATTTTACTTGGTACATCTTTATTAGTATATAATAAGGACTATTTATTGAGCAAAGAATTCGTCATGAAACCTATTATTTTAGCCAATGAACAAGAAACAATTTTGTTTGGTCAACAATTGGCTGAGCAGTGTTTAAAATATTTGTCTAATCATGATAGTGCAATTGTTATCTATCTGATAGGCGATCTCGGTGCTGGTAAAACAACGTTTAGCCGTGGCTTTTTGCAGCAGCTCGGACATGTCGGAAATGTTAAAAGTCCGACTTATACTCTTGTTGAACCTTATCAATTTGATATGTTTTCGGTATATCACTTTGATTTATATCGATTAGCTGATCCAGAAGAGTTAGAGTTTATGGGGATTCGTGAATATTTTTCATCGAAATCAATTTGCTTAATTGAGTGGCCTATGCAGGCTGAAGGTATTTTACCTCCAGCCGATATTGAAATTCATTTGGCTTATTTGGCGCTTGAACGCACAGTTTGTTTGCAAGCAAACAGTGAAAAAGGGCAAGCTATTATTAACCAATAAAATTAGCGAAAAAAATGAAAAAAATACTCACTTTTTTTATATTATTACTGCTTTGTGGTTCAGTTTATGCTTCACAAGTTATCATTGCTGTTGATGCTGGTCATGGTGGTAAGGATTCTGGTGCCGTTGGTAAAAATAAGTTATACGAAAAAAATGTCACCATTTCGATAGCGAAAAAATTAACTAATTTATTGAATAAAGATCCTAACTTTAAAGGCGTATTAACACGTAGTACGGACAATTTTATTTCTGTTCCTCAGCGTTCTGATATTGCCCGTAAAAGTAAAGCAAACTTATTAATTTCTATCCATGCAGATGCCGCACCTAATCGCAGCGCGTCTGGTGCATCAGTTTGGGTATTATCTACTAAGCGAGCGGATACAGAATTGGGGCGCTGGCTTGAACAAGATGAAAAGCAATCTCAACTATTAGGCGGTGCTGGTGATGCATTAAGTGATGATCATGACCAAAATTTAAGTCAAGCAGTACTAGATTTACAGTTTTCATATTCACAGCAGGTTGGCTATGAATTAGCCACTCAGGTTTTAAAAGAGATGAAAGGTGTTATTAAATTGCATAAGAATAGGCCTGAACATGCAAGTTTAGGTGTATTGCGTTCACCTGATATCCCTTCAATATTAATTGAAGTTGGATTTATTACTAACGAAACTGAAGAAAGTTTGTTATCAAGTAATGCTCATCAAGATAAAATTGCTAAATTGATTTATCAAGGTATAAAAAATTATGTCAAACAGAACCCTAATTTTGGGAAACAGCATTAATGGCTATTCATATATTATCTCCTCAATTAGCTAACCAAATCGCTGCTGGTGAAGTGGTTGAAAGACCAGTATCGGTGATCAAAGAGTTAGTTGAAAACAGCATTGACGCTGGTAGTACTCAAATTGATATTGATGTTGAACAAGGTGGCAGTAAATTAATTCGTATTCGTGATAATGGTAATGGTATTGCTAAAGATGAATTGGCATTAGCTTTAGCTCGCCATGCAACCAGCAAAATTAATACGTTGGATGATTTAGATACCATAATGAGTTTGGGGTTTCGTGGTGAAGCGCTGGCAAGTATCAGTTCTGTTGCTCGGTTAACCTTAACTTCACGCACAGCCGATCAGTCTGAGGCATGGCAAGTTTATGCTGAAGGTCGTGAAATGAAACCAACAATTAAACCGGCTGCACATCCTGTTGGAACGACGGTTGAAGTTCTTGATCTGTTTTACAATACGCCTGCTAGACGTCGCTTTCTTAAAACTGATAAAACAGAATTTATGCATATTGAGGAGTTTGTTCGTCGAATTGCACTTGCTAGACCTGATATTACTTTTAATTTGCAGCACAATGGGAAACTCGTCAAACAGTATCGAGAATCACTTCTTGAAAAACGTGTTGAATTAGTTTGTGGACGTACATTTGTTCAAAAAGCGATAAAATTAGATTGGCAACATAATGATTTATTCATTCAAGGATGGGTAAGTAGCAGTGAAGTGAGTGAGTTGCAATATTTTTATGTTAATGGGCGGGTAATAAAAGATAAATTAATTAATCATGCTTTGCGTCAAGCTTATAGTAGCCGGACTAATGAACAACAGAGTTATGTCATTTTTTTACAGATCGACCCTAAACAAATTGATGTGAATGTTCATCCTGCTAAGCATGAAGTGCGTTTTCATGAAGCAAGATTGGTGCATGATTTTGTTTATCAAGCTATTGTCATGGCGCTTGAGTCAAACCAACAACTTGCCAATGACGAAAATGTGCTAATGATGCCGAATCGGCAAGCAGCTGGTGAGAATATTTTTAATAATAAAACTGAGAATAAAACTTATTCACCAACTAGCGCATTACCTAAAAAAGCAATTAATCATGTTAAAGAAAATAGACTATATGGGCAATTGGTTGATACTAAGTTAAAAGGAGCAATAGAAAAAACGCTCTTAAAATCATTTGAATTATCGGATGATGATAGTTCTATAACTGCACCACAACAAGCGGTTATTGAGGGATTGTTTCCTAAACGAAATGTACCTTTGCAATCACTACATCAGCAAATTGATAGATCTTCACTAATACAATCTGGTAAAGTATTAACGGTTATTCAACCAGATATAGCTTTAATTGAAAAATCAGAAGATAATCAACAAAAGTTTATGTTAATGAATTTGTCGGTTGCTCAACAGAAAGTAAATTCAGTTAAATTATTATCTAACGAGTCAGAAAGATTACTCATTCCATTGACAATTTTAATTAATAAGAAAGAACAAAAAGTATTAAATGATTATCAAGAACAATTGAAGTTTTTAGGCTTTGATTTTTATATTGATAAAGCAAAATTGCATTTGCATAATGTGCCAAAAATGTTAAGAACTACAAATTGGCAAAAATTATTACCAACTTTAATTTCGTTTCTTTTATCATCCGGTAAGGATGTGCTCGATCCAACGCAAATTATAGCTTGGTTGGTTGAAAATTGTGGAGATGATTCTGTTGAAAATTGGAATGTAACTAAAGCTATCGAGTTATTAGTACAATTAGAACAGATAGATATTAATTTATTACAACAAGATAGCTTTTTATATCCGATTGATCTTCAATCTTTTTCACAATCAATTTTATCATGAATAAACCAAAAATTATTTCGTTAATGGGGCCAACCGCATCGGGTAAAACCGCTTATGCCATGGCGCTTTACGACAAGTATCCTATAGATATTATTAGTGTTGATTCCGCACTTATTTATCGAGGTATGGATATTGGCAGTGCAAAACCAACTAAAGAAGAACAACTTAAATATCCACATAAACTTATTGATATTTGTGACCCTGCAGAAAGTTATTCTGCTGCTAACTTTAGGCATGATGCTATTGTAGAAATTGAAAAATCATTAAGTAATGGCCGAACGCCATTATTAGTTGGTGGAACAATGTTGTATTTTAAGGCGTTAATTGAAGGACTTTCTCCTCTTCCTGCGGCAAATAGTGATATTCGCGATCAAATTGAGGAAAAAGCAAATCGATTAGGTTGGCAAGCGATTCATGAGGAGTTAAAAAAAGTTGATCCTGTATCAGCTCAGCGAATCCATCCCAATGATCCACAACGCCTTAATCGAGCATTAGAGGTTTATCTTATTACTGGTAAAAGTTTAACTGAATTAACTAAAGAAAGTGGTGATGCATTACCTTATGATATTATGCAATTAGCTATCATGCCGGAAGATAGAGCAGAATTACATCAACGAATTGAACAACGCTTTTTACAAATGCTAGATCAAGGCTTTGAAGATGAAGTAAAAAAACTTATGCAGCGCCCCGATCTTCATTTAAATCTACCTTCTATACGTTGCGTAGGGTATCGTCAAATGTGGGAATATTTAAATGGCGATACCAGTTATGATGAAATGGTTTTTAAAGGAATTTGTGCTACTCGCCAATTAGCAAAAAGGCAAATTACATGGCTTAGAGGTTGGAAACAATCGATAACATGGTTAAATAATGATAATATAGATTCAGTTCTTAATCAGATTTTTTAAGTTACAAATAGTAGTAATAGTTTTTGGTATTTTTTCTATTGGTTATTATAATACGCTAAATTTTTTCATTTCTTAAAAAAATTTCTACTTTTCTTAACGATTAAGGTTACTTGTTTGTATAAATTTCGTTAATTTATTAAATTTTTAGTTATTTGTGCATAAATTACTGTTGATTAGTTTAAGAGCTGAGTTTTTTATGTTATTTTGGTAAATACTACATAAGTATTTTATATTGCGATCAATTAAATTATTATGTTGATTGTAAACTTATTTTATCTTTATATTTTTATTTCATCTTAAAGGATAAACTCATGTCAAAAGGGCAGTCATTACAAGATCCTTATTTAAATTTGCTTCGTCGCGAGCATATTCCTGTATCTATTTATTTAGTTAACGGTATTAAATTACAAGGACAAATTGAATCATTTGATCAGTTTGTTATTTTATTAAAAAATACTGTTAGCCAAATGGTATATAAGCACGCTATCTCAACTGTGGTACCATCAAGACCAATTTCTGGATTGATATCACAACCTGAAGAGGACAGCGAAAGCTAATTAGTTGGGTGGAGAATGTGATTGTTTGAGCGATATAAAGGTGGTGAATCTGCCTTATTAGTCCATGTATTCTTCCCTCAAGAAAGAGATATCGAGGATTTAAAAGAGTTTGAAGTGCTTGTTTCTTCTGCTCAAATTGAAATTCTCGATATTGTGACAACCTCAAAAAAGTCCCCACAAGCTAAATATTTTATTGGTGAAGGAAAAGCATTAGAAATCGCCGATAAAGTAAAAGAACTAAATGCTTCAGTCATTTTAGTTAATCATACTTTAACACCGACCCAAGAACGCAATCTTGAGCAATTATGTGAATGTCGTGTAGTAGATAGAACTGGATTAATTCTCGATATTTTTGCTCAGCGCGCTAGAACACATGAAGGTAAATTACAAGTTGAATTAGCACAATTACAATATTTATCTACTCGATTAGTTCGTGGTTGGACTCATTTAGAACGCCAAAAAGGTGGAATTGGCCTTCGTGGACCAGGTGAAACTCAGTTAGAAACTGATAGAAGATTAATTCGCCATCGTATTCAATTAATTTTATCAAGACTTGCTAAAGTTGAAAAACAGCGCAATCAAAATCGTCAATCTAGAAGTAAAGCAGATTTATCAACGGTATCATTAGTTGGTTATACAAATGCTGGTAAATCGACTCTCTTTAATGCATTAACTAATGCTGAAGTTTATGCTGCCGATCAATTGTTTGCAACGCTAGATCCGACTTTAAGACGCATTAATGTTGAGGATGTTGGAGAGGTTGTTTTAGCTGATACAGTCGGATTTATACGTCATTTACCACATGATCTTATTGCTGCTTTTAAAGCAACTTTATTAGAAACACAGGAAGCATCACTACTATTACATGTTGTTGATGCAGCTGATCCTAATATATTAGATAATATTCATGCCGTTGATGAGGTATTACTGGAAATTGATGCACATGATATTCCTACTTTGTTAGTGATGAATAAAATTGATTTAATAGAAGGTAAGGAACCGAGTATTGATCGGGACGAAAATGGTGTACCAATTCGCGTTTGGATTTCAGCTCAAAATAGTTTAGGATTAGATCTTTTATTTACCGCATTAAAAGAGAGGCTCTCTGGGCAAATTCAAGTTTGCCAATTAAACTTACCTCCTTATTTAGCTAAACTTAGAAGTCGGCTATATAAATTAAATGCAGTGGAGAATGAAGTCATTGAAGATGATGGGCGTTTTCACCTAAATATAAGAATACCTTTAATTGAATGGAATCGCCTCTGTAAACAAGAGCCAGATCTGTTATACTTAATCAATACGCAAAATAACAACTAATTGTTAAATGGAGCATATAAAATATGGCGTGGAATCAGCCCGGCAATAACGGACAAGATAACGACCCATGGGGAAATAACAAAAAACCTTCCAATTCCTCGTCGGGAGGAATATTTGATCAAATTAAAGATCTCTTAAAAAAAGGTGGATCAAGTAATAATCGAGGTTCCTCAGATATTAACTTGAGTTCTTCTAAAATTATTATGTCGATGATTTTAGTGCTTGCTTTGATTTGGGGGGTAAGTGGTTTTTATACCATCAACCAAAACCAACGAGGTGTAATAACTCGTTTTGGACAAGTTCAACCTGAAATTATCCAACCTGGTTTAAATTGGAATCCAGCATTTATTGATACAGTTTATAAAGTAGATACCCAAGGAACTTATAACTTTAATGTTCAGGGTGATATTATAACGACTAGTTATAACGGTGAAAATCTAGTCTTTGTTGAAATGAATGTTCAATATCGAATTAGTGATCCTATCAAATATTTATTTAATGTAACTAATGTTGAAGATAGCTTACGTCAAGCAGCAGATAGTGCGCTTAGAACATCTATCGGGAGCTCTAATATTGATGCAATTATTTCAGATGGACGCTCAGTTCTAGAGAACAGTACAAAAGAAGAACTCATCAATGTTATTTCTCATTATGATATGGGTATTACTATTGTCGATCTTAACTTCCAAGTAGCGCGTCCTCCTGTCGAAGTGCAAGATGCTTATGCTGATGCTATTCGAGCTCAAAATGATAGTGAGCGGGAAATAAAAAAAGCTGAAGCATATAAAGTGCAGTTAATTCAGCAAGCGGAAGGTCGTTCTGCCACTATTTTAGAAGATGCAAATGCTTATAAAGTACAAGTTGAATTAGAAGCAGCTGGTGATGTTGCACGGTTTGAAAAATTATTACCACAATATAAAGCAGCGCCTGAAATTACTAAAGATCGTTTATATATTGAAACAATGGAAAAAGTATTAACTAAAACCCAAAAAGTGATTGTTAATGATAAGAGTGGTAACTTATTGGTATTGCCGTTAGAAAAATTAATGAAAAATAAAATTGAACCTGAATCCGCAAACTTATCAAATTTAAGTAGTGATGGCAATAACAACCCGCCAGCAGCTTCAGAAACAGTTGATAGTACTTCTCAAAATAACAATGAAGCACAAAATGCTACAACTGATAACACTCATAACACTGCAACTCAAAATAATAGTTCTATTAATCGAAGTAACCGAGCTATGGGTCGATAAGGAGAGAAAAAATGCGAAAATTATTGATTCCTATAGTTTTAATTTTAATTGTTGGGCTTTATTCAAGTGTTTATGTGATTGAAGAAGGCACGCGCGGTGTGGTTTTACGTTTTAATAAGATTATTGGGTTATCTCAACCGGGTCTCCATTTTAAAATGCCTCTTGTTGATAGTATTAAAATAATCGACGCTAAAATACAAACCACTAATAGTTCAAATAATAATAACGAAAAGCGCTTTTTTAACGTTCATAAGAAAGAGTTAATAGTCGATTATTTTGTGCAATGGAAAATTGTAGATTTTAATCGTTATTATGAAACTATTGCTGGTGGTAATGATGTTAATGACTTAATCTTGGCTCGTTTAAACGGTCGTTTGCGTTCTGAAATAGGTAAATTAAGTAACCGAGATATCATTAATGATACTAATGCTGATACCAAATCAAGAAATTCATTAATGGCAAGTGTTAAAGATGCATTAAATGGTTCACCGCAAGATGTTGAAGAAAATTTACCAATCGATAAATTGGTCAATGATGCGAAAAAAGATCCTGAAAATAGTAAAGCCAGTTTGAGGTCCTTTGGGGTTGTTGTGATCGATGTTCGAATCAAACAAATCAATTTCCCTGCTGAAGTGTCAGGATCAATTTATGCTAACATGCGAGCTGAACGTGATATTATTGCGCGTGAAAAACGATATGAAGGTGTTAAAAAAGCTGAAGAAATAAGAGCGAAAGCTACATTTGAAAAAACTAAAATAATATCGGAAGCTGAGCGCCAAGCTCGATCTATTCGTGGTGAAGGTGATGCAAATGCAGCTAAACTTTATGCAGAAGCTTTTGGTAAAGATATTGAATTTTTTAGTTTTATTCGTAGTTTGAAAGCTTATGAACAAAGTTTTACAGGTAATGATGTTATGGTCATTAGTCCTGATAGTGAATTTTTCCAATATATGAAACTAAAGTCTAACAAATAATACAATGAGTAAATAAACTATGAGTAATAATGTTGTTGTGCTAGGTACACAATGGGGTGATGAAGGCAAAGGAAAAGTTGTTGATTTACTCACAGAAAAAGCAAAATATGTGGTACGTTATCAAGGCGGACATAATGCTGGCCATACCTTAGTTATTAATGGTGAAAAAACAGTATTACATTTAATTCCATCAGGTATTTTACGTAATGATGTCATTAGCATCATCGCAAATGGCGTTGTGCTTTGTCCTGATGCTCTTATGAAAGAGATGAAAGAGCTTGAGGAAAATGGTATCCCTGTTAAAGAGAGACTTCTAATTTCAGAATCATGCCCTTTAATATTACCTTATCATATAGCATTAGACCAAGCTCGAGAAAAAGCACGTGGTAATAAAGCGATAGGCACCACAGGTCGAGGTATCGGTCCTGCATATGAAGATAAAGTCGCTCGTCGTGGATTGCGTGTTGGTGATTTACGTGATCGCCAAGCATTTGCTGAAAAATTGAAAGAAGTTATGGAATACCACAACTTTCAATTAGTAAATTACTATAAAGTTGAAGCGGTTGATTATCAAAAAGTCCTTGATGACACATTAGCGATTGCAGATATTTTAGTGGCTATGATTGCAGATATTCCGACACTATTAGAAGATGCTCGGAAAAAAGGCGAAAGAATCATGTTTGAAGGGGCGCAAGGTACTTTACTTGATATTGATCATGGTACTTATCCTTTTGTTACCTCTTCAAATACTACTGCTGGCGGTGTAGCAACAGGATCAGGCTTTGGTCCTCGTTATGTTGGTTATGTTTTAGGTATTGTTAAAGCTTACTCTACTCGTGTCGGTGCAGGCCCTTTCCCAACTGAATTATTTGATGATGTGGGTGAATATCTTTGCAAACAAGGTAATGAATTTGGTGCAACAACTGGTCGTCGTCGTCGTACTGGTTGGCTTGATGCGGTTGCTGTACGAAAAGCCGTACAACTAAATTCAGTTTCTGGTTTCTGTTTAACTAAACTTGATGTTTTAGATGGTCTTAAAGAAGTCAAAATCTGTGTTGGTTATCAATTACCAAATGGTGATGTCATCAAAAATGCACCAGCTGCTGCTGAAGATTGGAGTTTAGTAAAACCTGTATATGAGTCTATGCCTGGTTGGAGCGAGTCAACGTTTGGTATTAAAAGTTATGATGCTTTACCACAAGCAGCCAAATCCTATATCAAACGAATTGAAGAATTAACCGAAACACCAATTGATATTATATCAACAGGTCCGGATCGTAGTGAAACCATGATTCTACGTGATCCTTATCAAGCGTAATTGTAAATAAAAAATCGGGTGCGTTTTCCCGATTTTTTATTTTTAGGATATTAAAAATAGTTAACTGAGTATGAGGACATTATGGCTAAATTAGGGACGCCGTTATCACCCACTTCAACCAAAGTTATGCTGTGTGGCGCAGGTGAATTGGCTAAAGAAGTTGTGATAGAGCTACAAAGGTTTGGTTGTGAAGTTATTGCTGTTGATCGCTATGCTAATGCACCAGCAATGCAAGTTGCTCATCGTTATCATATTATTAATATGCTAGATGGTAATGAACTGAGAAAAATTATTGAACAGGAAAAACCGGATTTTATTGTTCCTGAAATTGAAGCCATTGCAACGCAAACTTTAGTTGAGTTAGAGCAAGAGGGATTTACGGTTATTCCTACTGCAAAAGCAGTCGCGTTAACCATGAATAGAGAAGGAATTCGTCGCCTCGCTGCTGAGCAACTAAATCTACCAACTTCACCTTATCGGTTTGCTTCAACCGAAATAGAATTTAAAGATGCTGTAAAAGAGATTGGTTATCCCTGCTTAGTTAAACCAGTGATGAGCTCTTCCGGTAAAGGGCAAACATTATTACGCAGTGAAGCTGATCTTCAATTAGCCTGGAAATATGCACAAGAAGGTGGTCGAGCTGGTGGCGGTAAAGTCATTATAGAAGGTTTTATCGACTTTGATTACGAAATTACCTTATTAACAGTTAGGCATATCAATGGTATTTCTTACTGTGAACCGATTGGGCATCGTCAGGAAAAAGGTGATTATCGGGAATCTTGGCAGCCTCAACAAATGTCTTGTAATGCTTTAGAGCAAGCAAAAGATATTGCAACTAAAATAACTCAAGCATTAGGCGGGTACGGTTTATTTGGTGTTGAACTATTTGTTAAAGGCGATAAAGTCTGGTTTAGTGAAGTATCGCCTCGTCCTCATGATACCGGAATGGTAACTTTAATTTCCCAGAATCTATCTGAGTTTGCCTTACATGCCAGAGCTATATTAGGCTTGCCTATTCCACTTATTGAACAATATCATGCTAGTGCATCTGTGGTCATAATGGTTGAAGGTGAATCAAAACAGGTATCGTTCACAAATTTAGATAACGCATTAAGTCAACCAAATACTGATTTACGTTTATTTGGCAAACCACAAGTTGAAGGTTGCCGTAGAATGGGGGTTGCACTTGCTAGTGCTGTAACAGTGGAAGAAGCAATAAATAAAGCCGATGCTATCGTAAAACAGTTAAAAATAACCCTATAAGACGTTGCTTTGTGTAAAAAGCAATCACTTAATCCAAAAAAAGCAAATTTTGCAAAATAGGGGTTGACGTAAACATGTGAAGTGAGTAACATACGCAACCCTTGAGACAGCAAACTAAAACACCAAAATGTTTAGTTAAATTTAAAGCTGTCAGCTCTTTAAAAAGAAGAAACAGACAATCTGTGTGGGCACTTGCGAGACAAAAAATTAAAAGTCTACGGACTGA